>VBFV01000184.1 GCA_005881335.1 Chloroflexota bacterium
CACGACATGACTCTTGCCGTACCGGACGTTCAACTTCTCGACGTGGAGGCTCATGCCGGCGCCGCCTCCTCTTCGTCCATGTCCAGCTCACCGAGATAGACAGCCTGGACCTCGGGGTTGGACCGGATCTGCTCGGGAGTGCCCTGCATGAGAATGCGGCCCTGGTGCATCACGGTCACTGTGCGAGCTGTTCCGAAGACGACGCTCATGTCGTGCTCGCAAAACAAGAGCGTCAGGTTGCGGTCAGTGGCAACGCGGCGCACCAGCTCCATCGCGTGGCGTGTCTCCGATGCGGACATGCCGGCCGTGGGCTCGTCCAGCAAGATCATTCGCGAGCCGAGGGCGAGCGAGATGGCGAGCTCGATCGCCCGCTGGTCACCATGGGACAGCTGACCTGCGGGAAGGTCGGCGTGAGGACCCAGGCCGACTGCATCAAGGAGCTCAATCGCCTCATCGCGGTAGATGCGGTCAGCCAGGCCCCAGGGTTGGACCGTACGTCCACGATGAGCGAGCATCGCGTACTGCAGGTTCTGCCGGACAGTCAGTCTCGGAAAGATCATGGTGATCTGGAAGGCCCTTCCGATGCCCGCTTTCGCGACGACGTGAGCCGGCCGGCCGGTGATGTCGCGGCCATCGAACCAGACACGCCCCGCGCTCGGGCGCATGCGGCCGGTGATGAGGTTGAAAAGGGTGGACTTGCCGGCCCCGTTCGGGCCGATGATCGCGTGCCTGTCGCCCTCATGAATCTCGAGGTTCACCGAATCCACCGCGCGGAGACCGCCGAAGCTCCGGCTCAGGCCCTCGAGCTTGAGGAGCACCTTTCCTCTTTCTATGTGCTCGGACTGGATGGCATGAGCTTCGACCGCACGGGCCACGTCGATCATCCGAATCGCCTCGCCCTTGGTCTCGGCCTCGATCGAGGGTGTCTCTTCGCCCACGACACGGCGCCGGAGCTGGGCGACGAGTCCAGGCACCGAAGCGAATCCTCCCGGCACGAGCAGCACAACCCCGAGGACGATGGCGCCCAGGAGCACATCCAGCTGATATGGAAAGTCGCGGCTCAGGGAGTTGTTCAGGCCCGTGAATATGAACGCGCCGAAACCAGGCCCTAGAAAGCTACCCACGCCGCCCAGTAGAGTCACGACCACCGGCGTCGCGTTCTCCGTCCAGAACAGCATGCCCGGCACCACGGACGGCTGGACGAGCGGGAAAAGGGCTCCGGCCACGCCGGCGAACAGCGCGGCGATTGTGTAGACGGCCAGCTCGTATGCCTTGACGTTGATGCCGACTGAGCGAGCACGCTCCCGGTTCTCCCGGATCGCCAGCAGCGCTGCACCAAATGGCGAACGCGTGAGCACGAACATGAGGAGGAGCGAGACGCCAACGATCGCGGCCACGAAGTAGTAGAGGGTCGGGTAGTCGGTCAGCTGGTCGGGCGTGACGATCCCATTGATGCCGTTGTCGCCGCCGGTCACCGAATACCAGCCCTCAGCGACCGAGTAAAGAAGCTGAGAGATGGCCAGCGTCAGGAGCGAGAAGTAAAGCCGGACTGCGCGCAGGGCGACGAAGCCGGTGATGATCCCAACTGTCGCGGCGACCAACGGCGCCGCAGCGAGAGCCGCGAAGTAAGAGATCTGATAGCGCTGGAGAAGAATCGCCACCGTGTACGCGCCGACGCCGTAGTAGGCGGCGTGGGCGAAGGAGACCATTCCTGCGTAGCCCAACATCAGGTTGTAGCTGACCGCCCACAAAGCCAGGATCAGGGAGGTCACCCCGAGGACGATCTCGAACCTTGCCGACTCGATCATGCCCTGGCCCACGGCCGTACGGTCAGGACGAGGGTCATGATGATGAAGACGAAGGCGAGCGCGAAGCTGTTCGTGGTCGGGTTGATGAGTCCGAAGGAGATGACCTCACCCACCATCAAGGCACCGACGGCGGAGCCGATGATCGAGCCCAGCCCGCCGATCACGCTGATCGCAAAGGCGAGGACGAGCACCGAGTCGCCGATGGTGGGGTCGACCGCCTGACTTGGAGCCACGATGGCACCACCGAGACCGGCGAGCCCCGCGCCGACAGTAAAGACTGCCGTGTAGAGCAGGGTCACGTTCACGCCTGAGGCGTTCAGCAGCTCGGGATCGGAAACGGCGGCGCGGATGTTGCGGCCGAGCCTGGTCCGGAAGAGCAAGCCGTACATGCCGAGCCCGATCAAAATCGCGGCGGCGATCATCACCAGCGCATACAGGGAATAGCTGTAGCCCAGGATGGTGAGCGAGCCCTGGATTGGGGTCGATGTAGTCCGGTAATTCGACCCGAAGATCAGTCGAGCGGCGCCGCCGATGATCAGCGCGATGGCGTAGGTCGCCAGCAGCTGGACCAGGTGCTCATGGCCGTAGACGCGCTTCAGGACGGTGGTCTCGATCACAGCCCCGATGGCCGCGGCGACCAGGACCGCGCCCAGCAACGCGGGTAGGAATCCAATGCCGGCCCCAAGCCTGTTCGCCACGACGACCGACACCATCGCCGCGATCATGTAGAGGGACCCGTGCGCCATGTTGATCACGCGCAGCGCCCCGAACACGAGGGAAAGCCCGGCCGCCACGATGAACAGGTAGGCCGCGTCGGCCAACCCGCCCGTCGCGAATAGCAGGAACTTGCCCGGGTCCACCGTCTATGCGGTCGGCATCGAGCTCAGGACGTCAGCTGGTCTTCCAGGCTGGGCAGAGGGAAAAGTCTGTCGTGTTCGGGGTGCCAGGCGTCTTCTCGCACTGGCCCGCCTGCAGCTGCTGCATGATCGCAGTCGGCATCAAGAGGTCGTCGCCCTTCAGGTTGGTCGAGTTGACCAGGATCGGGAACGGATACTTGCCTCCCGAGTCGCCGGTGGTCCCGACCGTCTCGCCCACGTTGGCCTGCTGGTCGCCGTCGCGAATCGTGAACTTGTAGCCGCGCAGGCTGTCGAAAGAGTGGCCGACTATCTGCGACCGCACTTTGTCCGCGTCGAAGCTGCCGGCGGCATTGGCCGCCTTGGCGTACATCGTCATCGCGTCGTAGTCCATGACCGCCCAGTCGGAGGGGAACTCGCCGTAACGGTCGTGGTACTTGGTGACGAACCCGTTCATGGCGGGGTTGTTGAGGGCGAAGAAAGGCGCGCGCTGGTAGAGATGCATGCCGAGCGGGTATTTCGAGCCGAGTGACTGGAGCTCGTCGACTGAAGCCAGGGTTGTCATCGGGTACTTCTGGAAGAAGTTCGGGTCGACCTGGAGCGCCTGGGTGATGAAGTTGATCTGATCTGCCGCGAAGATGTTGGAGTAAACGAGGTCCGGCTTCGCGGCCTGGATGGCGTTGATCGTCGAGTCCCAACGGGGGTTGGTCGGGAATGGGACATACCAGGTGCTGGAGTCGTTGATGATCGTCGCGCTCGGCGCGACCTTCTTCAGCTCGGCGACGAATGCGTTGGTCTCGGAGATCCCGAACAGGTACTTCGGGGAAACGATGAAGATCTTTTTGGCGCCGGTCTTCGCCGCCAGCTCTCCCGCCGCTGTGCCCTCCATGAAAGTGTTCGGTACGACCGAGATGTAGTAGGGGTTGACCAGGTCCGGCTCGGTGGTCAGCTGGTAGCTGTTGCACGTCGCCGCGATGTAGATGACCTTGTTCTGCTTGGCGATCGGGCTGGTGGCCTGGCACTGCGCAGAGGTGACATTTCCAAGCATGGCCACGACGTTGTCCTGGAGGATCAGAGACTTGATGTTGTTGACGGCGTTCGCCACCTGGGTGGCATCGTCCAGGATGTCGGCGTTCACCTTGTAGCCGTTGATTCCACCTTTGGCGTTGATTTCGTCTGCGGCGAGCTTCATGGACTGACTTATGGCGTGCCCGTAGAGGGCGGATTGCCCAGTCAGGGCGACCGAGAGCCCGATGTTCTTGGTCCCTTTGAAGGTAACGGTCCCGCCTGTATTGCTCGACCCGCCGCACGCCAATGCCGCCATCAGGACGGCCCCGCACGCGGCCGCCCAACGGAGCGATCTACCAGTGCTCGACATCACCGCAACCTCCCACTGTGTGCTGCATCAGATCTGTCCGGTCAGCCGGGGCCAGAATGGCACAAGACCCTCCAGGCCGCAAGATGCAGCCTGCCTGACGGACAGATTACTCGCGCTTCGAGAGGGCGATGTCGATGAAGGCGGCGTGCCCTATATCGATCACGCTCCCGATCCACATCGACCGGTCGAGTCGCGATCTTGATTGACGTGTCAATCAGTTGGGTAAGATGGTTGGCGTGTCAGCGTCTCAGGCCCCGGACATCGACCGTCCGGGCGCACGCCCGGCGGCCAGGCGGCAGATGACGTCCGCGGAGCTGGCCACTTGGCGCTCGCTCCTGGACACCACCGGGGAGCTGCGGAGAGTACTGGGGGCCGAGCTGCAGGAGACGAACCTCTCCCCCGCCGACTACCAGGTCCTCCTCGCCTTGACCGAGGCGGACGGAAAGCGGATGCGATCCTCTGAGCTCGCCCGGACCATCGATTGGGAGCGGAGCCGGCTGTCCCACCACCTCGGCCGGATGGAGAGGCGGCGGCTGATCCGGCGGGACGACTGCGCCACCGACAGCCGCGGCGCCGAGATCGCGCTGACCGCCGAAGGCGCGCGCGTCTTCCGGCGGGCGACCGCCCCGCACATGAGGTCGATCAAGAGGCATTTCGCCGATGCCTTGACGCCGGAGCAATTCGCGGCGCTTGGCGACATTCTGCGCTCACTTGAGAACCATCTCCACTCGTACCTGATGGCTCGGTCCGAGGGAGGTGGAGGGTGAGCGGCTCGGCGATCCCGTCATCGGTGCAGCGAATCGCGGTCCTCGGAGCGGGCCACGTTGGTCCGGTCATCGCGAGGATTGCGCTCGACGCCGGATTCGAGGTGGCCATCGCCGCTTCTGGGAGTCCCGAAAACCTCGAGCTCATAACCCAGGTTGTGATGCCAGGGGCGGAAGCGCGGTGGGCGGCGGATGCGGTGGCGGCGGCGGACTTGGTGGTGCTGGCGATACCGCTGCACAGGTTCCCGGCACTCGACCCGGGCCTGTTGGCCGGCAAGCTCGTTGTCGACGCCATGAACTACTGGGCGCCGGCCGATGGAGTCGTCCCGATGTTTAAAGGCCAGGAGGTTTCGAGTAGCGAGATCGTGCAGCGGCAACTCTCTCAATCCACGGTCGTCAAGTCCCTCAACCAGATCGCCTACCAGGACCTTGAGGATGGCCGTCGACCGGCGGGCTCGCCCGACCGCCACGCGATCGGCGTGGCCGGGAACGATGCCGGTGCGGCGAAGCTCGTCGGAGAGGTGATTGACCGGATCGGCTACGACCCCATCTTGCTGCCCAGCCTCAGCGCGGGCAGGATTCTGCAGCCGGGCGGACCCATCTTCGGCGCGGTTCTCGCCCGGTCACAGTTCGAGCTGGCTATCCGCACGACGGCGGTGCACGCATGACAACCTCGACCACGGAAAGCCCACGCGAGACCACGGGCGGATCGACCCCCTTTCCGCTCGTGCTCGGGCTCGACACGTTCGGCGACCACGAGCACGACGCCCGGGACCGTCCCCTTTCGCACGCGCAGACGATCCGCAACGTCGTCGAGGAGGGCGTTCTCGCGGAGCAGGTAGGTGTCGACTTCTTTGGTATCGGCGAGCACCACACGGACGACTTCCCGATGCCGGCGGCTGATGTGGTGCTGGCCGCAATCGCGGCCCGCACGCAGCGCATCCACATTGGGTCGGCGGTCACGGTGCTGAGCTCGGACGATCCCGTCAGGGTGTTTCAACGCTTCTCGACGCTCAACGCCATCTCGAGCGGTCGCGCCGAGGTCATCCTGGGTCGAGGTTCGAGCATCGACTCGTTCCCGCTGTTCGGCTATGACCTTGCCGACTACGAGGACCTCTTCGAGGAGAAAGTCAACCTGTTCGCCGAGCTGCGGAAAGGCGGACCGGTCACCTGGCAGGGCAACCTGAGGCCGTCACTCAATAACCAGGATGTCGTGCCCTTCACCGAGAACGGCCCGTTCCCGGCCTGGATCGGGGTGGGCGGAAGTCCCCAATCAGTCGTACGCGCTGCGCACTACGGTTTCTCGCTCATGCTCGCGATCATCGGCGGGTCGCCGGCGCGCTTCCGGCCTTTCTCGCGGCTCTTCCTGCAAGCCCTCGAAAAGTTCGGCCGAGAGCCGCTACCAATTGGCGTGCACTCGCCCGGTCATGTCGCGGACACGGATGAGAAGGCTCTCGAAGAGTTCTGGCCGCGCTGGCTGAACATCATCACCAAGATGAGCAAGGTCCGCGGATTCGCAATTCCGACGATGGAATCGTTCAGGTTCGAGGTCGGGCCGCAGGGCGCGCTGTTCATCGGCTCACCCGAGACGGTCGCTCAGAAGATCGCAACCAACCTCAAGACCCTGGGCGCCAACCGATTCGATCTGAAATTCGGCATGCCGGGCCTGTCGCCCGCATCCGTGCTGAAAAACATCGAGCTCTACGGCACGAAGGTGATCCCTCGAGTGCGGGAGCTGCTGGCCGATTAGACATTGCCGATCGAGGCCCGGGATCGCGTGGCTTCAGATTTTCGGCGATAGTAAGCGAGACCCAGCCTTCTCAAGACCTCCCCGAGACGACCGGTGCGCGCCGGCAAGGAGTCCACTATGTCGACATCCAGGACGACCGGCAATCCTGGTCGACCACACGGCACGATGGCCACAGCCGTCCTATATGCGCCGCGCGATCTGCGAATTGAGCAGCGTCCAGTTCCAACGCCGTCGGACGGCGAGGTCCTGGTCCGGATTCTGTCGGTCGGAGTTTGCGGATCCGATGTCCACTATTACGAGCACGGCCGCATCGGCGATTTCGTGGTCCGCAGCCCGTTGGTCTTGGGACACGAATCGTCCGGTCAGATAGTCGAAGTCGGCCAAGGAGTCTCACGTGGACGAGTGGGCGAACGTGTCGCTATCGAACCGGGCGAGCCATGTGGTCGGTGCGATCAGTGTCGGTCCGGCAGGTACAACCTATGTCCGAACATCAGATTCCATGGCACGCCTCCCGTCGATGGCACTCTGTCGGAATTCGTGGCTGTGAAGTCGGATCTCGCCTACAAAGTGCCCGATGAAATCAGTGACAACGCAGCTGCCCTGCTGGAGCCGCTTTCTGTGGGCATTTGGGCAATCCGCAAAGCCGGCACCCAGGCCGGGAGCTCAGTGCTGATCGCAGGGGCAGGCCCAATCGGCCTGGTGACGACCATGGTTGCGCGTGCCGTCGGCGCGACGCGAATCGCCGTGAGTGACGTCAACCGGAACCGACTGTCGGCGGCCTTGGCACGCGGCGCCACGGAGATCGTGGTCCCGGGCTCTGATGACGTCTCCGGCGAGTTCGATGCGTTCATCGACTGCTCCGGCTCGTCAGCCGCCATTGATGCAGGGGTTCGTTTGGTTCGGCCGGCGGGGTCAGCGTTTTGGTTGGGATGGGTGCAGACGAGTTGAGGCTGCCTCTTGGAGTGATCCAACAACGCGAGCTGGTCATTACCGGCACGTTCCGATACGCCAACACATGGCCGACCGCGATTGCTCTCGCCGCCTCTGGCCGAGTTAATCTCGACGATCTCGTCACTGGCGAATATGGTCTTGCCGACACGGAGCAAGCCCTGACCGCCGGCCGCGATCCGCAAAGCGTCAAGGCGGTAGTTCGACCCACGCTTGGCGATACCGGTAGCGCCACCGGCGAGAAAAGCGAAGTCCAAGCAGCAGACTAGTTGGCCCTCGCACAAAACTGGTCGGGGGCTTGGGATTTGAACCCGGCCCTCACGGGGCCCGTGTCGTGTCGGCGAATAAGCGCGACGCGCACTAGAGTTCGGAGTCGATGCGGGCAGTCGTCTACGACCGGTACGGGGGCCCCGACGTCCTACACATCGCAGACGTCGAAAAGCCGCTCCCCAGGGACGACGAGGTCCTGGTCCGGATCTACGCCGTCGCAGTGACACGCGCCGACTGCGCGACGCGCCAAGCCAACCGCCGCAGCGGTCGTGGCTTCGAGCTGGTGAGTCGCGCCATCTTCGGCATTCGCCGGCCACGGCAGCCGATCCTTGGCGGCGATTTCTCCGGCGTGGTCGAAGCTGTGGGGCCGGCAGTCAAGGAGTTCGCGGCCGGCGACGAGGTTTTCGGCAGCACGGGCATCAGATTTGGCGCCTACGCCGAATTCATCTCGAGGCCGGAGAGCTCACGCATCAC
>VBFV01000136.1 GCA_005881335.1 Chloroflexota bacterium
TCCCCGGTCGAATGGGAGGATTCCGCAAATTGGGCGCGGTTCCGCCCGATTGGAGGATCACGTGCTTCTTCGTCGACCGCGACCGGAGAAGGCAGGGAATCGCCGAAGCCGCGCTGGCAGGCGCGATTCGCATCATCGCCGCCAAAGGCGGCGGTTCGGTCGACGGCTATCCGATCGCCACGCGCGGGAAGCCTTACTCGAGCTCTTTCTTGTTTGGGGGTACTGAGTCGATGTTCGCCGAGCTTGGATTCCGTCCGCTTGGTGCTCTCGGGACAAGCAAGCTGGTTATGCGAAGAGTGGTTCGCAAACAGAGTGGGCCGGGAGGGATTTGAACCCCCACAGCTTTCGCGGGTGGTTTACAGCCACTTGAGCTCGCCAATGCCCAGCCGACCCACTAAAGAGCAGTAATCGTACGCAATCCGTCCCGGGGCTTCGCCCCGGCGCGCCCGCAAGCCGACCTCATAATTCCACCCGTGGCGCGAGGTTACGCACGTTACGTCCTCGCAGTCATGGTCGGCATCAACTTCCTCAACTACATGGACCGGTGGGTCGCCTCGGCGGCCTCCCCCCTGATCCAGAAGGAATTCCACCTCAGCGATACCCTGGTCGGCCTCCTCGGCTCCGCCTTCCTTCTCGTTTACGCGTTCGCCGCCATCCCGTTCGGCTACTGGGCGGACCGTGGGGTTCGCAAGACGGTCGTCGCGGCCGGCGTCGCCATCTGGAGCCTCGCCACCCTCGTCACAGGGTTCTCCCGCAACTTCGCCCAGCTCTTTCTGAGCCGCGCCGTGCTCGGAATCGGGGAAGCCAGCTACTACCCGGCAGGCACCTCACTGCTGTCCGACTACTTTCCCAAGGAGCAGCGCGGCCGCGTCATGTCGATCTGGGGCGCCGGGAGCACGGTGGGGATCGCCGTCGGCTTCGCCGGCGGGGGATTCATCGCCGAGAAGTTCGGCTGGCGAAGCGCCTTCTTCTTCGCGGCGGTCCCAGGAATTCTGTTCGCGCTGCTGGCCTTCGGGTTGCGCGAGCCCCTGCGCGGCAGCATGGAGAGCCGCGGGCCCGCGCTGAAGAAGACTTACGACGCGAGCCTGGCCAAGTTTCTCGCCCTGCTCCGGATCCCAACCCTGCGCGCCACCATCGGCGCCCAGACCCTCCTTTTCTTCGTGCTTGCGTCCAACGCGTTCTGGCTGCCGCTGGTCCTGAACCGGCGGTTCAACCTGTCGGTCGGCAAGGCGGGCCTGCTCGCCGGGGTCGTCCTGGTCCTGGGTGGGCTGATCGGCACCCTCGCGGGTGGTTGGATAGCGGACCGCCGCGCCCTCAAGAATCCCGCAGCCCACCTCGAGGTCGGGATCGCGGGCTTTCTCGGCGGCGCTGTTTTCATCACGATCGCGCTGCTCGCCCCGATGAACGCGGGCCCGATACCGGTCTTCATCCCCGCGTTTCTGCTGGCGGTGATCTGCCTCTACCTCTACTCGGGACCGTTCACCGCCGTCTCCCAGAACGTCGTGTCCCCCGGCCTTCGCGCCAGCTCGGTGACCCTGCTTCTGTTCGTTTCGCACGTCTTCGGAGACTCTCACTCGACGTTCGACGTCGGTGTCATCTCGGAGCGCATAGGCAGCCTCCAGACCGCGCTTCTGATCACCTCGCCCACCCTGCTGATCCTGGCTGCCGCGATCGCGGCCACCGGCCTGCGCACGGTCAAGCGCGACACGCAGGCGATGGAGGAAGAGTGGGCGGCGCGGCCCGCCGAACCAGAAGAACCGGCTCTTCTTAGTAGATGAACCCGACCAGTTTCTGCCCGAGCTGACCGGGCTTGATCGTCCGCTCGTCGATCACGTCGAACGCGACCCAGTTCATCTCGGACACCACCCACGAACCGTCGGCGTTCACCGCCTCCACGTACGAGACGTGTCCGGCCCAGCTCTCCCAGGTGACCATGATCGCGCCGACCTTCGGCGTCGGTCCCACCGGGTAACCCTGAGCCGATGCGTTCGCGTACCAGTAGCCCGCGTCGCCGTTCCAGGTGACGTTGCGCTTGGTCGCCACGTAGTAGGTGCACCACCCAACCGGGAACTTGTTGTTCACGTACGGGCCGAGGCAGCACCCGACGACCTTGTACTGGTAGCCCGACGGCGATCCGCCACGGAGGATCTGGTAGAGCGGTGGAGGCGGCGGGAACGCGCCACCGACACCACCCGGGATGACGATCGTGGTACCCGCAGCCACGTCCGCGGTGCGGAGGCGGTTGTAGTCGATGATGGCCTGGCTGTCGACCTGGTACTTGGCGGCGAGGCTGTCGATCGTGTCGGTCGCCTTGGTCGTCACCACGATCCCGTGCACCGGTGGGACCACGATCTGGTTGCCTGTCGCCACCGAGTCGGTCGACATGAGGTTGGTGTTGGACCAGCGGATCTCGGCCACGCTCACATGAAACTTGCTCGCGATCGCCGACAGGTCCTCGCCCGCCGCGACGGTGTAGACGAACGGCTGGCGGTTGACCGGCGCGGAGGTCGGGATCGACACCGGCTTGATCACCGTGCTGTAGCGGCCGAGCGAGACGTCGCCGTACTGGCCACCGTCTCCCACCACAATCGCCTCGGCGTTCACGGGCCCCAACCTGGCCGTCAGGGTCGTTGGGAAGTGGCGATCCATCGCCGCGTAGCTCGACATGGCAACCGCTATTCCCAGGACCACGGCATGGGTCAGGTAACGATTAATTCGCAATGCCTACCCCTAAAGATTTGTGAACCTACCCTGGCGGTGGGAAGATCCCCAGAAGACCGAGCCACCGTATCAGACCCCCGCTGAGCCAGTCAACCCCGCACGGGGGCCCGCGAATACGGCTACCGCCCCGATTTGGACACCGTGTCCGAATTCAATCCGTATTCGAGGACTCGGCCGCCATAGGCCCCGGCGGCGAACACCAGTTCGCCTGCTGAAGCGTCGCCTGACCTGCCCGAGTAGCCGGCTCATCAAGATGCTCAACGGGCCGCGCCCCGGCTCCTTGCATATATAAGGACGGGCCGGTCAGGGGCCGCCGCGGACGTAGATCGTCTGCCCCGAGATGAAGCTCGCGTCTTCGGAGCACAAGAAGGCGATCACGGCGGCGACGTCCTCGGGCTGGCCGATGCGGCCCAGGGGGATCTGCGAAGCGGCGCCGACCTTGAACGCCTCGAAATCGACCCCCATCCGCTCGGCGGTGGCGCGCGTCATGCGTGTCTCGATGAATCCGGGCGCGACGGTGTTCACGTTGATGTTGAAGGGGCCCAGCTCGATGGCCAGGGTTCGCGCCATGCCCTGCAGCCCCGCCTTGGCCGTCGAGTAGTTGGTCTGGCCGCGGTTGCCGAGGGCGGAAGTCGACGACAGGAAGACCATCTTGCCGGACTTGCGCCCGACCATCGGCTTTTGCGCCGCGCGAGCGCAGAGGAAGGTGCCCTTCAGGTGCGTGTCGATGACCGAGTCCCAGTCCTCATCGGTCATCTTGAAGAGCAGGTTGTCGCGGATGATCCCTGCGCAGCAAATGAGCGCGTCGAGCCGGCCCAGCTCCCCGACCACCCGCCCGACCATCGCCTCCACCGAAACTCGGTCCGTGACATCGCACGCGATGGCGAGACCCTGGAGTGGCTTCGCCACCTCCTCCGCGGGCGAGAGATCCAGGTCCGACACCACGACGCGCGCCCCCTCGGAAGCGAACCGCGAAGCCGTTGCCGCCCCGATGCCGCGGCCTCCCCCCGTGATCAGCACCACCTGGTCCTTGAACTTCATTTCGTCTCCGTTTCGAACGCGGCGCCGCCATCTTTGCGGGGGTCGGATGCGCCGGACAGAAAGCCGTCGTGCTCAGCCACGATCAGCTGCGGCCGAGCGAAGTACGAGTCGTAGTTGAGCGTGCGCCGGTTCACGGCGTAGCCCAGCCGCTCCAATCCCTCGCACACGACGCGAGGGATCCGAGCCTCGGCCTGCACCACGTCACCCTGGAAGTCGACCCGCGGCGCGCTGACAGCCTCGACCGGAGACATCTCGTGGTCGAGCACGTTGACCAGGACTTGGAGGATGGCGGTGACGATCTTCGTCCCCCCCGGCGCGCCGGCGCACACGCGCAGCTTGCGTCCGTCGAAAACCATCGTGGGGGTCATCATCGTCACTCGCGTCTTGCCCGGCCGAATCGAGTTGGGCCGGCCCGGCCGAGGGTCGAAACAGTTCATGTAGTCGTTGTAGCCAAAACCAAGGCCGGGAGTGACGACGCCGCTTGCGGAGCCCAGCGTGTGGGACAGCGACACCGCGTTGCCCGCCTCGTCGACCACGCAGACATGAGTCGTGTCGGGCCGATCGTGCACGACCTGGCGCGCGGCAGCGGCGTACTGCTTGTCCGCGAGCGCTCCGATCGGGATCTCGACGAAGCGTGGGTCGGCGACGTGCAGCTGCCGGTCTGCAAGTGCCCACGCCATCGCCTCCACCAGGAGCCGTGCGGCCTCGGTGCTCGGCCACCCATGCGCGGCGAGGTCGAACCCTTCGAGGAAGTTCAGCATCTGAAGCAGCGTCAGCCCGCCGGCCGGCGGTCCGGCCGCGCCCACCTGGAGGCCTCGATACGTGCCGCGAATCGGCTCGGTGACGTTGACGCGATAGCCCTCCAGGTCTTCCCCGGTGATGAATCCGCCGTTGGCCTCGAAGTCCAAAGCGATTTCTTCAGCAATCTCACCCTTGTAGAAGGCGTCGGGGCCCCCGCTCGCCAGCCTCTCCAGGGTCCGAGCAAGGTCCTCTTGGACCATGACCTCACCGATTGCGTACAGCCTGCCGGCGCGCGTGTAGATCGCCTTCGCCGCCGGAGTCGCCTGGATGCGCTGTGCGTTGGGCACCACGTCCGGGCCGTAATCCATCGTCCAGTAACCGTGCATGTACCCGGTGACGGGGAAGCCGTGCCGCGCGAGAGGGATCGCCGGCTCGATGGCCTCCTCCCACGAGATCGAGCCGAACCTGGTCAGCGCCTCATGGAGGCCCGCCACGGTGCCCGGCACCGCCACCGACCGGTAGCCGACGTCGTTGACCCAACCGTCGAGCACGTAGCCGTAACGGTCGGCGGCTTCGCGGACGAAGATCGATTCCCACTGGTCTTCACGGACCCGAGACCCGGCCGTGGCGTAAAACTCGAGGAGAGCGTCACCGGATTGCGGGCTGTGCACGAGCATCACGCCGCAACCGCCGATCCCACACATCTGCGGATCGACCACCCCCTGCACGAAGGCGCAGGTCACGGCTGCGTCGACAGCATTGCCGCCGCGCCGCATCACGTCGAGACCGATCTCTGCCGCCTGCGGCTGCGGACAGACGATCATGGCCACAACCCGTAAGTTAGAGCAATTCGAGCACTTGATTTCTTAATCGATTGAAGCGCGGATTCATAAGTCTCCGCTAAGGCAGGCAAGAGGCCTACTCACGTGCCGTTTCATCACGCAGGTGAGAGGAACATCGCGCGGTCAATCCCTCGTGGAAGCCGCCATCACGTTGCCAATCGTGCTGCTGCTCGCGCTTGGCGTGACGGACATCGGCCGCTCCTTCTTCTACCGGGAGGCGGTCACCAACTCCGTGCGCCAATCGCTGCGCATTGCCGTGTCTTCGTACCAGCAGACCACCGCCAACACCGTGTGTGCGAGCACCAGTGGAGGACCAGTCGCGATCACCGTGACCTCCGCGGTGCCGCCGTCCGGAGGGCAGGTCGTCACGATCGCCAACCAGGCGGCGCTGGAGAGCTCTGAGCGTGGTCACGCCATTGTTGTGGCCCATCATCGGTTCCTCGTTCCCGATCCGGATCACGTCCTCGCAGCGGGTCGAGTACTGATGCGCAAGCTCAGCCGAAGCCAAGGCCAGGCGCTGGTCGAGTTTGCCCTCGTCTTTCCTCTTCTTTTCTTCTTGCTCGCCCTGTCGATCGACCTGTTCCGCGTCGACTGGGTCACGTCGACGGTGGCCGAGGCCGCGCGTCAGGCCGCGCGCCAGGCGGTGGCCAACGAGGTGCCGACCGACAACGCGTTCGGCGCTGCTTTCGGCAGCTGCTCCGGGACCACGCTGACGCCGAGCGCCAACGGTTCCGGCTGCCTGACGAGCAATCGCATCGACGAGACCGTCGACAACGTGATGGGCAGCTTCAGCCGCTACTCAACGATGACCGAGGCGTCGCCGTCCGCGTGCCCGACCCCGACCATCGGCTCGACGCAGGTCTGCATGTGGCCGGCCGAGCAGGGCGCGGCCGGCGGCTACGCGCACTGCGCAGCAGCGCGAAGCGCCCTCGGCCGCGATCCGATGCCTGGTGACCTGGGCTCACGCAACGCCGAGTACTCGAGCCCGAAGTACAAAGGCTGCTTCCAGGTCGTGGTGACGGTCATCTACAGATACGACAGCCTGGTCCCGTTCCTGGGAAGCGCGGCGCCCAACCTGCTGCGCATCGCATCGTCGACGACGATGCTCGCGGAGTACTGAGATGACCGCACGAGGCCGACGGAGGCAGGGCGGTCAGGCAGTCGTGATCGTGGTCGCGATCATCGTCGCGCTCACCGTCCTCGGCGTGATGGTTTTCGACGCCGGCCTCGCCATGTCAGACCGCCGCAACCTGCAGGCTTACGCGGACGCGTCCGCGCTCGCCGGGGCCCGCTCCTACGGTCCTGGCGTCAACAAGGCGCACTGGGTCGCGATGCAGTACCTGGGCAACTCGCTCGGGTTCACCGTGCCCACCGGCGCGTGCTCGAGCGTGAGCGCCTGCCCGGCCGGCACATACTCCGTGACCGGCTACACGATCACGTTGAGCGATTCCTGGCGAGTCAACGGGATCTTCAACTACCCCAGCGTGCTCGACGTGGTGATCTCGCACACCCAACCCAGCATCCTTGCCCGCATGCTCGGCTTCTCGACGCTCAAAGCCGCGGCGTCGGCCCGCGCCACCATACCGGGGCCGCAGTTTAACGGCGCCGCCTACGCGGTCGCGGCGGTGGCGGGCGATGCGCTGATCAACGGGGGCGGCGCGGCGTTCCAGACTGTGACTGGCCCTGTGTATGCCTACAACTCGTTCGGCGCCAACGATGTGCCTCACTCGACCGGAGTGCCGTCCATTCAGACCAACTACGACGGCACCAACTGCCCGAACAACCCGCAGAACTTCCTCGACAACGGCGGAGGCTCCAACTCGCTCAACTACCACACCACCGACGGCGGCCCGATGCCCGTCACCCCGAACGTCCCTCCTCCGAGGAACTACGACAACGCGTCCCCCGTGGCGCCCAACGTCACCTACGTGACGGCAGCGCAGGCGAAGGATGCGTTCGGGCACTGGATGCCTGGCATCTACAACGGGTTTGCTCCGAGCGGCGGCACCATGAACGGCGGCGTCTACAAGATCATCAACGCCACGAACCTGAACCTTGGCAGCATCACCAACACCATCCACACGCCGTCGGGCACGTCAGACCCGACAGGAGCGGTCGCGATCGTCCTCGATTCTTCGGACACGGGCACGCTCGACATCACCAGCGCCGTCCTGAACGGCCTCGACGACCTGAACCCGCCGGGATACACGGGTCCGCGCGACCAGATGGGCACGCACAACTTCGTGATCTTCGGCGGCAACGGAGCCGGCGCCTTCTCGGGCACGGTCGCCGTCGGCCCGGGCGCGACCACCGATATGAGCGGGATCATCTACATGCCCAAGGTCGCTTACCGCAGCAACGGCAACTCGAGCCCGCAGTTCACCGGTTCGCTGACAGTCGCCACGATGACCGTCAACGGTGGAGGCAACGGCGCGCAGGTGTTCAAGTGGGTGTGCGGCCTGAACGCGGTGGCCGGCCAGCCGTATGAAGGGGGCCTGGTCCGCTAGCTCTTAGTAGGGCAGCTCGATCGTGAACGTGCTGCCCGCGCCGGGCTCGGTCTTGACCCGGATGGTTCCGCCGTGGCGCTCGACCACGCGCCTCGCGATCGCAAGCCCCAGGCCGCTGCCGGAATCGCTGCGCTGAAAGCGCTCGAACAGGCGTGGCAGGCGGTCCTCCTCGATGCCCGGCCCGTTGTCGGCGACCGTGATCAGCGGACCGGATGAACCTCGATCCACGCTCAGCCGGACCTGCGCCCCGGGCGGACTCACCCTGAGGGCGTTGTCGACCAGGTTGGCGACCGCCTCGCGCAGCAGGTCCTTGTCCGCGTTGATGCTTGCCTGCACGCTGACCTGTGTCACCAGCCCGACGCCCGTGGTCGCGGCCTGCGCGGTGTAAGCGCGCACCACGTCCGCGGTCAGCTCGGCCAGGTCGACCAGCTCGCGACGGAGCGGGACATCCTCGTCCGCGTGGGCGAGCGCGCGCAGGCGGCCGAGCATGCGTTTCATCCGTTCGGCCTCGGCGACGCTGTCGGTGACCGCCTCGCCCGCCGGCCCGCCGCGGCTGGACCGGCGCAGGATCGAGAGGTTGGTCATGATCGTCGCGAGCGGTGTCGCGACCTGGTGCGAGACGTCGGTCAGGAAACGTCGCTGAGCCGCCAGCACCCCGGCCAGCTGCTCGTTGGCCCTGGCCTGCGCCTCGATCGCGCGGTTCATGCGATAGATCATCGGCAGCACGATCAAAGGCAGCGGCGCCGCCATCGGAGCCTCGACCGAAAGCACGGCGATGCTCACGCCACAGGCGGCGAGCGTCAGCGACGCGGGCCATGTCGCCCACGCGCCCTTCCTCAGGAGCGCGAAGTAAGGCCGGCCGCCGTGCAGCGCCGCCGGCACGACCGCAAGGCCCAGGTTGATCGCGACATAAATGAAGGCCGCCGCCGTCGCGCGGATGACCTCCTCGATGTCGATGTCGGCGCGAAGCGGCCCGCCCACGAGCGTGGCGATGGCGGCGCCCACCAGCGTGTTACCCGCGTTGACCGCGGTCTCCGGCCACGTCCGGCCCATGAAGCGGTTGCCCAGGACGACGCTCAGCGCGGCCGTGGCGGGTCCGACCGCCGGCGGGAGGAGCAGCGCCGCCACGATGCACGGCAGCGCGCCGAGGTTCACCTTCTGCTCGGGGCCGATCTTGACCGGGTACTTCTCCGCCAGGATCACGCCGGCGGCGCAGGCCGGGATGATGAGCCAGCGCCATGGCTGGGCGGCGGCGAAGCCACCCACAGCGGCGGTCAGCGTCGCCAGCGCAACGCCTGCCGCCGGGACGCCGATGACGACGGCCTTCAGCGGCCTGGGAAAGGTCCTGAAGGCCGGAGTGGCAGACCTCAGGTCAGGGGTATGTCCAGGTAGAGCGTGATGGTGGCGTTTCCGTCTTTCTGTGTGCTCAGCCGAAACCGGTTCTCAGAGCTGATGACGTGCGCGCGTCCCGCTTTCGCAGGCAGGTGGACGTGCACGGTGATGAGCGTGCCGCCGGCACCGTCACGCGTTGCTGTCGCGTCGTCCGTGATCTGGTTCTTCAGGTGCAGCGCCTGGGGCGGCAGGTAGACCATGTTGTTGACCACGATGTAGTGGCCTCCTGGCGTCACGAGCTGGATCGGTGGGTCCGAAATGCACCAGGCCACGTTGGCCGACGCCCATCCCGACCCGGCGATGAACAAGGTCCCCGCCAGCAACCCGCCCAACAAAACGCTCCTGAATTTCATCCCTGTGCTCCCTGGTCCGGACTGAATCTGTAGCCGAGTCCACGTACCGTGTGGATCAACCTCGAGCCCCCATCCTGCTCCAATTTCTGCCGGATTCTCGAAATATGCACCTCGAGCGAGTTCGACTCCGGCCCGGTCGTCACGGCCCAAACTGCCTCCGCGAGCTGCGCGTAGGTCACGAGCTGCCCGCTGCTGCGCATCAGGGCGGCCAGGATGCGAAATTCGATTCCGGTCAAGGTGAGCTGCCGGCCGGCGCGGCTCGCACGGCCCTCGCTGAGGTCGACCACCACGTCGCCCGCGGATAGGCGAGGACCGCCCTTGCCGCGATGCCGCCGGATCACGGCTTCGACGCGCGCCATCAGCTCTTCCAGCGCGAAAGGCTTCGTGACGTAATCGTCGGCGCCGAGCTTCAAACCCGCGATGCGGTCGCTGACGGACGACTTGGCGCTGATTCCGACCAGCGCGGCGTCCGTCTCCGCCCGAAAGGTCTCGAACAGCTCGGGCCCATCGTTGTCGGGCAGCATCAGGTCGAGCAGCACGACGTCAGGGTTCCACTGGCGCACGAGCTCCAGCCCGCGGCCCGCCGACTCCACGGCGCGGACGGTATAGCCTTCCTCTCCCAGCCCGGTGGCGACGGCCCGCGCCAAGCGCCGGTCATCTTCCACCAGGGCGATCTTCCACTTGATGGTCATGCGGACGGAATTCTCCCATGGAACTTGCGGCGTTCAGAACCCCGTACAGCAACCGCCGAATTCTCGGGCCGTTGGTATCGATCGTGGGCGCGCCGCGATGAGATGGCCGCCGGCCCCGGTTCGCCGGCTGGCAATCGCCATCGCCCTGCTCGCCGCCCTGGTCGCTCCCGGAGCGGCGACGCTGTGGATCTGGAGCCCCGACGCCTCCGACATCCAGGCTCGGGTCATCCGGCTGGCTAGTTCGAACGGGCTAACCCTTCTGGGTGAGAACGAGGTGCCGCCAGTGCTCGCGCATGCGGTCGTGGCCACAGAAGACGAACGCTTTTACTCCCACCACGGAGTCGATTCGATCGGCCTGGGACGAGCGCTGCTCTACGACGTGGTCAACGTCTGCCTGTGCCAGGGCGGTTCGACGATCACCCAGCAGCTCGTCAAGGACGTGTACCTCGGCGGTTCGGACCTCGGCTACAACAAGCTCGAAGGACTCGCGCTCGCGCTGAAGGCTGAGCGGGTCCTGACCAAGCGCGAGATCATGGCCGACTACCTGAGCATCATCACAACCGGGTACGGCCTCCGCGGGGTGGCCGCCGCCGCATGCGCCTACTACCGGGCGCCGCTCCGAGAACTTTCGATCGCCCAGTACGCGCTGCTCGCCGGGGTGACCCAGGCGCCGTCTCTGTATGACCCGACGGTCGACCCGGAGGCGGCCCAGCAGCGGCGCGCGCAGGTGCTGGCGGCCATGGTCGCCGACCACTACATCACCGCGGCGCAGGCGCAAACCGCCAACGCAGAGCCTGTGCTGGACCGAGGTCCCGGCCGCCCGGGCTGCTAGTTAGCCCAGCCAGGCGAGCGGCGAGGTCGCGTCGAAACCGTTGTTCGTCGTCACCTGCACAGGCTTGACCGGCGGCACCGGAGGAGGCGGCGACGGGCTGGCCAGCGGCCCGTTGTGCGGCCCGCCTGGCGTCGGGGGGGGCGGCGGGCTCGGCGGGGGCGGCATGTACGCGGCCTTCGGCAGCCACCACAGCTGGAATTCGCCCGCCCCGACGGCCGGCGCGAGGAAGGCGATGCCGGAGCCATCCGGCGCCCACGTGGGCTGGGCGACCAGCAGGTTCGAGACGACCGTCTTCCGCCCCCCGAGGCTCGAGCCGTTCCAGGTCGCGATGGTCAGGTATGAGATCTGCTTCTCGTACGTGCAGATCATCGCGAGCTGTGTGCCATCCGGCGACAAAGCCGGGCTGTGGCAATCCTCAGCTGGGCTGGTGAGGGCCTTGCCGGCGGAGCCGGCGCGGTTCGTGAACCACAGCTGCCCGACGAGCTTGATGTCCGGTCCATAGTCGTACTTCGTATAAATCAGTCCGCCCGGCACCGGCACGGGCTGCATGTCGCCCCCGGTGTAGTCGTTGGCGTTGGTCCACAGCCTGCCCTGGCGCAGAGTTCCCCCAAATGGCATGGACCAGATCGAGAAGATCGCGTCGTATCCGTACTTCGGCTGGTCGTACGCCATCCACAGCGTGCCACCGTCAGCGCTCAGCCGCGGATAGAACGACCAGTGGTTGTCGCTGATGTCGAATCGCGGCCGCGCCGCGTTGTTGGTCACCTGTCGCTGCACTGTGCCGAAGCGGTTCAACACGTAAACATCGGAATAGGACCGGGTTGCTTTGACCGCGACCAGCTTGCTGCCGTCGGGGTACAGCGCGGGCATGGTCCAGCCCGCCTCGGGGGTCAGCTGATGAAAACGCCCCGCGCTCAGGCTGTAGAGAGCACCGGATTGCGCGAGGTAGATCGTGCCCGGCAGCGAGAGCGCCTGCGCACGCGGGGTCGCCGCAGTCGGCTTCTGCGCCGGCACCGCGGCCTTCGACTGCTTGCTGCCCAGATAAAGGTATGCAGAGGTGCCGCATACGAACATCACCACAGCAAGCACGACGGCCAGCACAAACCGCGAGATCATCATGGGAAGTACTGGTGCACCAGGGGCAGGATTCGATTCCAGTCCGGGGTGATACTCCCATCCGGTCCGCCGCCATGCGTGTAGGGCGGGAGCAGCACGATCTGGCGGATCTGATCGGGATTGTCGAAGCTTGCCGCGAGCGGCAGCAGCTGCGCGACCTTGGGCAGGCCGATGCTGGTCTTCAGCTCGCGGCCGATGGCGGCCGACATCGCGGGTAGGTCCTCGGGTGTCATCTGCTTGGCCTTTTGCCGAATCGCCATCAGCACGTGCTGCTGCCGTTGCGAGCGGCCGAAGTCGCTCTGCAGGTCGCCGTGGCGCGAGCGCACGTACTGCATCGCGTGGATGCCGTCGAGGTGTTGCGGTCCGGCGAGCACGGCGACCCGCTCATAGTCGTACGGCCAACCGCCGTAGATGTCCGCGGGGTAGAAGTCGTCGATCACCGGGTTGCTCGTCACGACGTCGATCCCGCCGATGGCGTCGATCAGCTTGACGAGGCCCAGGAGACCGACCCAGATGTAGTCGTCGATGTGGACCCCGAAATCCTGCTCCACGGTGGCGATGGCCGCACCCGGCCCGCCGTATGAGTAAGCGCCATCGATCTTCCCGTAGCCACCGGTCGACAGGTGGGCGTAAAGGTCGCGCGGAATCGAGAGCATGGTCACGTCCTTGGTCGAAGGAATGACCCGGATCAGGATCATCGATTGCGTCAGGACATGGTCCGAGCTGAACTTGGAGTCGTCATCCGAGCCGAGCAGCAGCACCGTGAAGGCGCCGGTGACTGTGCTCACAGGCGAAGTGGCCGAGGGCGTCGGTGAGAAGAGCATGCTCGGCGACGGCGTGACGTGGATCACCTGGCCGGTTGCCTCGAGGGCGGTTTGCGCTGCCGGGATGAAGTACGCCATGCCACCCGCCACCGACGACATCGCGATGGCAAGGAGGACGAGTACGGTGGTGCGTAATGGGCTAAGCCGCCGGCGTGATGCTCTGACGCGGTGCCCCGGTCTTGAGCCGAGAGGCACGGGCCTGCATTCTAGCCGTTAAGCCGGTATCCCTTTGTTAGTGACCTGTTAACGGTCCTGAAGGAACGACTGCCTACCGCTGGGTCGCCAGCTCGACCGCCTTGACCGCGAGCAGAACGATCGACAGCACGAGGTAGCCCGCCAGGGCGTACATGGCGGTGCTGCGCAAACCCGACCACGTCGGCCGCTCGAGCAGCACGAGGGCGGGCATGCGCCAGTTCGCGCGCTCTTCCCGTGAGATCTCGGGCACTGCAGGCGCGCCGCGATTGCTGAACCAGCTCCACGCGCCGCCCACGAAAAGAATCAACCCCGCGACCGAGCCCAGCACGACGAGCAGGACCGTCACGTCGACCGAAGGAACCACCGTGGACACGACCAGGATCAGCGACAGCACGAGCATCGCGGCCACGATCACGCCCGCGACCGCGTTGAGCCACAGCTTGTTGACCCACGGCCCGAGCACGGCGCGGTCGTTGCACAGCAGCACCGCGAACACAGTCGCGCTGGGGAGCATGATCCCGGCGAGCGCCTGGACGGCGGTGGTGATCAGCCCCAGCGGCGCTTGCGGGATGAGCACGATGGCTGCGGCCAGGGCGACCATGCCCGTGTAGGAGGCATAGAAGAGCTTGGCCTCGCGGACACCGCGGTGAAGCGAATGCCTGACCCCGAACATGTCACCGAACGCGTACGAGGTGGCCAGAGTCACCGCCGACGCGCCGACGATCGAGGCGTCGAACAGCAGCAGGGCGAAGATCGTGCCCGCAACAGGAGAGATGTGCGAGGCGAGACCTTGCGCGATGCGAAGCCCGTCCTGGTAGTGGCCGAACTCCGATGTGCCTGTGAACGCGGACGCGGTGGCCATCATGATCGCGGCCGCCCCGATCACGACGACGAAAGCCCCTATCGCCGTGTCGGCCTTCTCGTAGTCGAGCCAGCGGGGGGTGATGCGCTTGTCGATCACGTTCGACTGCTGGAAGAAGAGCTGCCACGGGGCGACAGTCGTGCCCACGACGGCGACGATCAGGAGCGCCGAGTTGGAGGTCAGCCCGCCCTGCACGCCTGGGACGAGAAACCCCTTGAGCGCGGCGCCGGGATCGGGATGGCTGAGCAGCGCCAGCGGGAGGACGAGCAGGCTGGCGAAAAGGAACACGAACATCGCCCGCTCCCAGCGCCGAAAGTTGCCGCTGACCGTGATGGCGATGAGTATCAAGGCCGCGAGAGGCACAACCAGTACTGGGCTCAATCCGAAGTATTCGCCCGCCAGGCTGATGCCCATGAACTCCGTGCTGATGGTCAAGAAGTTGAGGAGGAAGATCCCCACCGCCGAATACCAGCCCCAGAATCGCCCGAAGCGCTCGCTGATGAGCCTCGCGTAGCCGACCCCGGTGACCGCACCCAGGCGAACGACCATCTCCTGGTTGACGATCAGGACCGGGATGAGAAGGAGCAGCGTCCAGAGCAGCGAGTAGCCGAAGTCCTGGCCTGCCTGGGCGTAGGTCGAGACACCCCCGGCATCGTTGTCGCCGACCATGACGATGAGCCCCGGGCCGATGATCGCGGCGAGGGTGAGGAGCCGTCGGCGCCACGTGCGGCGCGGGGTGACGTCGCTGACGCGGATGGTCCCGAACGCCCCGTGGATGTCACCCTGATGCAGTTCGTCGACCACGGCCGACGTTGGCTTCAAGCGCGAGTCCTTGCGGTTTGGCTCGCGCTCCGACATCAGACCCTCATACTCCGGTGCTCGCTTCGGCCCGGTTGCGCCAATCCTCGGGAACCAATGCCTCGATGACGTCGTCCGCGGAGATCGCACCGATCAGGTTGCCGGCCGCATCGACGACGGCGAGGGAGGTGAGGTTGTAGTCGGCCATCATCAAGGCGACGTCGGCGAAGTCGGCGTTGCCGTGCAGCGAGACCATCGTGAGCTCGAGCTCGTGGACCTTGCGTGCGCGATCTGCCCGAAGCAGCTCCACGACACCGATGCTCCCGGCGTACTGGCCGTCTTGCTCGGTGATGAAAACGGTGGTGAGCAGCTGGTGCGGGGCCTTGTCATCGGTGCGCACCGCCTCGAGGGCCATGTCGACCGTCGAATCGCGCACGACCCAGACGTAGTCCGGGCTCATCATCCCGCCCGCGGTGGTCGGGTGGTACTGCAGGAGCTTGCGCAGCTTGTACTGCTGGCTCGAGGCCATCATGTCGAAGACCGGCTTGCGCCTGTCCTGGTCGAGCTCGCCCAGCAGGTCGGCCGCGTCGTCCGGCGCCATCCGCTCCAGCAGGCGCGCCGCCTCCTGATTGGACTTCGACTTGAGGAACTCGACCTGGTGTTCCGCGTCGAGCTCCTCGAACACGTCCGCCGTGAAGGCCGGGTCGCTCTCGACCGCCTCGATGATCTCCTGGCCCTCTGCATGTGACGCATCCTCGACGATGTCCGCGATCTGCGCGGGGTGCAGCCGTCGCAGGCGCTGGAGCGGCATGAGCAGCTTCGCCGTGGGCACGTGGCCGACGAAAGGTTGGACGTCCTTCCAGTCCAGGATCGCGTGCCGGCGCAGGTCCGGCCGGCCCCGGCGCGGCAGCAGCCGTCGGAACATCGCCTGCGGGCTGCGGTCGATTCCGGCCAGGTACCAACCGTCGTCTCCGGGCGCCAGCACGAGGTCGTGCGCCTGCACGATCCGCCCTTTGTGCACGTCGACGAGGTGGCGTCCAAGCACATCTGCGGCCAGCAGCACCTCACCGGGACGGCGCTGGAATGCTTCGGTGCGGATGGTGTGGGTGTTCAGGCGCACGCCGCCGGGCTCGAGGCCGTCGATCAGGCTCTTGCCGATGAACACGTCCTGCGCGCCCACCCGAACCTTCAATCCGGTGATGGGCGGATACGTCCCCTCCGAGAGCTTGACGATGAAATCTTCGACGCGGCCGACTTCCGTCCCGGCCGGATTCAGCACCGGGCTGCGCAGCAGCTGCGTGACCATGAGCCGCCGGTTGTCTCGGTGCTGCGCCGGCTCCTCCACGCTGCCGTCCCGACCTCGATCACTCATTCCTGATTCCCTCGCCCCCCTTTTCGGCCCAATTATCCCGCCAGTGTTCGAGCGCCTCACGGGCTTCCGGCACGAGCCACACGAGCAGTGCCAAAGCGGCGACGTACTGAAACCACCACCAACCCGTGAGCATGCTCACAGCCAGCCCCGCGAGCGTGACCGCGCCCAGGTATGCGCAGCTGATCGTCTCCGCGATGTCGGCCCGCAGCGATGGGCTGTCGACAACCCGGTTGACACGGTGCTTGGCGCGCGCGAGCAGCGGCATTGCAATCACCGCCACCAGGGTGACCGCAACGCCGACCACCGAGCCCTCCGGAATCACGCGGAAGACCAGGCCCGCGAGCGATGACAGCAGGACATAGGCACACAGCAATACGAGCAGCACCGCTGAAATCCGCGTGGTCAGGTTCTCGAGCCGTTCGACGTCGACGGTGGCGGCGTGGTTCGACTCGCCTGCCAGCCGCCTGTACAGGACGATACCGCTCAGCAGCTCGACCACGGAGTCGACGCCAAACGCGGTCAGCAATACGCTCCTGGCTGCGATTCCCGCGCCCAGGGCGACGATCGCTTCGACGAACATCCAGGCGATGGTCACGACCTCGAGCCGTACGCCACGTCTCAGGGCCGCGGAACGCGCGAGGTCCATGGTCGAATTCTGGTGTAACCAAGGTCGCATCACCAGTCGGGCCGCTAGCATCGCGTGCAGCATGGGCGAGCGCGTGGAGGTCTATCGGGCACAGCTGCGCAGGCTCAAAGACTGGGAGCCGTACCTGAAGAAGCATTCGGGTTTGCCCGGTCCGCGGGCCAACCTCGAGCTGGTGGCAGCGGTCGTCGAGGAGGGGGATGCGGACCGGCTGTGGCGTCTTTCCGCGTCCCGTGACGAGTTCCTGGCCTTGTGCGGAACGGCCGGTCTCGGCCGGATCGCGTTGCTGGAGCCCGAGACCGTGATGACCTGGCTCGGCGAGCTGGCCTCCGATCCACGCTGGCGCGTCCGTGAGGGGGTCGCCATCGCGCTGCAGCGGCTCGGTCGCGAGAGCATGCCCAAGCTCCTCGCCGAGATGAAGATCTGGTCTCGCGGCGACTGGTACGCGAAGCGCGCCGCGGTCGCCGGGCTGTGTGAGCCGGCGCTGCTCAAGAGCAACCAGGACACGGTCGAAGTGCTCGCAATGCTCGATCAGATCACGCGGGCGCTGTCGCTCGCGGCGCCGGCCGATCGACGCGATGACGGCTTTCGGGTGCTGCGCCAGGCGCTCGGATACGGGTGGAGCGTGGCCGCGGCGGCGGCGCCGAAAAACGCCAAGCCGTACCTCGAGAAGTGGATCCGCGCGCAGGACAAGGACGTTGCCTGGGTGATGAAGACCAACCTGAGCAAGTCACGCATGGCAGAGCTGCGCAAGAACCTCGTCGGCCCGCCGGCGAAGCGCCGGCCGGCCGCAAAGGCGAAACCGGCGGCCAAGCCAAAGACAAAGCCGCGTGTTGCCGCGCGGTCTAAAGCCGCTCCAGGACGACGACGGGGATCTGGCGGGAGGTAAGCGCCTGCTGCTGCTCGAGGTAGTCGATGATGGCTCCCAGCCGCGGCCGCTCTTCCGGACCGGAGACCCTCGCCCTCACCTGAAATTTGTTCGGACCGACTTCAACGGTGGCGACGGGATTCGCGAGCAGGTTGAAGAACCATGACGGCGATTTCTCTGCGCCGTTGTTGGAGGCGATGACCGCGAGGTTCTCCCCGTACGGCCGGTAGCCGATCACGGTGGTGCGCTGCGCACCCGATCTCGACCCGGTCGTTGTCAACAGCAGGATCTGGCTGTTTGCCATGCGCCCGCTCAACTTGCCGTGATTGGCCCGGAACTCCGCGATGAGCTTGTCGTTGAAGGCCTTCATGTCGGTCGGGATCTGCGGCCGCCTTGCATCGCTCGACATGTCTTAACCGTAGTCGACATCACGAGTAGGGCCGGCGCGCCTCCCGTTTTCTTCCTTAGGAGGTAAGCGAATTGGACCAGAACGTTGTGATTCTGATCGTCGCGATCCTGATCCTTCTTGGAACCGGCATCGCGGTCGTCCTGAACCGGAGGCCGCGCCTCCGCCCATTGCCTGCCGAGTCCGTCGAGCGTTTTTCGCGGTCGTGGCAAGCGGTGGAGAGTCGGTTCATCGACGACCCGAGGGCGGCGGTGCAGGAAGCCGACCGGGTCGTCGTGATGATGTTGACCGAACGCGGAGCGACGATGCATGACGAGCGCCACGTCCCCGACGACCTGCGCAGCGCGCGCGCAGCGGCGGCCAGCGACGAGGGGCGACAAGGGACTGAAGGATTGCGCAAGGCGATGCTGCATTACAAGCGAATCGTCGTTGCCGCCGTCGGATCCCCCAAGAAAGAGAAGGAGACTTCTCGAAGGGAGGTCGCATAAATGAGCGACGTACGCAGCGATATGTCGACCGAGAGAAGGGCTTCGGACCGCCGCCGAACCGAGACCGAGGCGATGCGCACCAACCCCGAAGTGATGGGCCGATCGGAACCTGTCGACATGGACAGGTCGATTCGCCCTCAGCCGCAACCGGACCGGTCGATGCAGCAATCCGATCGACAGTTGAGTTTCTGGCCGGAGATGGGCGACTACCGGCGGCGG
>VBFV01000137.1 GCA_005881335.1 Chloroflexota bacterium
AAGCCATTGCTCTCCGACATCACCGGCTCGCTCGAAAGCCTGCTGGCCGCCGCGGCGGACGACACCGAGGCGGCATCCGGGAACCGCGATGCGGTGCAGGTCATGACCGTGCACCAGGCCAAGGGACTCGAGTTCGAGGTCGTTTTCTGCGCCGGTTTCGCTCATGGCCTCTTCCCGTTGGAGGCAAGGCCGCATCCGCTGCTCGACGCCGAGGACCGCGACTGGCTCGAGCGCTTCAAGGTCGGGTTCATGCCGTCGTGGCCGTCCGATCCCGATGGCCACCTCGCCGAGGAGGCGCGGCTCGCCTTCGTCGCGATGACCCGAGCGCGGGGAAGGCTTTACGTGACGTACGCGGATACGTATTTGCGCCAGGCGGGTCGCTCCGTGTTCCTCGAGATGGCCGAGCCAGACGGCCAGACGCGCGACCTGACGCGGACCTCGGCCCGGCTGCAACCGTCCGACGTCCTTTTGGGCCGAGAGGCCGAGGTCCTCCTGGCGTCGCATCCGTCGGCGCTGAACGAAGGGACGCTCGCGCGCGCCGAAGGTCTGGGGCTGGATGTGGCCTTTCTCACCGATCCCGATTCCGGCGAGCCGTTCGAGCCATACGGTGCCGGCCGCAACCCGGAGTCGGTGCGCATCGACCACTTCAGCCCCACGACGCTGAACGACTACCTGAAGTGCCCGCGTCTCTACTGGTACAACCACCATCCTGGACTGGTCGACGAGCCCCGCTCGGTGGCGATGGAGCGGGGCGGGTTCCTGCACGAGGTGCTCCAGGACTTTCACGAGCACGAGGAAGAGTGGCGTTCGCTCGAGGCCGAGCAGCAGCGGCAGTGGCTCGAGGACGCGCTCCAGCGGCACCTAGACGGCTACCTCTCGCGCATGGAGGGCGTGCTCGATCGCAAACGCGAGGAGAAGCAGGTCAGGTCCTTGCTCGGCAACTACATCCGCTCGATCACCGGCATGCAGTTCATCCGCCGCCTGGGCACGCTCGCGGTCGAGAAGCGGTTTCGCCTGCAGGTCGACGGCGCCGAGGTGGTCGGCAAGATCGACCGGGTCAACGACGTGGGCGATGGCGAGGTCGAGGTCGTCGACTACAAGACCGGTTCTGGCAAGCCGATGCGCTTCGCGTATGAGATGTACTTCGGGCCTGAGCTGCACGACGTGCAGCTCGCGCTCTACTACCTCGCGTGCAAGGACGGTTTTGACGAGGAGGGCAAACCGCTCGGCTTCAAGCCCCGGTTCCTGTCGCTCTGGTACCCGAAGGACTGGGTATGGGGCGGCATGCGACAGGACATCTTCAGCGTCGGCCGGCCGGCCGGGCTGAAGGAGTACCGCGAGAAGCCGCTGACCGAGGACGACCTGCAGCGCAGCCGCAGCGTGGTCGCGACCGCGATCGAGCGCATCAAGGCGGGGCATTTCGAGCCCGCGCCGCGGGAGCTCGCGGGGACCTGCGTCACGCGTTTCGGCTCCTGTCCGCACGCGGCCGTGTGCCCATACGGCGGGGCGCCGCCGGAGTGAGCGCGACGCGCGTCGGCGGGCCGCTGTTGAGCGCTGAGCAGGCTGCCGCCGCTCACGCCGGGCCGCTCGGCGCGTTCCTCATCGCGGCCGGCCCCGGCACCGGAAAGACATTCACCGCGACGGAGCGGTTCTGCTGGCTGGTCGAGCAAGGGGTAGCTCCCGATCAGATCCTCACCGTGACCTTCAGCGACCGGGCCGCCGAAGAGCTGCGCCTGCGGATCACCAACGAGCTGTCCGCGCGCCGCCCGGATCTCGGTGCGCGGGCTTTGGATGGAGCATGGATCGGGACCTTCCACAGCGTCTGCGCCCGTCTGCTCGACGAGTTCGCGTATCTCGTCGGCGCGCCGCGCGAGATGCGCGTCCTCGACGAGACCGGTCAGCGGCTCTTCGAGCAGGAGCTCATGGCGAGGTTGCGCAGCGGCGCGACGGCGCCGTTCGACCCGGACTCGTTCGCCGCCCTGTCCGTGGACGACCTGGACGATCTGCTCCGGTCGGGCCTTCGCTTCCTGCTCAAGCTCAAGGGCCGCGGCATCAACCCCGAGCGTTTCAGGCAACGCGCTCTCGAATTGCATCATGCCTCTCCCCCTTCAGGGGAGAGGGTTAGGGCGAGGGGCGAGGGAAATGGTCCTGATCCCGCGCTCGCGGAAAGGGAAGCCATCGAAGTCCTTTACACCGTGTATCGCGCCTACGAAGACGCGCTACATGAGCAGGGGCTGCGCGATTTCGATGACCTGCTCCTCGAGGTGATCGACGCGCTGGAGCGCGTGCCTGAATTTCGACGGCGCTGCCGTGAGCGCTTTCGTTACCTGGTGGTCGACGAGTTCCAGGACACCAACCGCATCCAGCTGGACTTCATCCGCCTCGCCGCGGCGGAGAACTTCGGCAACGTCACGTCGGTTGGCGACGCGAAGCAATCGATCTATGGCTGGCGCGACGCCGAGATCGAAAACATCCGGTCGCGCTTTCCGGGGCAGCGGCTTCCTCTCACGCATAACCGGCGCTCATACCAGGGCATCCTCGACTGCGCCACGGACTTCATCCGCCGCGACTCCGATTTCGCGGCGGAACCGGAGCTGGTGGCGACTCGCGGTGCCGGTGGAGTCACCCCTGTCAGCGTGTTGATGGCGCCTGACTCGCGCCGGGAGGCGCGCTCGGTCGCCGAGACCATCCGGCGCCTTCACGTCGGCGGCCGCGCATTTCGCGAGATCGCGGTCCTGTCGCATTCCGTCCGCATGCTTCCACGCGAGTTCGAGGACGAGTTGCGGCGCCAGGGAATCCCCTACGTCACCAGCGGCGGTTCCGGTTTTTTCGACCGCCAGGAGATCAAGGACGTGCTGGCGCTGCTGCGCCTCACCGAGAACCCCATGGACGACGGGGCCCTCGTGCGCATCCTGCAAGGCCCGATCGTCCGCCTCCCGGACCGCGGCATGTACCGGCTGGCGTCGCGACGCTTGGAGCGGTCCGGCATGCGTCTCCGCGACTGCTTCGACGAGTCGATGCGAGAGGGTTTTCCGGAGATGGATGCGAAGGTCTCGGCGCAAGCCCTGCGCCTGGTCGAGCTGACCGACCGCATCGGCCGCTTGCGCGACACGTTGACCGTGGCCGATATCCTCAACCGCCTGCTCGAGGAGAGTGGATACCTGCGCTGGGCCGAGCTGCGGGCACAGCGCGATGGCAGCCCGCGCGCGCTGCTCAACCTGCGCAAGGTTTTTCAGCTCGCGGGGCGCTTCGAACGCGACCTGGCGCTCGCCGGCATCGGCGATTTCGTGCGCCATCTCGACCAGGTCATCGACGCGGAGCTGCCCGTCGGCGAGGCGGCAGAGGAGGCGGCCGGCGCGCAAGCCGTGTCGCTCCTGACCATCCACGCCGCGAAAGGGCTCGAGTTTCCGGTCGTCTTCCTGGTCAACCTGAGGCCGCCGCGACCCCGCGACACAGAGCGGCTGTTCTTCGACCCAGACAACCTCGGGTTCGTGATGAAGAACTGGCGCGGCGAACGGCATCCTCGCTACGTCGAGACCTCGCCCGGCGCCCCGGCGGTGACGCTGGCGGTCGGGGAGCGCAGGCGCATCGTTTACGTCGGGATCACGCGCGCGAAGGACGCGCTTTACGTCACAGCCACCCGCGAAGAGCCATCCGCGCATGAGGTGGGCGCGAACGGAATCGATGAGCATGACCATTTCGCCGAGATCCTCAGCTGGGCTTTGGCTCACCCCGAGTCGGCAGCGGTGGTCGAGTCAGAGCAGCTCGAGCTCCCCGTGTCACGCCTCGCCAACGGCCAGGTCCACGACGACCCGTCGGTGGTGGCCGCGGTGCTCGACCGCCTCGAGCGGATCCAGCCGGCTGCGGCCGCACCGGCCGAAGCGCGCATCACGCCGGTCGAGCTCAGCTTCTCGCAGCTGCATGACTTTGAGGTGTGCCCTGTCCGGTACCGCTTCGCCCAGGTGTGGGGGGTGCCCGCCCCGCCCGACGAGCTGCAGCCGCGCCACGTCGCCGCGATCGGATCGACAGATCTGGGCGCGGCGGTCCACGAAGCGCTTGCCGCGTGGCACAACACCGGCGGGGACCTCCTCCAGCTCTACCGGGGACCTGAGGCAGGTCGCGAGATGCTGGCGCGCTACATTGCCCTCCCACTGTCGGGCGGGCGAACGCTGGCGGTCGAAGCGGGTTTCAAGATGGCCGTCGGCGGCACGCGAGTGCGGGGCGTGGTCGACCGGATCTGCGAGATCGAGGGCAAGGTTGCGCTCATCGACTTCAAGACGAATGCCAATCTCGACCCGGCGCTGATGGCGGCCTACTCGCTCCAGCTGAGGATCTACGGCCTGGCGGCGCACCGCGGCCTGCTCCCCGGCGGCCGCGAACCGGAGCTGATCCTGTTCGACCTGCGCCGCGGGGAGCGGCACCGCATCGAACCGGATGACGCGCTGGTGGAAGACCGCGTGCGGCAGGCGTCAGCGCGCATCGCGGCCGGTGATTTCAGCCTCGGACCTGAGCACGAGCAACGTCCGTGCAAGCTCTGCGCGTACCGTCCCATCTGCACCGATGCGCGAAAGGTACTTTGAGCGCCGCCAGATCAAAGAGGCGATCGCGTTCGCCGAAGCGGGCGGCATAGCGATCCATCGCAACTTCGACGCCTACCACGGCTCGACCATCCGAGGCATGGTGCGCGAGAAGCCCTTCCTCCACGTCATCGGCTTGCGGCCGGCGCTCGAGCAGTGGGGCCGACTGCACGGTCTGCGGCCGGAGTGGATCCAGCCGGAGAAGCGGCGCAAGGTCGCGCATTACGACGTGTTCGGCCCCTCGGCGCAGGCCCTGATCGAGAGGCTCCAGACCACGGTTGACAGCGATTGACGCAACGCGTTATGCTGCGTCATGAAGTTCGAGGAGGTCAGGACATGAACGCAGAATTCGCAAGCACCGCAACCGCGGTGGAGGAAGTCGCCGCCGGGGTCGCCAGGAGCGCGGCCGAGGTCGTTTCGGATCCGGTCCGCTCGGCGCGGAGGCAGGTACGGGCATTCGAGCGCAAGGGGACTCCGGTCGTGCGCCGGATCAACAGGCGCCTGAACGCCCTGCTGCCCGACAGGCTGAAAGTGTTCGGCCTCGACGTCAACGGCAAGCTGCCCGAGAAGGTGGCCATCAAGGGCCTGCAGCTGGTCAAGGTCCAGGCCCGACGCCCTGACGTGGTGGGCGACATCGCCAAGCGCACGCTGAGGATCTTCAACGGCTCGTTCAAGACGATCGCCCGAACCGCGACCCGGCTCGAGCAGGCGACGCAGCTGACCACGCAGCGGGTCAGCAAGCCGACCCCGCGCAGCGCCCGACGCCGGTCAACGCGCCGCAAAGCCGCGTAAGCGAGAGAGCAACCGAGGGCGCCCCGCGGGGCGCCTTTTTCTTTTGGGGTAGCCTTCGCCGCAGTCAATGGTCCTGTGCACCGGGTCGATCGCGTACGACTACATCCTCACCTTCAAGGGTCGATTCAAAGACCACATCCTTCTCGACAAGACGCACATCCTCAACCTGAGCTTCCTGGTCGACGACCTGCAGAAGCGCAAGGGAGGAGTCGCCGGCAACTACGCCTACAACCTCGCGCTCCTGGGTTATCCGTCCGGCGTGCTGGCCACCGCCGGCCACGACGCGACCGAGTATCGGGACTGGCTCGCGGCGCGAGGTGTCGACTGCCGGGGACTGCGCTTGCTCGACGGTGAGATGAGCGCGACGGGTTTCACCACCACCGACATGGACGACAACCAGCTCACCGGGTACTACGGCGGAGCGATGTGGAAAGCGGCGATGCTCGGCCTCGATGACGGTCCGCCTGATGTCGAGGCGGTGATCATCGGACCGAACGACCCGGGCGCGATGAAGAGGCTGGTCGGCGAGTGCCGCGACCGTGGCGTCCGGTTCGTATTCGACCCGGCGCATCAGATGCCGATGATGAAGGCCGAAGACGTGGTGGACAGCGCGAACGGCGCGTGGATGGTGATCGGCAACGACTACGAGCTGGAGCTGATCCAGCAGCGCTGCCAGCGCGACATCGACGGCTTGCTGGAGCTGGCGCAGATCGTCGTCACGACGTTGGGGCGGCACGGATCGCGGATCACGACCCGCGAGGGCTCGGTGGACATCCCCGCCGCGCCGGCCATCCGCGAAGAGGACCCGACGGGGGCAGGGGACGCCTACAGGTCGGGTCTGGTCGCGGGCCTGCTGCGTGGGCTGGACCTGGAAGTGGCGGGTCGCGTGGCGTCGCTCGCCGCCACCTATGCGGTGGAGCACGTCGGGACCATCGAGCACCACTACACGCGAGAGGACTTCAGCGAGCGCTACCGCGAATCGTTCGGCGCGGCCCTGCCGGATCGCTTCTGGGTTCGGGACTAGTTGAACTTCTTGCCCTGGTCACGTCTGTAAGCCCACAGGGCGAGCAAGAAAAAGACGACCGTGTAGGCGCCCATGTAGAGCCAGTCGCTGGCGATGGAGCCGCCTTCTGTCCGCGCTCCGACGGAATCCCACACCAGCTGCGCGCCTCGGTAAAGGGGTAGATACGGAGCCAGGTTCTGGAGAAATTGCGGCAGCAAACGCAGCGGAAAGAAGAGCCCTGATGCGAAGGCGGTTGGCAGATAGATGAGGTTGGTCACGGCTGGTGCGGAGTTAGGTCCCGCGAGGTATCCGAGGGCAAAACCCAGGCCGATGAACGGTATCGAGCAGAGCATCGCGCGCGCACCGAGCGTCAGCCATTGCGATGCATCGAGCTGCACTCCCGCCGCGACCGCCGCGAAGAGGCCGAGTACGACGATCGAAATCAGGGCGATGGCGAGAGCGGACAGTGCTTTGGCGGTGAAGAACACCGGTGCCGGGAGCGGCGTCGATTTCATCAGCAGGTCCTGCTTCTGCCCGCGCTCGTTCGCGAGCGAGATGCCGAAACCGAGCACCATCACGTTCGCGACGCCGTAGAGCGCCATCGAGGCAAGGAAATATTCGCCAAAGGTCACAGCCGAGCCCGGGAAGAGGGGCTCTTTGGCCTGGCCGAGCCCGATGAAGGCGTAGAACATCGTCGGGAGCACGATGCTTGTGACGCTGAACGCCGGGACTCGAAAGAGCTTGACGAACTCGGCGTAAGACTGCCTCGCCAGCATCGGCAGCACAGGCGCCGTCGCGGACCGGGCCGTGACGGTGCTCACGTCTGTGTCTGTTGGTGAGTCATCGCGACAAATGCTTCCTCCAGGTCGGCGCCCGCCACCTCGAGGTTTTGGATCTCGACGCCACGCCGGAAGAGTTCGCGCAGGACCTGCTCAGGCTCGTTGGTGAGAAGCCGTACGCGATGGTCCTCGATCTGTTTCGAGTTCAGGGGCAGACCCGCGAACTGGCTTTCATCCGGCCGGGTGCCGGTTGAGAAGGTGACACGCTTGCCGGCCACCCGAGCTTTGATCGCGGCGGGCGTCGAGTCGGCGATCACACGGCCGTGGTCGATCACGATCACGCGGCGTGCGAGCTGGTCGGCTTCTTCGAGGTAGTGGGTGGTGAGGACGACCGTGCGTCCTTTCGTGGCGAGGGCGCCGATCTCCTCGAGAAAACGGCGGCGTCCCTCGACATCCATCCCGACGGTCGGCTCGTCGAGGAATAGCGCGTCCGGGTCGCCGCACACCGCGAGGGCGAAGTAGAGGCGCTGGCGCTGTCCGCCCGACAGGTCCTTGACCAGGCTTTTGGCTTTCTCCTCGAGTCCCGCCATCCGGATCGCTTCGGCCGTCGCAAGGGGCGCCGGATAGTAGGAGCGAAAGAGCTCGACGATCTCTGCGACGCGCAGCATGCCGGGTACACCGGACTCCTGCAGCATCACACCGATCCGGCTGCGCGCCTTCAGGTCCTTGGGGTCCATGCCGAAGAGGCGAACGGTGCCGGACGTGGGCTTGCGGGTGCCGAGCATGAGGCTGATCGAGGTCGTCTTCCCTGCGCCGTTGGGTCCCAGCATCGCGACGACCTCACCCGGCTCGATGACGAAGCTGACGTCTCGCACCGCCTGCACTTCGCCGTAGCGCTTTGAAGTGTTGACCAGCTCGGCCGCGGGCGCGCTCACGCGCCTCAGCCTACCCATTTAGGCTTGTCCCGTTGGGGACGATCTTCACCCAGATCATCGAGGGCAGGCTGCCCGCGCGATTCGTCTGGAAAGATGACGAGTGCGTCGTTTTCCTATCCAACCGTCCGCTTCGCCCGGGCCACTGCCTGGTGGTGCCGCGGAGCGAGGTCGACCACTGGATCGACCTCGAACCGTCGCTGCTGTGTCATCTCGCCGAGACGGCGCAGGCGATCGGTCGGGCGCAGATGGCGGGGTTCAAGCCCGAGCGAATCGGCGTCATGCTGGCCGGGCTGGAGGTGCCGCACTGCCACTTCCATGTGGTGCCGATTCGCGGCCTGCACGACCTCGACTTCGGCAACCAGGACCCGGACCCCGACGCGAAGATGATGGACGAGGCCGCGGCGACGATCCGGCGCGAGCTGCGAAAGCTGCGCTACACGCAGGTCAGCGACTAGCGAGCAGCTTCTCCAGCTGCTCGACGTGCATCTCCATGTGCGTGATCAAGGGCAGACGCGCGACCTCCTCGGCCGTCATCGTCGTTCCGTCATCGACCCTCGCGGAGTTCTGGAGCGATGCCGGGTCGACCGTATGCAAGGTGTTGATGGTCCGCTGATGGTCCGCGAGCGTCATGCGCAGGAGCTCCGCGGGATCCAGCTCGGACATCTGCTTACCCGCCGCGTCGCGCAGGTTGACCGCCTCGAGCAGGTTCATGTCAGTCAGCTTTCCGCTCGCGATCCTGTGCACGAGCACTCCGTAGAACTTGGAGACGACCGCGAGATGGGCCAGCACCTCGTGGGCGTTCCACTCGGCCTCATCGCTCTGCCGCGAGCTGACCTGCGGCCCAATTTCAGCGAGCCGGTCGGAAATGCGCTGCAGCCGATCCGCCAGCAAGTGTCGCTCACGGTCACGATAGGTGGACATGAACGCCTTGACGTCGTCCATCGTGAAAGCCGGGCTCTCGATCTTCACCGGAATCCAGACTAAGGGAGAATCGGGCTATGTGTCACGGTGACAGCTCCCGGCCGCCGTTGCCTCCGATCAGCGGTGCGGCCGCCGACCAGGGCGATTTCGTCCTGACCTCGGCGGACGGCACGGAGTTCGCCGCTTACTTTGCACGCGCATCGAAGCCGACCGGCGCGGGGATGGTCGTGATGCCGGACGTGCGCGGGCTGCATCACTTCTACAAAGAGCTCGCGGTGCGGTTCGCGGAGACGGGCATCGACGCGGTCGCGATCGACTACTTCGGGCGGACGGCGGGCATGGGCGATCGAAGCGAGGCCTTCGAGTACATGCCCCACGTTGAGAAGACCACGCAGGAAACCATCGCGGCAGATGTCTCCGCCGCGATCGCGTACCTCGAGTCCAAGGACGGAGGCGCGGTGAAGGCCGTGTTCACCGTCGGTTTTTGCTTCGGCGGATCGAGTTCGTGGAACCAGTCGGCGCTGCAGCCTCGGCTGGACGGCGCCATCGGCTTTTACGGCCGGCCGCCCCGCACCGAGCCGTACATCGCAAAGATGAAAGCGCCGCTGCTGCTGCTGGTGGCGGGAGCCGACGGGGCGACCCCGCCTGAGGTGGCTGACGATTTCGACCAGAAGTTGACCGAGGCTGGGGTTCCCCACGAGAGACACGTCTACGCCGGCGCGCCGCACAGCTTTTTCGACCGGGGCTACGAGCAGTGGAAGGACGCCTGCGACGACGCCTGGCGGCGGATCCTGGACTTCGTGAAGAAGCACAGCTAGCCCGCTCTCCTTGAACGTATAGTCGACCTTATGGCCGGGTTGGCCCCCAGGTCCAAAAACGCCAAGGTCGCGCCTCGGCTCCCCCAGGGCCTGATCGACGAGCTCGAGCGGCGGCACGCCGGCATGGCCCGCCACATGGCCCGCGCAGTGGTGACGCTGGTGCGCTGGGACACCTCGACCGGGGTACCTCCGCAGCGCGACGCCATCGTCAAAGCCTGCGCGGCGGGCCTCGACCTGTTCCTCGCCACCGCCCGCGAGGCCCGGCCCGCCACCCCGGAAGAGCTGCGGCGCGTCGCCCAGCTGGGCATCCTGCAGGCGCGGAGCAGCCAGTCGGTGGAGCCGATCCTCGCCGCTTATCGCCTGGCGGCGCGCGTCGCGTGGGACGAAATTTTGCGCGCTTGGCGGGGCCACCCTGAGGCGACGCCCGAGGCCATCATGCTGATCGCCAACTACGTCTTCGCGGCTCTCGACCAGGTCGCGGCCGAGGTGACCAAGACCTACCTCCACGCCCGTGAGCAGCACTTGCAGAGGGGCACCAGGGCCCACGCCCGGCTCTTCCACTCGTTGATCAGCGACAACTTCGATTCCGAGCTCGAGCTGCAGCGCCAGGCGCTGGCGATCAACACCCCACTGATCGCCACCGGCTACGTGGCCGTCGTGTGCAAGCTCGTGATGGGCAATCGCGACGGCGAGCGCGGGGGGCAAGCGCTGGCCGAGGTCGCCGACTCGCTCCAGCTGCGGCGGGGCACGCTCGTCCTCGCGACCGACCCCAGCACGCTCGTCGTCTTGTGGCCGGTGGAAACGCCCGCCGACCTGGAGTCGGCGCGCCAGTTCGTGACCGAGCTTCAAGAGCAGGTGGCGCAGCGCGCGGGACAGCTGGGCGCTCGCGTGCGGGCGGGTATCGGCGGCTATCACCCTGGCTTCCACGGCGTCGCGCGCTCCTACCTGGAGGCGCAGCAGGCGTTTGAGGCCGGGCGCAAGCTCAGGCCCGATTCGGTCATGCACGGCCACGACGAGGTCATCCCGCACCTTGTCCTGGCCCAGAACCCGCTCCTGGCCGAGAGGTTCGTGACCCACAGCCTCGGCCGTCTGATGGACCCGAAGGTGCGCAACCGCGAGCAGCTGCTGGAGACGCTGGAGGCTTACCTGGCCCGGGGGTCGGTCAAGGAGGCCGCGGCTGCGCTGGGGCTTCACCGCCATACCGTCCTGTACAGGCTCGAGAAGTTGCGCGAGCTGCTCGGGGAGGACCTGGAGGTACCCGCCACGCGCCTCCGTTTGCAGCTGGCGTTGGATCTCCAGAAGCTGCTCTGAACTCGGATTGGACCTCGAGTCCAAAGAATCGCCCTACTTTTCTACTTGGCGCGGCTGCCGATTCTACCTGGCGTCCCTATGCTGGATACATGACGACTAACTCAAACGGTCGCCGCGTGGCTGTCACCGGGATCGGCTTCATCACCCCGATCGGCAACGACATCGAAACCGTCTGGTCGAACATGATCGAGGGCGTCTCTGGAGTGGACCACATCACCCGCTTCAACACAGACGGCTTCGACACCAAGATCGCGGCTGAGGTCAAGGACTTCAACCCCGAGGCCTACATGGACCGCAAGACCGCCCGCCACATCGGGCGCTACTGCCAGTTCGCGCTCGCCGCCTCGAAGCAGGCCCTGTCCATGGCCAACCTCGACCCTGCGCAGATGAACCCGGAGGACGTTGGCGTCATCGTCAGCTCGGGCATTGGCGGCATGGAGGAGATCGAGAAGAGCCACACCCAGCTGATAGAGCGCGGGCCGAAGCGCATCAGCCCGTTCACGGTGCCGATGATGATCGCGGACATGGCCGCCGGGATCGTTGCCATCCACACTCAGGCCGGCGGTCCAAACTACGCCATCGTGAGCGCGTGCGCCTCGAGCGCGCACGGCATCGGCGAGGCCTCGGAGATCATCAAGCGCGGCGACGCGATCGCGATGCTCGCCGGCGGATCGGAAGCCACCATCACGCCCTTGACGATGGGCGCGTTCTGCCAGATCAAGGCGACCAGCGAGCGCAACGACGAGCCTGAGAAAGCATGCCGTCCGTTTGACATCGCCCGCGATGGATTCGTCATGGGCGAAGGCTCGGTGATGTTCGTGCTCGAGGACATGGACCACGCCAAGCAGCGTGGCGCCAGGATCCTGGCCGAGATCGCGGGCTACGGCGCGAGCGCCGACATGTACCACTTCACGGCTCCTCAGCCGGAGGGCAAGGGCGCGGCCCGCGCCATGCGCCAGGCCCTCCAGAAGAGCGGCGTCGACCCGAGCGAGGTCGGCTACGTGAACGCGCACGGCACCTCGACCAAGCTCGGCGACATCGCGGAGACCAGGGCCATCAAGTCCGTATTCGGCGACCACGCGTACAAGCTGGCTGTGAGCTCGACCAAGTCGGTGCATGGTCACCTGCTTGGTGGAGCCGGCGCCATCGAGGCCGCCGCCTGCGTCCTGGCTCTTGACCGCGGTCTTCTGCCGCCGACCATCAACCTGGACAACCAGGACCCGGAGTGCGACCTCGACTATGTGCCCAACAGGGCGCGCAAGGCGGACGTCAATGTCGCGATCTCGAACTCGTTCGGTTTCGGAGGTCACAACGCGACTCTCGTGATCAAGAAAAGCCCGAACGGGCACCAATAAAAGAATTAGGAGGAGGAAGGATTGCCGATGGCAAGCCAACTCAACTTCAAGGAGCTGCAGGACCTCGCGGGCGAGATCCTGGGCGTCGACCCGGATCAGGTCCAGATGGACAAGAGCTTTCAGCGTGACCTGGCCGCGGACTCACTCGACCTGGTCGAGCTGATCGCCGCGATCGAGGACAAGTACGACGTCGAGCTGCCGGATTCCGAGCTCGAGAACATGAAGATCATCGCCGACCTGTGGAAGTTCTTGGAGCAAAAGACCGCCGAGCGGCTGGAGGCATAGCAGCGATGGCGATCACGACCAACTACCGCACGCGGTCGGACGCCGTGCCGCTCCGCTCGTTCAAGGCCAAGGGCCGCCCGAGCGCGATCGCCGGCGTCGGCGTCTACGCGCCCGACAAGATCATCACGAACTTCGACCTCGAGAAGATGATGGACACGTCCGACAAGTGGATCACCGAGCGCACGGGGATCCGCCGGCGCCATATCGCCGAGCCTGGCACGACCACCTTCGAACTCGCGACCAAAGCCGCGCGCTCCGCGCTCGATGCTGCGGGCGTGAGCCCGAAGGACCTGGACATGATCCTGGTCGGCACGTCCTCGCCCGACGGTCCGTTTCCGTCCGTCGCCTGCCGGATCCAGAACGAGCTCGACGCTCCCGGAGCTGTGGCATGGGACACGCTCGCGGCCTGCACCAGCTTCGTCTACGCGCTGTCGATCGCTGACTCGTTCATCGCGACCGGCTCGGACGGGCGCGGCTACGCGCAGGTGACCGCCGGCAACATCGAAAAGGGCGCCTACGCGGCCAAGGACCCGGCGCCGTTCATCGACATGGTCGGTCCCGACGTGTTCAAGTTCGCGGTCGACATCTTCATCCGCCAGGCGACCGAGGTCTGCCAGGCGGCAGGTGTCGGACTCGACGAGATCGACCTGTGGGTCCCGCACCAGGCCAATTTCCGCATCATCGACGCGGCGGCGCGGCGCATCGGGCTTCCGATCGAGCGGGTCGCGGTCAACATCGACGAGTTCGGCAACACGTCGAGCGCGTCGATCCCGCTGGCGCTGGAGGAGGCCATCCGCAAGGGTCGCGTCAAGTCCGGCGACCACGTGCTCCTGGCTGGATTCGGATCGGGCCTCACCTGGGGCGCAACCCTCATGAAGTGGGCCTGAGGCATGACGTGGGCATTGATCTAGCAGGACCCATCGCCCTCCTCTTCCCCGGCCAGGGGGTGCAGAAGCCAGGCATGGGCAAGAACCTGTACGACCGCTACCCGGCCGCCCGCCGGGTATTCGAGCGCGCCGAAGAGGTGCTGCAGATGCCGGTCCGCAAGCTGTGCTTCGAGGGACCGGTCGAGGAGCTGAACCGCACCGACGTCATCCAGCCTTGCGTGATGACGGTCTGCTGGGCGGCTTACGAGGTATGGCGCGAAAGCTACGGGCTGGAGAACGTGAGCGTGACCGCGGGACACAGCCTGGGCGAGATCGCCTCGCTGGCCGCCGCCGGTTCGATCCCCTGGGAGACGGCCCTGCTGCTCGTCAAGGAGCGCGGCCGCGTCATGGCTGAAGCCGCGGGGACCCACGTCGGGATGATCGCGATCGTCGGGCTCGAGGAATCGCAGGTCGAGAGGATCCGCGTCGAGGCTTCGCAGCTCGGCAGGCTGTGGATCGCCAACCGCAACGCCGACGTGCAGTTCGTGCTCTCGGGCGAGATGGCGGCGGTGCAGGAGGCCGAGCGCCTCGCGGTGGCGGCAGGCGCGCGCCGCGCGCTCATCCTGACGATTCCGCTCGCTGCGCACACGCCCCTGATGGAGGCGGCGGCCGCGGCCTTCCGCAAGGCAGTGGACAGGCTTCCACTCAAAGCGCCGTCGATCCCCATTCTCGCCAACGCGTCAGGCGAGGCCCTGCGTACTGTGGCCGCGCTGCAGGAAGAGCTGCGCCAGCAGATGCTGCGCCAGGTCGACTGGGCGCGCACGATGGTTTCGATGCGCGCGATGAGGGTGCGCACCGTGGTCGAGCTCGGCCCCGGACGCGTGCTCGCCAGCCTGGCCGCCAAGCACATCCCCGGCGTCGACACCTGGAACGCGGACGAGCTGTTCGTAGATTTCGCGGGACCGACCACCGCTTAAGTGGCGGACCTTGACGGCAAAACCGCCCTCGTCACCGGGGGCGGGAAAGGCATCGGTCGCGCGATCAGCGAAGCGCTCGCCGGCATGGGCGCGCGCGTGGTCGTGAACTACCGTTCCGACAAGTCGGCGGCCGAGGAGACCGCGGCTTCATTGCCCAACGCAACCGCGCACCAGGCTGACGTCGGCGACCCGGCGCAGGTCGAAGCGATGGTCAAGGCCATCGGCAAGGTCGACGTGCTGGTCAACAACGCGGGCGCGGTACGCGACAAGCTGCTGATCCAGATGTCGCCCCCCGACTGGGAGGACCTCATCCGCACCGACCTGTTCTCGGCCTTCGCCACCACGCGGGCTGCCATCATGAGCGGCATGATGCGCGCGCGCTGGGGCCGCATCGTGAACATCTCGTCCATCGTGGGTCTGACCGGGAACGCGGGCCAGTCGAACTACGCCGCCGCGAAGGCGGGCCTGATCGGGTTCACCAAGTCGGTCGCGCGCGAGTACGGCTCGCGCAACATCACCTGCAACGCGGTCGCTCCCGGTTACGTGCGCACAGAGCTGACAACCGGATCGCTGACGGACGAGATGGTCTCCGAGCTCGTCAAGATGACTCCAATCAAACGCGAGGCCAGGACGGACGAGGTCGCGGCCACGGTCGCGTTCCTCTGCTCCGAGAAGGCAGGCTTTATCACCGGCCAGGTCATCGCGGTGGACGGAGGCCTCAGTCTCTGATGGCGATCATCGAGCAGCACCGCGAAGAGGTCGCGATCCAGGGTGCCGAGCTGCCCGAGATCCTGCTGCCGACGAACTGTCCGGGATGTGGCATCGCGCTCGAACAAGAGGAGCTGCGGTCGCACAACTACGTCTGCCTCAACTGCGCACATCACTTCCGGCTCGGTGCCGACGTATGGATCCCGCTCATTGCTGACAGCGGATCGTGGCAGGAGCGCTGGACCGACGTCCGCTCCCACGACCTGTTGAACTGGACCGTGCCGAAGCCTTACCAGGAGACCGTCGAGCGACTGCTCGAGGATGGCCTGAACGAGGCGGTGCGCACCGGCACGTGCACGGTCGCTCACCAGCCCATCTGGCTCGCCACCTTCGACTTCGGCTTTGTCGGCGGGACGCTGTCCATCGTCGCCGGCGAGCGCCTGGCCCGGGGCATGGAGCAAGCCGCCTTGTCCAGAACTCCGTACGTGCTCGTGTCCGCATCCGGCGGTGCGCGCATGCAGGAAGGTGTTCTCGCGCTGATGCAGCTGGCCAAGGTCAACGCCGCGGTGGGCCGACTGCACAGCTCGGGCGCGCCGTTTTTCTCCGTGTTGACCGACCCGACGTTCGGCGGCACCGCCGCATCGCTTGCGCTTCTGGGCGACATCAACATCGCCGAGCCGGGGGCCGCAATCGGTTTCACAGGCCCGCGCGTGATCAAGCAGGCGACGTACGCCGACCTGCCTCCTGGATTTCAGAGCGCCGAGTTCCAGCTGGCGCACGGGCAGGTCGACATGGTCGTGCCACGCACCGAGCTGCGTCCCTTGCTGGCGCACCTGCTGGAGATGTATCCATGAGCGTCTGGGAGATCGTCGAGCTGGCGCGGCACCCGGACCGCCCGTACTCGCTCGATTACATCCGCCGCCTCGCGCCTGACTTCATCGAGCTGCACGGCGATCGCCTTTCCGCCGACGACCCGGCGCTGGCCGGCGGAATCGGCACGTGGCACGGCCGGACGACCATGTTCCTGGGCCACCAGAAGGGCCGCAGCCTGAAAGAGCGCGTGGCGCGGAACTGGGGAATGATGCACCCCGAGGGATACCGCAAGGCGCTGCGGCTGGCGGACCACGCGGCGAAGTTCGGCTTTCCGATCGTCTCCCTGATCGACACTCCCGGCGCGTACCCGGGGGCGGGCGCCGAGGAACGGGGCATCGCCGCCGCGATCGCGCACGCGATCATGGAGTGGTTTCGGGTCCCGGTCCCGATCGTCGCGGCGGTGATCGGCGAGGGGGGAAGCGGGGGCGCGCTCGGCATGGGCGTCGCGGACCGCGTGATCATGCTCGAGAACTCGATCTACTCCGTCGCCTCCCCCGAAGCGGCCGCCTCGATCGTGTGGCGCGACAACTCGCGCAAGGTCGAGGCCGCGGAGCAGCTGCAGCTCACCTCGCGCGAGATCGTCGGCATGGGTGTCGTCGAGGAGGTCGTGCCAGAGCCGAAGGGAAGCGCCAGCGCGGACTATGACGCGGCGGCCAGGGCCCTGGACGAAGCTCTGTGGCGCCACATGAAGCCGCTGCTGGATCAGTCCTCATCTGAGCTTCTGCAGCATCGCTACGACAGGTTTCGCTACATCGACTCTCTGATCAGCGCCGAGCCGCACTTCGGTCCGAAAATCGACTAAGGCGCGGGTGAGGGCTGCGGCCCTCCCCCGCGGAACCCCCTCCCGGGGGTGCCCGCGACGTGGGGAGGCGATTGGAGTGAATCGCCGGGTGACGGCCGGGGTAAACCCGGCCTAGGGTCAACACCCGTCCAGAGGCCCGGGTGAGGACTCTGTCCTCCCCCGCGGGACCCCCTCCTGCGAGGTGGGCCGCCACGCGGGGAGGCGTTTGGAAGCTGCCATGGGGTGTCGGCCGGGATGAACCCGGCCTACCGTCCGCACTCGTGATTGTCAATTGAGAGTCGTCGCGCAACGTGTCGCCTCCGGCTCTGTGAGTTGGGAGGAAGGCGGAACGCAACAGCGTGCAACCATCGGCCACGGATTCGTGTTGTTGGTGGGGGCAGCGGGTGATGACGACGAAAGCACAGTGCGGCGCCTGGCGGACAAGATCATCGATCTCCGCGTGTTCGCCGACGAGGCCGGGAAGATGAACCTCGGCCTGGTCGACGTGCACGGCGAGGCGCTGATCGTGTCGCAGTTCACGCTGTTCGCGGACATGAGCCGGGGCCGCCGGCCGAGCCTGCTGAAGGCAGGCGACCCGGCACGCGCCGAGCAGCTCTACGAGTCGTTCGTGCAGCAGTTTCGCGCGCGCGGAATAGAGACCCGGACAGGCAGCTTTGGAGCAGTCATGCGGGTGGGTATCGAAAACGACGGCCCGGTTACGCTCGTGCTCTCCACCGACGAGTGGCAAACCCGTGTCTGATTCCAGGCGCCGCCTCCTTCCGTACGCGGCCCTGATCACTCTCGCGCTCATTTGGGGCGGTTCGTTCCTCGCGATCAAGGTCGCGGTGCGCGACATGAGCCCAGAGGTGCTCCTCCTGCTGCGCTCGCTCACGGGTTTCCTTGCGCTTGCTCTGATCATCCTGCTGACCGGCAGACCTCTCTTCGGTCACGGCTGGCGCGGTCGCGTCGGTTCGTTTGCGTTCATGGCCGTGACCAACTCCGTGGTGCCGTGGATCGCCATCGCCTGGGGCGAGACGGAGATAAGCAGCGGGCTTGCGAGCATCCTGAACGCCACGACGACCCTCTGGACTGCCGTGCTGATCTTCTGGGTGGTGCCGTCGGAGCGGCCGAGCGCGCTCAACTATCTCGGGGTACTGATCGGATTCGGAGGCGTGGTCGTGCTCGTCTATCCGGAACTCTCGGCGCATGGAATATCGGGCAGCTTTCTCGGTGCGGTTGCGGTCCTGGTGGCCTCGTTGTCATATGCCATCAACGCGCTCTACCAGCGCCGGAAGATGCGGAGCGTGAGTGTGCACGAGGTAAGCCTGGGTCAGCTGGCCGCGGCCGTCGTCTTCGCGGTCCCCATCGCAGCGCCATCGCTGCCGCAGGTGCACATCCAGCTGGAGTCGCTCGCTGCGGTCATCGCGTTGGGCGCGCTCGGAACGGGGGTCGCGTATCTCCTTTACTACTACGTGATGAACACGCTCGGTGCCGTACGCGCGGCCGGCGTCACCTTCCTCGTGCCGGTGACTGCGGTTTTCTGGGGCGCCGCTTTGCTCAAGGAGAGCATCACGGTGCCCATCCTCATCGGAATGACCGTGATCCTCGCGGGCATCATCTTGACCAGCGTGCGACGCGCCCCGCGCCAAGAGCCCGCTGCCCAACCTGACTCCGCCGCCGCTTGACCGAATATCTGGCGGAGCACGTGGAACAGGTCCGGCTGGCGGCAGAACGAATCCGCACCTACGTACGCCGCACCCCAGTGCTGACGAGCGATCTCGATCCCGACCTGAGGCTGAAGCCGGAGTGCTTCCAGGTCACCGGCTCGTTCAAGCCCCGCGGCGCTTTCAACGCTGTGCTGGCGCTGTTGGAGGAGGGAACGCGGCCGCGGGGCGTGATCGCGGTCAGCTCGGGCAACCACGCACAGGCGGTGGCGCTCGCGGCAGCGACGGTCGGACTGCCGGCCTTGATCCTCATCCCCGAGGACGCCAACCCGGCCAAGGTCGCGGCCACTCGCGCGCTTGGCGCGGAGGTCATCCAGGAGGGCATCACGTTCGCCAACCGGGAGCAGCGCCTCCGCGAAATGATGGCCGAGCGCGGCTTCGTGCTCGTCCACCCCTTCAACGACTGGAACGTGATCCACGGCCAGGGCACCGCGGCGCGGGAGCTGCTCGAGGACGAGCCCGACCTCGAGGTGATCGCGGCGCCGTGTGGGGGAGGCGGCCTGCTTTCCGGCACCGCGATCTCGGCCAAGAGCCACCGCGACGGGGTCAAGGTCGTGGGGGTCGAGCCGGAGGCGGCCGACGATGCCTACCGGACGTGGAAGTCGGGCAGCATTCAAACGCTCGCGGCATCTCCCGCGACTCTCGCCGACGGCGTGCGCACCACCGCCATCGGTGCGCGTAACTTCGAGGTGATGTTCGGCAACCGGTTGGTGGACGAGATCGTCACGGTCACAGAGAACGAGATCGCCGACGCAGTCAGGGTCGCCTGGACGCGGCTGCACCTGGCCCTCGAGCCGACCGGTGCGCTCCCCCTCGCCGCCTACCTTTCGGCCAAGCTGCCCAAGGGGCGCACCGGCCTTGTCCTCAGTGGCGGCAACGCCAACCTTCAGACCGTGGCTAAACTGCTCGGAACCTGATGATTCCAGTCAAGGAAGTGATGACCCGAAACGTGATCACGTTTCGCGAGGACACGCCCGTCGAGGAGATCGCGAGCACGCTCACGTCGAAGCGGATCACGGGTGCGCCGGTCGTCGCCAACGAGGGCCACGTGGTCGGCATCGTCTCCGAGACGGACGTCTTCTCGAAGAAGGGAAAGACCGCGCGCGAGATCATGAGTCCGCGCGTCATCTCGGTTACCGAGGAAACCGGGATCGACGAGGCGGCCAGGCTTCTCATCGGCGAGCGCATCCGCCGCGTGCCTGTGATTAGAGGAGGCAAGATGGTCGGACTCCTCAGCAGGTCCGACGTGCTCGACTTCTTCGCCAAGACTCGGTGGACGTGCAACGTGTGCGGCTGGTGGGAGCGGAGCCTGGAGCGCCCGGTGCGCTGCTTCTCGTGCTCGAGCACCGACCTGCAGCTGGAGCGTGCCGATCCCGGACACTAGGTCATCGATCGGCCTGTCGCTGAAGGCGCAGAGCTTCACGGAGTCGGTCATCCGCGAGATGACGCGCCTCAACCTGGCGCTGCATGGTCCTGAGCAGGCGGTCAACTTCGCGCAGGGATTCCCTGATTTCGATCCCGACGTCCGCATCATCGACGCCGCGGCCCAGGCGCTTCGCGCCGGTTACAACCAGTACGCGACGACATGGGGAGCCCCGCAGCTGCGCAACGCGGTGGCGCGGAAACATTCGGCCGCGTGGGGCCGCACCGTCGATCCAGACCGTGAGGTGACCGTCTCGTGCGGCGCGACAGAGGCGATGATCGCGGCCATGCTGGCCGCGGTCGACCCGGGCGACGAGGTGATCATCTTCGAGCCGTTCTACGAGAACTACGGTCCGGACTGCGTGATCAGCGGCGCGGTCCCGCGCTACGTCGCGCTTCGTCCGCCGGACTGGTCGTTCGACCCCGACGAGCTGCGAGCCGCTTTCAACGACAAGACGCGCGCGATCGTGATCAACACGCCGCACAACCCGACGGGCAAGGTCTATTCGCTGTCCGAGCTCGATCTCATCGCCGGGCTGTGCATCGAGCATGGCGCGATCGCGATCACCGACGAGATCTACGAGCACCTCGTCTATCGCGGACGGCACATCAGCATCGCCACGCTGCCGGGTATGGCGGAGCGCACGATCACGATCAGCGGCGCGAGCAAGACCTACTCGGTGACGGGGTGGCGCATCGGATGGCTGATCGCTCCGCCCTCGATCACAGCGGGCATCCGCAAGGTGCACGACTTTCTCACCGTGGGCGCGGCGCACCCGCTGCAGATCGCGATCGCCCAGGCGCTCGAGCTCCCCG
>VBFV01000138.1 GCA_005881335.1 Chloroflexota bacterium
CACTTCGAATTAAGTGTAGGTGGCTCCGATTGCGGACCACCCCCAGCCGATTCCGCGCCGTTGAGCCCAAAGGGCCGTTTCAATTGGCTTCGATAGGGGCCGTTGGCGCCAACGGTGCGTTATTGCGGCTAGACCATCCCCAGTTCCCAGCGCGCTTCCTCAGACATGCGCTCTGGCGTCCAGACCGGTTCGTAGACGATGTCCACGCCGGCATCGGCGATGCCCGGCAGCGTGAGCAGATGGTCGCGGACGTCGGACATCACATCCGCCGCCATGGGGCAGCCCAGCGCGGTCAGCGTCATCTTCACGTCGATGCGTTCGGGCTTGATCGCGATGTCATAGACCAGACCGAGGTCGATGATGTTGACCGGGATCTCGGGGTCGAAGCACTGGCGCAGGACCTCGATCACGTCCTCCGGTTTGACGGTGGCGTCGGGGGCGATCTGGGTCGTGACAGCGGGTTGTTCGCTCATGGTTTTTCCAGCGGCAGGCCGGCATCTTTCCAGGCCTTGGTGCCGCCGCGGAAGTTGACCACGTCCTTGACGCCCAGCGCGACGGCCATCTCCGATGCGACCGCGGAGCGCTCACCCGCCTGGCAGACGAACACCGTCCGGTCCTGGAATTTCTGGGCCGTCGGGTTGGCCAGGATGGAGCTCAGCACCACGTGCTTGGCCCCGGGCACGTGGCCCTTGTTCCACTCCCAGTCCTCACGCACATCGACCACGTCGTAGCCGTCGTCGATCAGCTTCTTGACCTCGTCCAGCTGTAGGTCTCGAAACGAGGTTTCCTGTTCCTTCATACCCATCTATTACTCCCCATCCTCGTCGGCCAGTCCATAAGCGCCGACCTTCAAGACCTTCAGCGAAAGCAGCGCGCACTTGATCCGGGCGGGCGAGATCTCGATCCCCAGCTCGCCCAGGACGTCGTCCTTGGAGATCTTTTTCGCCTGCTCGAGCGGCAGCCCCTTCAAGCGCTCGGTCAGAAGCGACGCCGAGGCCTGGGAGATGGCGCAGCCGCGTCCGTGGAAGCGGATATCTTCGATCACCCCGTCCTTGACCCGAAAGTCCATCCCGACCACGTCGCCGCACAGCGGGTTGTCCTCTTCGTGGCTGATGTCCGGACTCTCGAGGCGCCCATAGTTCCGCGGGTTCTTGAAGTGGTCGAGGATGTACTCCCGATAAAACTGGTCGTCGGCTGCGGTGCTCAGCTCAGGCAAAGATCCTCTGCGCTTCCGTGATCGAGCTTACAAGCCGGTCGACATCCGACTTCAGCGTGTACACATAGATAGACGCCCGCGCCGTGGCGGCGAGACCGAGGCGGGTCATCAGCGGCATCGCGCAGTGGTGTCCGGCGCGCAGGCAGACCTGGTCGCGGTCGGCGATCGTGGCCAGGTCGTGCGGGTGGATGCCGTCGAGCGAGAAGGAGATGACGCCCGCGCGGCGGGAAGGCGGCGGACCGTACACCGTGAGGCCGTCCACCTCGCTCATCGCCTCGTACGCGTACTCGGTGATCTCGAGCTCGTGCGCCCGCACCGCATCCATCCCCAGCCCGCTCAGGTAGTCGACCGCCGCGCCCAGGCCGATGACTTCCGCAATCGCCTGCGTGCCGGCCTCGAACTTCCAGGGCAGGTCGTGGTAGGTCGTGCCCTCGATCCGCACCGTGCGGATCATGTCGCCGCCTGCCATGAACGGGTCCATCGCCTCGAGCAACTCGCGGCGTCCGTAGAGAATTCCGGCGCCGGTCGGTCCGAGCATCTTGTGGCCGCTGAACGCATAGAAGTCGCAGCCCAACGCGCGCACATCGACCGGCTGGTGCGGAGTGCTCTGCGCGCCGTCGACGAGCACGGTGGCGCCCGCCTTCTTGGCCGCGGCCACCATCTCGCGCGCGGGGTTGATGGTTCCCATCGCGTTGCTGACCAGGTTGAACGCGACCAGCTTCGGGCCGCGCCTCAGCAGGTCCGCGAACTGGTCCTGCCGCAGCTCGCCCTTCTCGTCGATGTCGACGTATTCGATGTGGGCACCTTTTTCGGCGGCGAGGATCTGCCAGGGCACGATGTTCGAATGGTGCTCGAGGATCGTCAGCACGATCAGGTCGCCGGACTTGATGTGCTTGCGGCCCCACGAGTAGGCGACGAGGTTGATGGCCTCGGTGGTGCCGCGGGTGTAGACGATCTCCTTGGTCGAGGCCGCGTTGATGAACGCCCTGACCTTTTCGCGCGCCGCCTCGTAGTGCACGGTCGCCTCTTCGGCGATGCGGTAGGCGGCGCGATGGATGTTCGAGTTGTACGTCTCGAAGTACTCCATCATCGCGCCGGTCACCTGCTTCGGCCGCTGCGACGTGTTGGCGGAGTCCAGGTAGGCGATACCCGTCTCGAAGATCGGGAAATCCTTGCGGATCGCCGCCACGTCGAGCGTGCGGATGGCCACGCTCAGTCCGGCACCTCGACGTAGACGTCCGAGCCTTCGACTCGCACCGGATAAGTCTTGGCCGGAATCACAGCGGGCAGCCCGGTGACCTTGCCCGTCGCGAGGTTGAAGCGTGAGCCGTGCTGCGGGCACTCGACGTCCATGCCCCACAGCTCGCCGTCGCTCAGCGAGAACTCTTCGTGGGTGCACACGTCGTTCAGCGCGTAGAAGTTGCCGTCTTCGGCGTGGGCGAGGCACACGGGAGTGCTGCCGGCGTCGACGTGCTTCATGGTTTCGCTCGGCAGGTCGTCGACCGTTGCCACTCGATGGCTAGCCAATGCGTGACTCCAGCTCAGCCTCGACGAGCTTGCGCGCGTGCTCGAACGGGATGCGGTCGAGGACGTCGCCGAAGAATCCCTGGATGAGCATTCGCTTCGCCGTCGCCTCGGGGATGCCGCGCGAGCGCAGGTAGAAAAGGTGGTCGGGATCGACCGGGCCGACCGTGGCGCCATGCGTGCAGCGCACGTCGTTGTTGTCGATCTCGAGCATCGGGATCGAGGTCGCCTTGGCCTTGTCGGAGAGCACGAGGTTGCGGTTGGCCTGGTAGGCGTCGGACCGCTGCGCGTGCTTCTCGATCCGGATCAGCCCTGCGTAGACCGTGCGCGAAACATCCTGCAGCGCGCCCTTGAAAAGTAGGTCCGAGCGCGTGTTGCCGACGCGGTGGTCTTGCAGCGTGTGGAAGTCGAAGAACTGCTCGCCCGAAGCGAAATAGATCGCCTTGAGCTCGGCATTCGAGCCCTCGCCGGCAAGCGAAGCCTCGACACGCGTCTTGGAGAATTTGCCGCCCAGCGTGACGTTGAACAGGCGCAGCGTCGAGTCCTTCTGCAGCTCGGCGCGCTGGTCGGCGAAATGCCAGACGTTGCGACCCCATTTCTGGACCGCGACGTAGCCGACCTGCGCGCCCTCGCCGAGGAAGATCTCGGTCGAGCCGCTGCGGTAGCCGGTCTCGGCGTCATCTTCCGCGACGTATTCGTCGAGATAGTTGAAGCGAGAGTTCTTGCCGGCGACGATCAGGGTGTGGGGAAGGACGCTGTTCCCGCCTTCGTGCGAGAAGTGCTGCCCGAGCACCGGCTGGTCGAACTCCACCCCGTCGGGCACGTACAGAAACGTGCCGCCGGTGAAGAACGCGGCATGGAGCGCCGCGAAACGATCGCGGTCAGCGTGCACAAGGGTGAACAGCCGCGGTTCGACCAGCTCCGGATGGTCCTTCGCCGCCTGGCGGAGCGGCTTGAGAATCACACCGGACGGCAGGCCCGACGGGCGCTCCAGCTTCAGCCCATCGAGGTGCTCGAGCGTCGAGAACTGGCCCGGGTCGAACCGGCTGACGTCCGTGCGCCGCCATTCCTCATCGGTCTTGCTTGGCGAGGGCAACCGCTCGTACGTGGCGAGCGCTCCGCGCCGCCGTTGCTGCAGCCAGTCGGGCTCCCCCTGGAGCACCGCCAGGGATTCCGGGTTGAATCCCACGGCTACCCTACCGAGCCCTCCATCTCGAGCTGGATGAGCCGATTCAGCTCCACCGCGTACTCGAGAGGCAGCTCCTTGGTGAACGGCTCGATGAAGCCGTTGACGATCATGGTCTCGGCCTCGGCGCGCGCGATGCCGCGGCTCATCAAATAGAAGAGCTGCTCGTCGGAGACCTTGCTCACCGTGGCCTCGTGGCCGAGGGTCACGTTCTCCGCGTCGACGTCGTTGTACGGATACGTGTCGGAGCGGGACTCGTCGTCGAGCAGCAGCGCGTCGCACTTGACGAACGACTTGCAGTTGTTCGCGCCGGGGTAGATCTTGATATGGCCGCGGTAAGAGGTCCGGCCGCCGCCCTTGGAGATCGACTTCGACGTGATGGTCGAGGTCGTGTTCGGTGCGACGTGGATCATCTTGCCGCCGGCGTCCTGGTGCTGACCCTTGCCGGCGAACGCGACCGAGAGCACGTCGCCCTTGGCGCCCGGTTCCATCAGGTAGACCGACGGATATTTCATCGTGATCTGGGACCCAAGATTGCCGTCGACCCACTCCATGGTTGCGTCGCCGTAAGCCATCGCGCGCTTGGTCACCAGGTTGAAGACGTTGGTCGACCAGTTCTGAATCGTCGTGTAGCGGCAGCGCGCGTTCTTCTTGACGATGATCTCGACCACGGCGGAGTGAAGCGAGTCGGTCGTGTAGATGGGGGCGGTGCAGCCCTCGATATAGTGCACGAACGATCCCTCGTCGCAGATGATCAGCGTCCGCTCGAACTGGCCCATGTTCTCGGCGTTGATGCGGAAGTAAGCCTGGAGGGGAATGTCCACGCGCACGCCCTTGGGAACGTAAATGAAGGATCCGCCCGACCACACCGCGGTGTTCAGCGCCGAGAACTTGTTGTCCGCCGGCGGGATGACGGTGCCGAAGTACTCCTTGAAGAGATCGGGGTGGTCCCGAAGAGCTGAATCGGTGTCCGTGAAGATGACCCCCTTCTTCGTCAGCTCTTCCTGCAGCGAGTGATAGACGACCTCCGACTCGTACTGCGCCGAGACGCCGGCGAGGAATTTCCGCTCGGCTTCCGGCACGCCAAGGCGGTCATACGTCGCCTTGATGTCCGGCGGCAGGTCCTCCCAGGTCTTCGACTGCTTGTCCGAAGCCTTGAGGTAGTAAAAGATGTTCTCGAAGTCGATCACAGAGAGATCCGCGCCCCACGTTGGCATCGGCTTCTTGCGGAAGATCTCGAGCGAGCGAAGACGCATCTTCGTCATCCACTCGGGCTCCTGCTTCATCCACGAGATCTCTTTGACGATGTCCGGGTTCAGGCCGCGCTTGGCCTTGAAGACGTATTCCTCGGGGACGAAGAAGCCGTACTTCTCCTTGTAGTCGGTACCGACCTCGACCTTGGGTACAGTTGCCATCAGGCGACCTCCTGGGGCTGGGCGGTTTCCTCTTTGCCCCATTCCGAATAACCGGTTTTCTCCAGCCTGTCGGCGACCTCGGGCCCGCCCGAGAGCACGAACTTTCCGTCCACCAATACGTGGACGAAGTCGGGCTTGATGAACTCGAGGACGCGCGTGTAGTGCGTGATGATCAGGATCCCGAGCTCGGGACCGCGCATCCGGTTCACGGCCTCCGCGACGAACTTGATCGAGTCGATGTCCAGGCCGGAGTCGGTCTCGTCGAGGATCGCGATCTCGGGCTTCAGCATCGCCATCTGCAGGATCTCGGCGCGCTTTTTCTCGCCGCCGGAAAAGCCATCGTTGATGTAGCGCGGCAGGAACGAGTCGTCCATGTGCAAGACCTCGAGCTCGCCCTTGAGCATCGAGCGAAACTCTTTGGGCGTCACCTGCTTCGACTTGTCCTTGCCGTCGTAGCCACGCTTGGAGTTGAGCGCGGTGCGCAGGAAGTTGGCCATCGAGATTCCAGGCACGACCACCGGGTACTGGAAGGCGAGGAACATGCCGAGCCGCGCGCGCGCGTCGGGCTCCAGCGCGAGGACGTTCTGTCCCTTGAACAGCACCTCGCCGCCGTCCACCGCGTAGCCGGGGTGACCCATGAGCGTGTGCGACAGCGTCGACTTGCCCGAACCGTTCGGGCCCATCACCGCGTGCACCTCGCCTTTCGCGATGCTCAGCGAGACGCCCTTCAGGATCTGGCGCCCCTCGACGCTCGCGCGCAGGTCTTTGATCTCGAAATCAGCCAATTTTCTTTTCGCTCTCCTTCATCACGTATGTGCAGTCATCGGCGGCTTCAGCCATCCACGTCGTCCGAGCCACGTCTGTCCCGAGAAGCCGCTCGTACATGTGCTGCTCGTTGACGCATGGCAGGCCGGTGCGGGCGGCGACGTCCTGGATGGGGCAGTTGCAGTGGCGGATCGCGAGGCCTCCGTCGCCAAGCTCGACCACCTCGGCCATGTGCCCGTGCTCAGAGGCGAGCCGGGCGAGCTCGCGGACTCGCGCTCCAAAGTCTAGGCCCGCCAGCCGGGGGGCGTATTCAGCCTCGAGCCTCGCCGCGCGCCGCTCGAAAAACTGCTTCAGCTGCTCGTTGGTCATGAAGTCGACCAGCTCGGCGGTAAGGTCGCGGTGCCCGTCGGGGAAGTGCTCCCCGGCCGCGGCCGTGAGCTTGTAGACGTGTTCCGGTCGCCCGCGACGGTGGGCGTCCGCCGGGGCCACCGTGGCCAGCCCGGACGCCTCCAGGGCCTCCAGGTGGCGCAGAGCCCCCTGCTTGGAGACCTCGAGGTGCGCCGCGATCTCGGCCAGCGTCGCCTGGCCGTGCGTCTTCAGGAAGGCGAGGATCGTCTCGCGCCTGGAATCCACAAGTCCAGTTTAGGAGTTTCTCAACGTCGCCGTTGAAATAAAAGTCGGGCAGCGAGTACCCTTCGGGCGCGATGCGCTCTGACTGGGCGCTGCTCCTCGTGGCTCGGGGCCTGAGGGCCTTCGGCTTCGGTTTCGCGGCTGTGCTCGTCGGCCTTCACCTCGAACACGCGGGACTCTCACCGGTGCTGATCGGCCTCACCGTGGGTCTCGGCCTCGCCTCCGCGTCGCTGACCGGGTTGGGGGCAGTCGTATTCGCGGTGAGATTCGGCCGCCGCGCGACGTTAGCTGTGACCGGTCTGCTGATGGCCGTCACCGGCCTCGACCTGGCGCTCGCGACGCAACCGTCGCTGCTCGTCCTGGCCGGTGTGACCGGGATGCTCGGCGCAGGCAACCTGGACCTCGGACCGTTCGCTCCGATCGAGCAGACGGCCGTGGCCGAGGTCGCGACGCCACAGCAGCGCAACCTGGCTTTTGGCCGCTACGCGTTGATCGGGGGCCTCTTCAACGCGGGTGGCGGTCTGGCCGCTGGCTTCGCGAGCTTCGCCAACCTGCGTGTCTTCTTCCTTCTTTATGCGGCGCTCGGCGTGGCGACCGCCGTCATCCCGGCATTCATCAGCCGGCGAGCCGAATCCGACGTGCGCGCGCCTGCATTCGGCGCCCTTCGGCGACGCGAGACGACGCGTGTGCTTGCCGGGCTGGCGGCGTTGTTCGCCCTCGACTCGTTCGCCGGCGGCTTTGTCGTGAACGCGGTCATCAGCTACTGGCTGCACGTTCGCTTCGGAGCAAGCCCGCAGGTCCTCGGGCCTGTGTTTGCGGCGCTGGCGTTCCTCCAATCGATCTCCTTTGAGGTCTCGGCCAGGCTGTCGACCCGCATCGGGTTGATCAACACGATGGTCTTCACTCACCTGCCGAGCAATGTGTTGCTTCTGTTCGTCGCGTTCAGTCCGACCCTGGCGTGGGCCGTCGGTTTGCTGCTGGCCCGGTTTCTCCTCTCGCAGATGGACGTCCCTGCGCGGCAGGCGTACGTCGTCTCGATCGTGCCGCGCGAGGACCGGGCGGCCGCGCTGGCGGTGACCGGCGCGGTGCGCGGGGTGGCGCAGGCTTTCGGGCCTGTGCTCTCGGGCGTGGCTATCGGGGCCGCCGTTTTCGGCCTGCCGTTTTATGCGGGCGGAGGGCTGAAGATCGGCTACGACCTGGCGTTGTTCGCCGCTTTCCGCAACCGCCGCGCGGACCACGAGATCTAAGGTTGCGGCCGTGGCAGACGATCTGACCGGGCTGGATGGCGCGGAGCTCGAGCACCGGGTGGACTTGCTCCGCGAGCGGATGCGCCCGCTCGAGCAGGACCTGGCGGCCCTACGCGGCGAGCGCGACGTCCTGCTGACAGAGATTCGGCGCCGGCGCAGGCTGGCAGAGCGCACCTCGCGCGCCGAGCTGAAGACTTCGATGCGGGAGGGCGACTTTCCGTCCGTGGCCGAGCTCGTCGCGGGCAGCGAGTCCGGTTCGCTCGACGAGTACGTCTACAACCTCAAGACCGGCGGCCAGGTGCGGCTCGGCTTCCCAGGGTCCCGCTCACAGACCCTGACCTTCACCGACGGGGTCAAGATCGCCAACGCGTCCGACCTGGCGGACGCGGCCCGGCTGTATGCCGCCGGCTGGGAGCTCGGCAGCCCCGGCAGGCCGGGTGTCCGGGTTCATTTCCCAGGCACCCGGCAGGAGCGGCTCGTCCCGGCCGACGAGGTGTATGCTCGCCCCGGCGAGCGGGGCACGGGGTGAGGTCGTTGAGCAATACGAAATGCGAAACGATCGCCCGTTGCCGTGATAGCTGTCGAGCGCGACGCGCCGGCAGTCGTCTTGGAAACGCGCCCAGCTGAATTTCCGCGCCACACGGCGCCCACGGTGCCTACCCGGCGCAGCCGGCCGGTCTGGACGGAACGGGTCTCCGCGGCGGTCGTCCTCGTCTCGGTCATCACCTCGCTGGGCGGCGGCGGGCTCGTCGACTCCGGCGGCGCGTACGTGATCCAGGCCCACGCCGCGGCGCTTCACGCCAGGTGGGCCGACATGCGCGAGAAGGGCATCCCCGGCGCGGACCTGGCCGAGCTCGAGCAGCAGTGGACCATGAGCCAGGCCACGATCGTGTTCGGCGCCGGCGGCGCCTTCTGGCTCCCGGGAGGCACCGAGGCCCTCGCCAGGTGGCAGTCGGAGACGGACGCCATCTGGTCGCGGGACCTGAACCGATACCGTGCCGACGCGGTGCTCACCGAGCAGAACCTGCACCAGGCCCTGGCCCCCGAGACGTTCGTCCAGCGGAAGTCCAGGCTCGACGCTCTCAGCCAGGCAAGGACGCCGCTTGAGTTCGCAACCCTGCGCGACGACTGGGCGATGGAAGCCAGGCTCGTGCCGATCGACCACCGGATCGCGCTGGGGGCCTCCGCCATCGCGACCCAGGCCCGGCAGGCGGGCCAGCTTGGCATCCGCAGCGATCCCGCCGCCGACGTGCTCGCGCGGTCGAACGCTTATGCAGACCTCGGCCCGCTCGGCCGAATGTCGCGCGCCGAGTTCCTGACCCGGAGCCTGCTGTCGACGCAGAAGAGCCTGCAGTGGCGCCTCGACGCGGCCACGGTCGCGCAGCAAAACCTGCAGCACGCTGCGGACGAGATCTCCATCGCCGCCCTCTACGGAATCGATCTCTCGAGCCTCCAGGCACGCATCACGCACGACCGAGAGCTCTTCGCGAACGCCCTCACCGTGGCTGCGTTTGACGCGATCTCCGCCGACGGGAAGGACGTCACGGCCAACGCGGACCACGCGATCTACGTGGTCATGAGCCAGACCCACATCGTCTCTGGCGTCACGTTCATCTACCAGAACCACCCGCTGAGCTGCGAGGAGGCTGCCACCTCGATGGCCCTAACTCACCAGGGGATTTACGTCAGCCAGGACCAGATCCTCAACGAGATCGGCGCCGACCTCAGGGCCAAGTCCGTCGACGCGCAGGGGCGCGTGCGTTGGGGCAATCCCTACCAGACGTTCGTCGGCAACGTCAACGGCAGCGAGAGCAACTACACCGGGTTCGGCACCTTCTATCCGCCGCTGGTCCGCGTCGCCAAGGCGCACGGCGCGAACATCCTCGCGTATGGGTCGATGTCGGCCGCGACGATCTACGCGCGCGTCATCGCCGGGCATCCGGTGGTCGCGTTCTCGACCTGGGACTGGGCGTGGCATCCCCGGCGCGATTACCTGAGCTTCGACGGGCAGTGGATTCCGTGGATCGGGCCGGTTTACGCCTCGCACGTCTACACCGTGGTCGGGGTGAGCTCGAGCCAGGTGCTGGTCAACGACCCGATCCGAGGTCAGTACTGGATCAGCAAGGGCGCCTTCGAAGCCGGCTACTCCGACTTCAACGAAGCGATCGTCTTCGCCTGAGGCGCCCGTAGTTTTTCCGGATAGTCCGGACGAAGCGACCTGCAGGCGGTAATGAAGTTCGGATAGTCCGGACTATCCGGAACGATCTAGCTCCCTGAGTTGGAGAACGGGGCCAGGACCAGGAAGACCCGGCCCATGTTCAGGTCGGGGTACGCCTGGTCGAGGTCGTCGATCGCGTGCATCAGCTGGTCGTAGGTGATGTGGTACCCCTTGCCTCGCGTGAGCCCAGGGTCGTTGAGGATGTAGGTGTCCGACTGGTCGTAGCCGACCACGACCAGGTAATGGGAGACCGAGTAGGCCGCCTGCTCGTAATGGTCGCGGTAGCCCGGGTAGTTCGGGTTGCCGAGCCCGTGTGTGCGAACCCCGACGATCAACGGCCGCCCGAGCGCGAGCTGCTGCTTCATGTTGAGCCGGTCGGAGGGGAGGATCTTGTAAGCCCAGCCCATGTACTTCTGGGCGACCTGTCCGACCTGCAGCGGCGTCAGGTCCTGGGCCGGCTTCCAGGCGGTGATCTGGTTGATGGCCGCGTCGGCCGTGCGCGCATCGATGAGGCTCCCTGAGTGGTCGCCGTGCAGATAGCGGTCGACCATCGCGAGGCTCGCCTCCTCGCACGTGTGCTGCCGGGCCGCCCAGTTGCCGAGAGGCGCCTGCGGCGTGAATGGGACGGGCAGGCTGACGGCGGCGGGCAGGTTCACCGGCGGCTGGTCGCTCGGCGCGGCGGTGTTGAGGTCGATGGGCACCAGGTCGGGCGTCACGTATGTGACCTGCGGGCCGGCGCCGAAGAAGGCGAAGTACACGCCGACGCCGACGCCGACGATCGCCACCACGGCCAGCCCGGCCAACCATTTGAGGATGCCGAACATCGCTAGCTAGAACTCAAACCGAACGCAAAAGGTTGCGCCATCGGGACCAGAGGGGAGTATAGGGCTCCATTTACACCTCTAAACCAACGACCGGGTAAGGGTTCCGCCGCCCGCGTTTTTTCTCTGAGCAGGACAAGGGCGCGGAGGAGGGATCCGGTCTGTGGAAGTCCAACTGAGCCGCGGCGGAGGCATTGGGCCGGTCGACGTTCGCTGGGGCGGCATCGCGATCACCGTACTCGCCGCGCTGATTCTCGGCGGGGCGTCAGGGGTTGCCGGCCGCCACTACCTGAACTCCCGCGTTGCGTCGCCGTTGCCGGCCGTGACCCGGGTGCAGGCGCAGCCGATCCCCACGGTCGGGCCCGGCACCGAGGTGACCCCGGCGGCGCTGCCGGACCACATCCTCCTGCAGGTTCCGTTCACGACCCAGGCCCCGCTCAACAACTGGGACAAGCACCAGGAAAGCTGCGAGGCGGCAAACCTCACGATGCTGCTGCTGTACTGGGGGCACGACCAGTCGGTCGTGATCGATCCGCATGCCGCGGACAGCTACATCAAGCAGATCGACGGCTGGAAATCGCAGCCGGACCTCAACGACACGATGCTCGGCCAGCTCGCCGAACAGCACTACGGGTACAGCTACCGGATCCTGCCCAACGATCCCAAGGTGATCGCCCAGCAGCTATCAGCGGGTCGACCCCTGCTGGCGGAGGTGCGCACGCACGGCCTGGGCAACCCGCGGTATCCCGGCTACACGAACCACTACGAGCAGAACGGCTACTCCGTTCCGCATTTCGTGACGATCATCGGCTACGACAGCACCGGTGTCTGGCTCAACGACCCCGGGATCTCGTGGGGCCGCGGCTACCACATCACCTATGCGCAGCTGGCACACGCAATCGACGATCTCGACCAGCACCACCCCGCGCTGGCGCAAGGCCAGGTCCTGCTGCTGATCGCGCCAGAGGCGAAGTCCAGAGTGAGGCCCGGCACGATCTAGACTTCCGGCCGTGACCGACACGGCTGAAGGAGCTGCGGCTCAGCTCGGCACCCGTGCGGTCAGCAACTCGCTCTTCATCCTCGCCGCGCGGACGATCTCGCGGGTCATCTCTCTAGTCGTCGTCATCGTGCTGGCCAATGCGCTCGGTGACACCCGCTACGGGCAGTACACGACGCTGGTCGCCTACTCGGGCCTGGTCGCGGTCGTCGGAGACCTCGGGTTTCAGTCGCTGTACACGCGCGAGGCCGCGCGCAATCGAGCCGCGCTCGGCGATTACCTCGGCACGCTCATCGTCTTACGTGTCGTCTTGGCCGCCGCCGCGTCGATAGTTTTCGCCCTCGCCCTCGGGCTGGGCGCGGGACTCCCGTCGCTGATCATTCCGGGGTGCGCGCTGCTCGTCGCGACCGCCTACGCCAGCCTGCTGCGA
>VBFV01000186.1 GCA_005881335.1 Chloroflexota bacterium
GTTGACAACGACGTACTTCGGCCCGGGGGCATCGCGGTTGATGAAGCCCCACTTGGTGCCGGTCGCGAATCCAGCACCGCCGCGGCCGCGCAAGCCTGAGGTCTTGACCTCGCCGGTGATCTCGGCGGGCGACATGTCCAGAAGCGCCTTGCGCAGCGCCTTATAGCCGCCGGCCTTCGACTCGTAGACGTCGAGTGTGTGCAGGTTCGGAGTGCCGAACCAGCGGGTGATGATGTGGTTTGGCGCGTCGCCGGATGACCCGCGCAGCTCAGCCATCGGCCTTCTTCTTTTTTCGTTTCACCTCCCCGCTCGCGGGGGAGGTGGGCGGCGAAGCCGCCGGGTGGGGGCGTGCTGCTGGAGCAACCGAGGAAGAACGCCGCGACTCCCTCTCCCCTTCAGGGGAGAGGTCTGGGGTGAGGGGCGAGGAAGAACGACGCTCAGCAACCAGCGCGTCGACCTTCTCCGTCGTCAGGTCGTAGTAATAGCGATGGTCAAGCCGCATCATCGGCGCGTACTCGCAGGCGCCGAGGCACTCAACTTCTTCGTAGCTGAACAAGCCGTCAGACGAAACCTCGTCGGATGAGCCGACCCCGATCTCCTTCTTCACGCGGTCGACGATCTCGTCGGCCCCACGCAGCGCGCAGCTGAGGTTGGTGCAGACGTAGAACCGATGCTTGCCGATCGGCGCGAGATGGAACAGCGAGTAGAACGTCGCGACGCCTTCCACATATCCGGGATCCAGCTCCAGGGCGGCGGCCACCTCGCTCATCGCCTCGGGCGTGAGGTGGCCGAGCTCCTCCTGCGCCAGGTCCAGCGCGGGCATCACCGCCGAGCGCGGCTGCGGATATTTCGCCGGCAGCTCTTTGATCTCCTCCAGCACATGGGATGACAGGGCGCTCACCGGTCGACGTCCCCCAGCACCGTGTCCGCGGTCCCGATGATCGCCACCATGTCGGCGACCATGTGGTTCATCGCCATGCGCTCGAGCGGCTGCAGGTTGACGAACGAGGCGGCACGGAACTTGACCCGCCGCGGCTTGTGAGTGCCGTCGCTCACCACGTAGCACCCGTTCTCGCCGCGTCCCGACTCCACCGCCACGTACACGTCGCCCGGCGGCACCGTGTAACCCTCGGTGAAGAGCTTGAAGTGGTGGATCACGGCCTCCATCGACGTTTCGAGCTCCTCGCGCGGGGGCGGGAGCACCTTGCGGTCGTCGATGTTGATGGGCCCGTCGGGCAGGCGGTCCAGCGCCTGGCGCAGGATCTTGACCGCCTCGCGCATCTCCTTGATCCGGACGAGGTAACGCCCGTAGCAATCGCACATATCGGAAGTCGCGATCTCGAAGTCGTAGTTCTCGTATCCGGAATACGGCATCGACTTGCGCAGGTCCCACGCCACGCCCGAGCCCCGCAGCATCGGACCCGTCGCACCAAGGACTTTCGCGTCCTCCGCGGGCAGCATGCCGATGCCGATCGTGCGCGAGCGAAAGATGGGGTTCATCGTGAGCAGGGCCTCGTACTCGTCGATGTTGGAAGGCATCGTGCGGACGAACTTGTCGAGCATCTCGAGGAAGCGGGGGGTCGCGTCGGCCATCACCCCACCCGGCCTGATGTAAGACGTGTGCATGCGGAAGCCGGAGATCTCCTCGTTCATGTCGAGGATCGTGTCGCGCTCGCGGAAGCAGTACATGAGCATCGTCGAGGCCCCGAGCTCGATCCCGCTCGTGCCGAGCCACACCAGGTGCGAGGCAAGCCGCGTGAGCTCGGACATGATCACGCGCAGGGCGTCGGCGCGCGCTGGGACCTCGATCCCCAGCAGCTTCTCCACCGCCAGTGCGTACGCCAGGTTGTTGATCGGCGGCGACAGGTAGTCGTGGCGGTCGGTGACGACTACGGCCTGCTGCCAGCGCAGTGCCTCGGCCTGCTTCTCGATCCCCGTGTGCAGGTAGCCGATCACGGGCTTCAACCGGCGGACCTGCTCACCGTCGAGGTCGACGATCAGCCGGAGCACCCCGTGCGTCGAGGGATGGTGGGGGCCGAAGTTGATGGTCAGGAGCTCGCCTCCGAAGGCGCCCTGCTCCCCGGTCTTGGATGTCATATGTCTCCCGCTCGTCCCAGTTGGCGGGCGGAAAAAGGTCGTACGCGGACTCGATGTGCGGCGGGTCGCCATCGATGAACGTCCGCACGCGAAGCTGGTCCCGGGTCTCCATGTCGCGCAGCTGGTAGACGATCTCGTATCGCGCGGGCCACTCCCTGGACGAATCCGCGAGGTGGTCGACGCAGGTCAGAAAGACGAGCAGGCGATAGCCGCCATCCTTTAGTGCCGAAAGTGCGGCGTGGATGTTGGCGGGCGCGACGGTGACCCAGGCGTCGCCGGCGGTGACGCCTTTGTCGACCGTCATGGTCTCGGGAATCACTGCCGAGGTGTGATCCCCTGGGCCTTGATCCGCTCCTGCAGGATCATCAGCGCGTTCAACAGGTCCTCGGGCCGAGGCGGGCAGCCGGGGATGTACACGTCAACCGGCACGATCTTGTCCACGCCCTGCAGCAGCGCGTAGTTGTTGAACACGCCGCCGGTCGAGGCGCAGGCGCCCATCGAGATGACCCACTTCGGCTCCGGCATCTGGTCGTAGATCGTGCGCAGGATCGGCGCCATCTTCTGGGAGACGCGGCCGGAGACGATCATCATGTCGGCCTGACGCGGCGAGGCACGCATCGCCTCCGAGCCGAAGCGAGCGATGTCGACGCCGGCGGTTGCCGTGTGGATCATCTCGATCGCGCAGCACGCGAGGCCGAACTGCAACGGCCAGACCGAGTTGCCGCGGCCCCAGCCGATCAGCTTGCCCAGCGTGGTCGTGAGCACGTTCTGGCCGAGGGATTCGGCGAGCGCCTCTATTCCCAATCCAGGCCTCCCTTCTTCCAGATGTGGGCCAGGGCGACGAACAGGATGCCGATGAACACGAGCATCTCGATCAGCCCGAACCACTTGAGCTGGCGCAGCAGCACCGCCCAGGGATAGAAGAACACCGCCTCGACGTCAAAGATGATGAAGAGCATCGCCGTCAGGTAGAAGCGGACCGAAAGGCGGCTGACGGCGGGCGTGTCGGGGATGATGCCCGACTCATACGGCGCCAGCTTCTTGCGGTGAGGCTTGGACGGGCCGAGAACGAAGCTGAGGGTCACCAACGCTCCGATCAATCCAAGGACGATCAGGACGAAGATCAAAAGCGGGACGTAGCTCTCGAGCAAGGCTTGCTCCATACAAGGGCTTGCGGGGAACGGGGTTAATTCTAGGTAGTACTTGAGAAAGTCATTGCCTCTTCACCTCCCCACCTTGTGGGGAGGTCGGCGGCGAAGCCGCCGGGTGGGGAGGAGGAACAGCTAATGCCGATCCTTGCGCTGGTGCTCGATCTTCACCCCACGCGAGAGAGTCGCGTGGATCGGGCAGTACCGGTTGCAGGCCCAGTCGATCGCCTGCTCGACCAGCTTCTTGTCGGTGTCGCCGTCCCACGTGCAGTGGAACGTGATCTCGATCTTGGAGAAGGCCTTCGGCCACTCCTCGTCACGGTCGCCCTCGACCTCCACCTCGAGCGAGCGCAGCGGCTGCTTGAATTTCTTCAGCAGCAGGACCGGACCACGTCGCGGTTGCCTTGGTCATCGGCCAAGACCATATACTCGGAGACGATTCGTAGGGGGGAGTAGCCACTCCCGCCGGTCCCGTCAAGACGGCGCGAGAGCCCGGGACGGCGGCGGACACGGTCCGCGGCGAGACCTCTACTCGGACCTGTTTCGAGTGGAGGCTGATATGACCCGGACCATCCTTTTTTCGATCGTGGCCATCGCGTTCACCGACATCGCGCTGCAGCTCGACAACGCGCTCGCGATCTCCTCGGTCGCCAGCACCGTGCCACCGCAGAGTCGCCTACCGATCCTCGCCGGCGGTGTCCTCCTGGCGGCGCTCTGCCTCTTCGGATTCACGCTGATCGGCTCGCAGCTGATCGACCGGATCGCCTGGCTGAAGCCGGTCGCCGGCCTCGCGCTGTTCGTGATCGGCGGCAAGCTCGTGTGGGACTACTTCCACCCCTAGACTCCACGCAATGCCAGACGTAAGAGACAGCTTCAAGAACGTCGCGGCGAACTACTCGAAGTCGACGTTCCACACCTCCTCCGTCCTGCTGCAGGAGGTGATCGACCTCGCGCGGCCGAAGCCCGGCGACCTCGTCCTCGACGTGGCCACAGGCACCGGCAACACCGCCTTCGCGCTCGCGCCGCACGTCCGGCGGGTGATCGGTCTCGACCTGACTCGGGAGATGCTGAACGAGGCCAGGAGGCTGGCGGCAGAGCGAAACGTCAACAACACAGACTGGGTGATCGGCGACGCGGAGCACCTGCCGTTCCAGGACGAGACGTTCGACATCTACGTCGTTCGAGCGGCGCCGCATCACTTCCACGACATCGATCGCTTCCTGGCCGAGGCCCACCGCGTCCTGAAACCCGACCGCGACGCGTCTTTTGTCGATTGCGCTCCGCCCCTGCCCGCCCGGGATGTCCTGCACGAGGTGGAGATGCGCCGCGACCCGTCGCACGTCCTGTCGCTAACCGTGGATGAGTGGATGGCCAGGCTGGAGCGGGCGGGCTTCCAGGTCGAGATGGCCCAGGCACGCGAGCTCGACTGGAACTACGAGGAGTGGATGCACAACATGGCCGTCGCCCCGGAGCTGGCGGCTGAGCTCGCCCATGTCATCGACGCCTCGTCCGGCGAGGCGCGGACGCAGCTGCATCCGGAGTGGCGCGACGGCAAGCTGTGGCACGCGTACTGGCACGCCCTGATCCGCGCCCACAAGCCTGGAAGGTGAGCCGGCCGTTCGCCGAGGGTGAGGTCATCGTCCTGGTCGACAAGGTCGGCCGGCGCCATCGGGTCCGCTTGCGCGCGGGTGAGAAGCACTCCATCCATTCCGGCTTCATCCAGCACGACGACCTGATCGGGCGGCCGGAAGGGACCGTGTTGACCACCCAGATGGGGGCCCGCCTGCTGGCGGTCCGGCCGACGTTTGCCGAGCAGGTCACGGGCCGGCGCAGGCAGACGCAGCCGATCTACCCCAAGGACCTGGGCGCGATCCTGGTCGCCGCCGACCTTTTCCCGGGAGCGCATGTGCTGGAAGCGGGAACCGGGACCGGGGCGCTCACCATGGCCGCGCTGCGGGCGGTGGGGGAGAGCGGTTCGGTCGTGAGCTACGAGGCGCGGGAGGAGTTCCTGGAAGCGGCGACCCGGGCGATCGTGGAGACGCTGGGTTCGGTTCCGGCCAACCTGACCCTGAAGCTGGGCGACGTCTACGCCGGCATCGAGGAGCGTGGCATGGACCGCGTCTTGCTCGACCTCGCGGAGCCCTGGCAGGCGGTACCGCATGTGAAACTCGCGCTGCGGCCGGGCGGCATCCTGTTCGCCCATTGCCCCAACGTCAGCCAGGTCCAGCGATTCTTCGACTGCCTCCGGGAGGTGCGCGGCTTCGGGATGCTCGAGGCGTTCGAGCTGCTCCAGCGCGGCTGGACGGTCAGGGGACGGAGCATGCGGCCGTCGCACCGGATGGTCGCCCACACGGGCTTCCTCTGCTTCGCCCGGCGCCTGGCCGAAGACGAGCTGTTCGAACCAGAAGGCGAGGGCTTCCGGTGACCGTCAGCAGGAAACTCTTCCCCATTTATGGGGAAGTCCCCGCCAAAGGCGGGGGATGGGGCCGCCTCGCCGAGCACGAGCTTTTCGAACAGGAAGTGGAGGGATACCGATGAATGAGGTCCTGACGACGCGCCGCCTAGCGCTGTTCGGCGCGATCGGCCCAGTCGTGTTCGTCGGCGTCGTGATCGTGGTCACGTTCCTGGAGTGGGACTTTCTGCACGCACGCGGCTGGCACCTGGTCCAGGACAGCCGGGTGGTCTATCCCAGCACAACCGCGATGGGCCCTTACGGCTTGCTCCAGACGCTCAACTTTTTGCAGATCGGCGTGGCCGTCATCGCTGTCGCGCTCGGCCTATGGAGGACGGTTACGCCGCGGCCCCGTGTAGGTACGGCATTCGTTGTTCTAGCTGGCGTGGCATTTCTGCTTTCGAGCTTCACCACGGACGGCACCAACGGCACCCCAACGACTTGGCACGGCACGATTCATGCCCTCGCATTTCTATTGCTCGTGTTCGCGACGCTAATAGGAGCGTTGGTCATCGCCGTCCAGCTGCGGAAAGACCCCGCCTGGCGCCTGGTCGCTTATGTGGCACCCGTCGTTTCGATCGTGCTCGTTGTCAGCCTTTTCTTGACTGGGGCGGTGAGGCAGGCAGGCGGGCTGCTGAGCGTGTTCAGCATCCTTGCGATGCTTGGCTGGTATGCGCTCCTGGGTTGGCGCGTGCTCATCCTGACCCCGAAGTAACAAATCCCCGCGCCCCGGCGTTTCAACTGCATGGGGCGCCGCGTCCTACGAGTGGTCTCACTTTTCGTCTCAGGAACCGTCACCGTCGCGATCTTCGCCGTCGCCCCCATTTCACTCGCCGGCGTGATCCACGCCATAGCGGCGGCCACCGACCAGCCGTCTTGCGGCGGCGGCTGA
>VBFV01000187.1 GCA_005881335.1 Chloroflexota bacterium
CACAGCGCGCTGCTCAGGAGGAATCCGCGCACCTCGTTGCGGCCGTAGTTGAAGATCGAGCTGCCCCAGTCGGGGTGCACTCCGAGCCGCGGGTCGGCGTGCTCGAACAGATGGGTGCCGTCGAAGTTCTGCAGGCCGAACTCGTCCGCCGGAAAGTGGCTGGGCACCCAGTCCAGCACCACGCCGATGCCGTGCTGGTGCAGGTAGTCGACGAGGAACATGAAGTCCTGCGGGGTGCCGTAACGCGAAGTAGGCGCGAAGTAGCCTGTGACCTGGTAGCCCCACGACTCGTACAGCGGGTGCTCCATCACAGGCATGAACTCGACGTGCGTGAACCCCATCCGGCTCACGTAGTCCGCGAGCCGCGGTGCGAGCTCGCGATAGGACAGCCAGCGGTTGTCCTCCTCCGGCACCCGCATCCACGAGCCCAGGTGCATCTCGTAGACCGACCACGGCGCGCTTCGGTGGTTGACGTGGCGCCGGTTCTCCATCCAGCCGTCGTCGCCCCAGTCGTAGGCCAGGTCCCACACGACGGAGGCCTGCCGCGGCGGCGCCTCCGAATAAACCGCGAACGGGTCGGCCTTGTCCAGGCCGTTGCGAGTCACGCGCGAGTGGACGTAGTACTTGTACAGGGCGCCGTGCCGGACGGTCGGGATGAAGCCCTCCCAGATCCCCGACTGCTCGCGTGGGTACAGGCCGTTGGCGTTCTTGTCCCAGTTGTTGAAGTCGCCGATCACGCTCACGGCGTCGGCGTTGGGCGCCCAGACCGCGAAGTACGTGCCCTCGGGGTCGTGCGACAGATGCGCGCCCAGCTTGTCGAAGAGGTGGCCGTGCGTCCCCTCGTTGAAGAGGTGCAGGTCGAAGGGGCTGAGCAGCGAGCGGGCGATCACGGCGCGGGCGTCACGAGATCCAGGATCCCACGGAGGGGGATGCGCACCCAGTCTGGCCGCAAGTTCAACTCGTAACGCAGCTCATACAGGGCCTTACCGCGCCCACGCCTGCAGCTCAGGCAGGCGCTCGGCCGGAACCTGCTGCGAGAACATCGCCGCCTGGCAGGCGTAGGAGAACGAGCGCAGCATGCCCGCCACGTCGCGCATCGCCAGGCGCTTCAGCCGCCGCTCGTAGAGCGATCGGGTCGGCTCGCCCTCGAAGTCGATGATCACGAAATCGTGGCCGGTGTACAGCACCTGCCCGAGGTGATAGTCGCCGTGGACGCGAATCCTGGTCGTGTTCAGGCGGCGCGCGAGAAACGATTTCAGGATGTACGCGATCCGAGACTCGAGCTCGAGCACCTTGCGCCCTTCCTCGCGCGTGTCGGCGGGCAGCTTGTTCAGCTGCGTGCGCAGCAGGTCGGTGGCGCGCATGGACAGCCCGCTCAGCGATTGGTAAATGGAACGCTGGTCCAGCGGCGTGATCCGCTCCGGCGCGAAGGCCGGGTCGGCGGGGTCGGAGGAGAGCGCCGCGTGCAGCTCGGCCGTGCGGCGCCCGAGCAGCCGGGCGGAATCGAGGTAGCCGCCGATCGCCCTGGTCGCGATCTCCCCGGGCTCCAACTTACTGGCCTCGATCACGCTCCGCGCCGGGTGCGGCGGCTGCACGCCCACCAGCTCCGGGGCGCTGAAGAAGTGGGCGACGGTGTTCAGCGTGTACTGCCACGCGTCGCCCTGGTTGGGCACGTATCCCTGGAGGATCGCGATGCTGATCGGCTCGCCCTTGGCGCGGCGATATTCGAGGCTGCCGGCGAGCGGCGCTGTCTGGCTGAAGTTCGTCTTCTCGGTCAGGAACCGGCCCACCTCCAGCTCCGGGTTCACGCCCTCCTCCAGGCGCCGGAAGACTTTTAGCATCAGCCGCTCGCCGAAGATCACCGAGTTGTTGCTCTGCTCGGCGACCGAGAGCTGCGCCTCCAGCCGAATCGTCTCCGGGCCGCGCAGGCGCGCAAACGCGCGCGTGGTCGAGCCGACCAGCGTGCCCGTGCCGCCGGCGGCACGGCGGCGCCGCGCGATCGCGCCGAGGATGGCCTCCGCGAAGTTCGGCGGGCCGAGTGCGTCATAGAGCAAACCGCGCGCTTCCTCGCCGGCGTTGCGAACCCAGGCGATGGCGGACTGCGGCCACCGCTCGAGGATGTGCGGCGCCTCGGCCGCGTTGGCGTATGCGAGGGGCAGCATGTAAGTGTCCGGGTCGCCTTCCGCGTAGCCGATCACGACCGAGGTGAGGTACGAGTTGCCCTCCGCGCCCGGGACGCTGACCACGTCGGTGATGGTCGCCGTCTTCATCCGGCGGGCCTTGCCCGCGAACCAGCGCCGCCGCGGGATGTAGCCCAGGAGCACGGCCTCGAGGGACTCCTTCGCGGCGCCGACCAGCGCCGCCTCCCAACCCCCCGCGACGCGCACCTCTGGCATGGCCGCCGCGGCCTGCGCGCCGTCGCTCTGGATGGTCGGCGTCGCGCGCGGCTGCATGGCGAACCAGTAGAAGGCGTGCGGGCCCATGGTCAGGAAGTAAGGGTTGTCGCCGATCACCGGCATCTCGTTGCTGCTGAAGAGCTCGACCGGCACGAGTCCCTTCCACTTGCTGAGGTCCAGCTCGACCGCCTGCAGGAAACGGGAGAGGTTGGCGATGCAGAGAATCTGCTCGGACTCGTATTTGCGGACGTACGCCAGCACCTTCCGGTTTTCCGGACGCAGCAGCTCGAGCGTGCCGCGGTTGCGGTCGGCGCTCCACTGCATCGGGGTGCGCACGCCGTTGCGGTCGCCGAGGAAGATGTTGTCGCCCATGCCGATCTCGTCGCCGTAGTACAGGACAGGCGTTCCGGGCAGCGAGAACAGCAGGCCGTTCATCAGCTCGATGCGGCGCCGGTCGTTGCCCAGGAGCGGCGCCAGGCGGCGCCGGATGCCGAGGTTCAGCCTGGCGAGGCGATCCTGCGTGTAGGCGCGGTACATGTAGTCGCGCTCCTCGTCGGTGACCATCTCGAGCGTCAGCTCGTCGTGGTTGCGCAGGAACAGGGCCCACTGGGAGGTGTCGGGGATGCTCGGCGTCTGGGCCAGGATGTCGACGATGGGGAAGCGGTCCTCCATGCGGATGGACATGAACAGGCGCGGCATGAGCGGGAAGTGAAAGGACATCTGACACTCGTCGCCCTGGCCGAAATACGCGACTGCATCCTCGGGCCACTGGTTGGCCTCGGCGAGCAGCATCCGGTTGCGGTATCCGGCGTCGACGTGCTGCCGGAGCTCGCGCAGGAACCCGTGTGTCTCAGGCAGGTTCTCGCCGTTCGTGCCCTCGCGCTCGTACAGGTAGGGGACGGCGTCGAGGCGCACGCCGTCGACACCCATGTCCATCCAGAAGTCGAGGGCCTTGAAGAGCGCCTCTTTGACCTTCGGGTTGTCGAAGTTGAGGTCTGGCTGATGGGAGTAGAACCGGTGCCAGTAATACGCGTTGGCGACGTGGTCCCAGGTCCAGTTCGAAGTCTCGAAGTCCTTGAAGATGATTCGCGCGTCCTGGTACTTCTGGTTCGTCTCGCTCCATACGTAGAAGTCGCGCTGCGGGCTGCCCGGCCGCGCGCGCCGCGCGCGCTGGAACCAGGGGTGCTGGTCGGACGTGTGGTTGCATACGAGCTCGTTGATGACGCGGATGCCTCTGCGGTGCGCCTCCCTGACGAGCTGGTTGACGTCGCCGAGCGTGCCGAACATCGGGTTGACGTTGTTGTAGTCGGCGATGTCGTAGCCGTCGTCGCGCAGAGGCGAGGGATAGAACGGCAGCAGCCAGAGCGCGCTGACTCCCAGGTCCTGCAGGTAGGGCAGCTTCTCGATCAGGCCGCGGAAATCGCCGCTACCGTCGGCGTCGCTGTCCATGAACGCGCGCACGTGCAGCTCATAGATGAGCGCGTCCTTGTACCAGAGAGGGTCGTCCTCGAGGTGGAACGGCTCGATCTTCCTGCGGCGTGAGGCGGATGTCGCGATCACAGGAAGTACTCGAAGTCGTGCTCGCTGCGGACGCGGCGGCGGAAGCGGAAGACCTGGCCCGGCAGCGAGTGAGGGTTGATCTCGACGAAGTTCCGCGGCCCGTTCCAGAGATATCGCGCGCCGCTGATCAGCTCGTGCGCCTGGAAGGGCCGGTCGCGTTCGATGCCCAGCTCCTCGAGCGGCAGGTTGACCATGCCTCGCTGCACGTGGTGCGGGTCGACGTTGACCACGGTCAGGACCACATTGGCATTGTCAGGCGTGCTCTTGGAGTACGCGAGGAGCTGGTCGTTCTCGGTCGGGTGAAAGCGCAGGCCGCGGTCCGTCTGGAGGGCTGGGTTTTCGCGGCGGATCCGGTTGACGATCGTGATCAGCTCGCGAAGGCTGTTGGGGTCGTCACGCTTCCAGGCCCGCACCTGGTACTTCTCCGAGTCGAGGTATTCCTCTGACCCCTGCTCACGGGGGCGGCCCTCCATCAGCTCGAAGGCCGGGCCATAAATGCCGTAGCTCGCGCCCAGCGTCGCGGCCAGGATGAGGCGGGCCTGGAAGGCGGGACGGCCGCCGGACTGCAAGTACTCGGTGAGGATGTCTGGCGTGTTGGGCCACAGGTTCGGCCGGAAGAACTCACGGACCGGCGGCTGCGCCAGCTCCGTGAAGTACTGGTACAGCTCGTAGGCGGTGTTGCGCCACGCGAAGTACGTGTACGACTGGCTGAATCCGGCCTTGGCCAGGCGATACATGACCTTGGGTCGGGTGAACGCCTCAGCGAGAAGGATCGAGTCGGGATGGCTGCGCTTGAGCTCGCCGATGAGCCACTCCCAGAATGCGAAAGGCTTGGTATGCGGGTTGTCGACGCGAAAGATGCGGACGCCCTGCTCGGCCCAGAACAGCACGATCGACAGCAGCTCCTGCCACAGCTCTTTCCAGTGCTCGGTCTCGAAGTCGAAGGGATAGATGTCCTCGTACTTCTTGGGCGGATTCTCCGCGTACTGGATCGAGCCGTCCGGGCGGTGGCGGAACCATTCCGGGTGCTCGCGCGTGTAGGGATGATCGGGCGAGCACTGGAAGGCGATGTCCAGCGCCACGTCCAGGCCCTGGCCGGTCGCGGCCTGGACCAGGTGGCGGAAGTCTTCCAGGGTTCCGAGCTCCGGGTGGACGGCCTTGTCGCCGCCCTCCTCTGATCCGATCGCCCATGGGCTGCCGGGCTCACCCTTGGCCGCCGGCTTGTTGTTGGCGCCTTTGCGGTGGCTTTTGCCGATGGGGTGGACAGGGGGGAGGTAGAGGACGTCGAAGCCCATTCGGGCGATGTCGGGCAGGAGCCGCTCGACATCTTTCAACGTGCCGACGGACCGGGGGAAGAGCTCGTACCACGTGCTGAACCGCGCCTTGACCGGCTCCACGATGACTTCGACCTCACGTGCGTAGGTGGTGGCAAAAGTCCTGTCGGCGTAGCGGCGCATCAGGGCGGTGAGCTCGCCGTCCGCCTTGGTCGCGCCGCCGGCGCGAAGCGACTTCGAAAGCGTCTTCAGGCGCGCGGCGTCGGCGGCGCTGCCGTCGGCGCGGGCGGCGGCCTCTTCGACCATCCGCGCCCCAGCCTCCAGCTCGACCGTCACGTCCTGCCCGGCCTGGACGC
>VBFV01000139.1 GCA_005881335.1 Chloroflexota bacterium
AGCCGTCGATCGCCTTCTCGATCGCCTCGGCCCGCGCCAGCTCGACCAGGAAATCGGCCGGACCGCCGATGCCGAAGGAAGTGCGCGACGCCAGCGGTTCGTCTTCCTTGACGCCGGGCTGCTCTCGCAGCCAGGCGAGGTTAGTTTTTGTGCGCCAGGTCATCGCCCAACTTCTTGATATCGCCCGCGCCCATGAGCAGAACAAGGTCATCCGGACCGACGATCTCCCCGAGCGCTTCTTTGGCTTTGACGAAGTCGCCGACGTAGATGCCGTGCGGGATCTGGTGCGCCAGGTCGGAGGCGCGGACGCCGGAAACGTTCTCCTCGCCCGCGCTGTACACGTCCAGCACGTAAACGCGGTCGGCGCCGTCAAACGCGCGGGCAAAGTCGTGCATCAGCGCGCTCAAACGGGAGTAACGGTGCGGCTGGAAGACCACGAGCAGGCGGCGGTGACGGAGCTCGCGGGCCGCCTCGATCGTCGCGCGCACCTTCGTCGGGTGGTGCGCGTAGTCGTCGTAAACCGTCGCGCCCTGGAAGACGCCGAGAAACTCCAGGCGGCGATGGGCGCCGGGGAACGTGTGCAGCGCCGCGGCGACGTCGTTGAATCCGATGCCGATCTCGAGAGCCATCGCGGCCGCAGCCGTCGCGTTCTGGATGTTGTGGCGGCCGGGCTGCCGCAGGTTGACGTGTCCCAGCAGGTCAACGCCGCGATAGATCGGAAAAGGACGGGCATGCTCGCAGCGATACGTAGCGCCCTGGCGAAAGCCGTAGGTGACCTTGCGCGCCTTCGGCTTGAGCTCGCGCGCGAGCTCGTCATCCGCGCACAACACCGCGAGCCCGCTTTGCGGCAGGCCTTCGATGAACCACTGGAACAGGTCGCGGACCGCGCTCACGTCGCGGAAGTGGTCGGGATGGTCGAGCTCGATGTTCGTGACGATCGCCCGTTGCGGGTGGTGGAGCGTGAGCGTGCCGTCCGACTCGTCCGTCTCGGCGACGAGCCACTCGGTCTTGCCCGCGCGCGTGCTCGATCCGTCGCCCACCAGCACGGTCGGGTCGTAGCCGGCGATGACCAGGATGTGGCCGACCATGTGCGTGACGGTCGTCTTGCCGGCGGTGCCGGCGACTGCGATCGAGTCCGCGTCGTTGATCATCTGCGCGAGCATCTCGGCGCGGCTCAGGACCTTGACCCCCATCGCGCGGGCGGCGTCGAGCTCCGGCGACTTCTTGATCGCGCCGCTGTAGACGAGCAGGTCCTGGCCGAGGACGTGCTCCGGGTTGTGGCCGAGGACGAATTTCAATCCCTCCGCCTCGAGCTCGGACGTCGTCTCCGACTCCTTGAGATCGCATCCGCTGACTTCGTCTCCCCGCGCCAGGAAGACCCGCGCCAGCGCGGACACTCCCGCACCGCCGACGCCCATGAGATGAGCCCTCATCGGCCGACGACCTCGTGCAGCACCGCCAGCACTCGCTGCGCGGCGTCATGGCGGCCCGCCGCAGCCGAGGCCTTGGCCATCGCGCGGATCCGGTCCGCTTCGAGGCCGTCGATCGTGCGCAGAAGGCTGTCGCCGTCGAGCTCGTCGTCGGCGATCCTCACCGCGGCGCCGGCGCTGACCATGGCCGCCGCGTTCTCCTCCTGGTGGCCGCCGCCGAACGTGCCGGGGACGAGCACCATTGGCAGCCCGACCGCGGCCGCCTCGGCGATGGTGCCGACCCCGGCTCGGCCGACGATCAGGTCGGCGCGTGCCATCAATGCGGCCATGTCGTCGGTGAAGGCGATCCCGCGATAGCGGTCACGCGCGTGCTGGGGCAGCTCGTCCGCGCCCTGCTGCCCGGCGACGTGCACCACCTCCTCGAACCTCTGGCACAGCCCGTCGAGGGCAGACCACACCGCCTGGTTGAGCCTGCGCGCGCCCTGGCTTCCGCCCGTGACCAGCAGCCGGCGCGGCGGCACATCCGGCGTCCGCGGTTCGAATCCCTCACGGAGGGGAACCCCGGTCATCACCACGCGGACGTCTCGCAGCCGCGATTCGGTGCCGGGCAATGTCGTGCACACGGCGGCCGCGTTGGCCGCGAAGTACCGGGTCGCCAGGCCCGGCCGCACGTCCTTCTCATGCAGCACATAAGGAAGACGGCGGATGCGAGCGGCGGCCACCGCGGGGGCCATCACGTAGCCGCCCATGCCCAGTACGACGTCAGGCCGGAAGCGGTCGACGATGCGGAGCGCTGCGCGCAGCGCCAGCGGGACAAGCGCCGGCAGCGCGAGGTTCTTCCAGGGTGCGTCACGGTCGAGCCCGCGGACCCGGACGGTTTCCAGCTCGAAACCCGCGGCCGGGACGAGCCGCTCCTCCGGGCCGCCCTTGCGCCCGACGAGCAGGACGGCACCGCTCGGTTCCTCAGCGCGAAACGCCCGCGCGACCGCGAGCGCCGGATACAGGTGCCCGCCGGTCCCGCCGCCAGCGATCAAAAGGCGCATCACTCTGACGATTGTTCCGCAACGCCGAACCCGAGCCGTGGCGGGCGATGCTCAGCAGGATCCCGACCGCGGCCAGCGACGTGGCGAGCGCGGTGCCTCCGTAGCTGAAAAAAGGCAGGGGCACGCCCGTGATCGGAAGCGTGTTGGTGACCGTCGCCATGTTGAGCAGCGCCTCGAAGGTCACCCACGTGGTGATCGACGCTGCGAGCGCCATCCCGAACCTGTCCGGCGCACGCAGCGACGCGCGATAACCGCGGATGCCGAACACCAGGAAGCCGAGCATCACCAGCGTCGTCCCGATCAAACCGGTCTCCTCGCCGATGATGGCGAAGATGAAGTCGGTGTGCGCCTCCGGGAGCCAGCCGTACTTCTCGATCGAGTGTCCGATGCCGACGCCGAAGATGCCCCCTGATGCGAGCCCGTAAAGGGACTGGGTGGCCTGGAAGCCGGCGCCGAGCGGATCCGCCCACGGGTTCTTGAACGCGGTGAGTCGGGACATTCGGTACGGCTCGAGCAGCGTCACCGCGATGAACCCAAGGCCGAGGAAGCCGGCGAGCAGGATGATGTGGCGCAGGCGGCCGCCGCCGGCCCAGTAGGCACTCAGGAAGATTCCGACTGTGACGATGGCCGTGCCGAGGTCGCGCTCGAGCATCAGCAGGGCGAGCACGCCGGCGAGCATCGCCGCGAAGGGCACGAACACCTGCTGGAACTGGCCCATGCGCTCCGAGTTGCGGTCGATCCAGTGCGCGATGAAGACGGCGAACGCGAGCTTGCCGAGCTCGGAAGGCTGAAATGTGCCGAGCGGTCCGGCATCGAACCAGCGGCGCGCGCCGTTGACGCTCACGCCCAGATGCGGGACGAGGACCAGCAGCATCAACAGCGCGACCGCGACCGCGCCGGCCGGCGCGAGCGGCCGGATACGCCGGTAATCCACCCTCGCGAGCACGAACAGGGCGATGAATCCGATCACCAGCCAGGCGGCCTGCCGCTCCGCGTAATAGAAGGTCGATTGGTGCTGGTTGTAAGCGAAGGCGACGCTCGCGCTCGTGACCATGACCAGCCCCGCCGCGCACAGCAGGACGGTGGTGAAAAGCAGCAGCCGGTCCGGCTGCGGTCGCTCTTGAGACGCGGTGCTCACGCCGCAAACCGTTGGCGGACCAGCTCTTTGAACTGGTTGCCGCGATCCTCGAAGTCCTTGAACATGTCGAAGCTTTTGTAGGCGGGACTCAAGAGCACGACGCCGCCCTGGCGCGCGAGCCCGGCGGCGATCGACACGGCCTCTTCGAGTGATGGAGCGCGCAGGATCTGCGGGTGATCGCGTAAGGCTTCGGCCAGCGCGTCAGCTGAGGCCCCGATGAGAATCACGGCCTCGGTGTTCGCGAGCACGTCCGCAACCCACTCGCGCAGCTCGAAACCGCCGCCGTATCCGCCGGCGATCAGGATCACGGGCGCGCCAGGGAACGCGTTCAGCGCCACGCGGCCCGCGTCGGGATTGGTCGCCTTGGAGTCGTTGTACCAGCGGACGCCTGCCCACTCGCCCACCAGCTCGAGCCTGTGCTCGACGCCTCGGAACGATCGGATGGCGTTGTTGATCGTGTCGTCGCTCAACCCCGCGATGCGTCCCACGGCCGCCGCGGCAAGCGCGTTTTCCATGTTGTGACGCCCGGGCAGCGGCATCGGGGGCAGAGGCTGGTGCTCGTCGAACCACACGACCTCGCCGCTCGCGCGTTTTGCAAGTTCGCGCACCACTTGATCGCGGCCATTCAACAGGGCGTAATCGGCGTCCTCGATCGCGCGCGCCTTGAGGTCTATATATCTCTGGAGCGTCTTGTGACGGTCGAGGTGGTCGGGCGTGATGTTGAGGATCACACCGACGTGCAGCTTCGGCCTTTCGACTGACTCGAGCTGGAAGCTCGAGAGCTCGAGCACGACCCAGTGCTCGGGGGTGATCTCATCCACGCGGTCGAGCACCGTGTCGCCGATGTTGCCCCCCACGATGACTGGGCGGTCGCCGGCCGACAAAACCACGCCTGTGAGCGCAGTCGTGGTCGTCTTGCCGTTGGTCCCGGTGATTCCGACCACCGTTCCCTTGCACGCCTTCAGAAACAGGTCGATCTCGCTCGAGACCCGGATGCCTTTCGCGCGGGCTTCGTTGAGCAGCTCGGAATCCCACGGCACGCCTGGGCTCGCGTAAACCACATCGACACCCTCGAGAGCGCTGGCGTCGTAGCCGCCCAGACGTAGCTCGACGCTCGGCGGCATCTGCTCGAGCGTCGACTGCAGCTCCGCGGCCGGCTTGCGATCGACGACGCGGACCTTCTCGCCCTGCGCGGTGAGGTGAAAGGCCAGCGCCACGCCGCTGCGCGCCGCCCCAACCACGAGCGCGCTCAAGCCAACAGCTTCACGAGAGCGATCGCGGCGAGCGCTGAGAGGAGCCCCGCGCCCCAGAACGACAGCGCGATGCGATTCTCAGACCAACCCTCGTGGTGGAACGTGTAGTGGATCGGGGTCATGGTGAAAACGCGGCGTCCGCCGCTGGCTTTGAAGTAAGCGACCTGAATGATGACAGACAGGGTCTCCAGCACAAACACGAGAGCCACGATCGGAAGCAGCAGAAGCACGCCCTGCTGAATGGCCATCGCGGCCAGCGCAAAGCCGATGGCGAGCGAACCGGTATCGCCCATGAAGACCCGCGCGGGATACCTGTTGAAGACGAGGAACGCAACCAGGGCACCGCACAAAGTCATCGCGACGGCCTTCTCGCCGGCGGGCGCACCAGGCAGAAGCAACGCGATCGTTGCGATCGCGATCACGGCCAGCCCGCCCGCGAGCCCGTCCATGCCGTCCGTGATGTTCACCGCGTTGGCCGTGGCGACGATGGCCGCGACCGCAAGCGGAAAGACCACCCATGGCGTGGCGGGCAGAAAAAGCTGCGGCCCGCCCTGCACCGTGGCCAGCCAGGCGATGGGAATCGCGAGCACGAGCTGGATCGGAAGCTTGAGCCGGGCGGGGATCCCGCGCGTGCCCACCCGCAGCTTGCTCCGGTCATCGGCGAACCCGATCAATCCACCCGCGACCAGCCCCGCCATGGCGGGTAGCGTCCCGTTGTGTCCAGCCAGCGCAGCGAGCAGACCACCGACGATCGCCAGCGCAACGAAAACAATGCCGCCTCCGGTCGGCGTGCCGGCCTTCTTCTGGTGCGAGTCGGGCAGCTCTTCCTGGATCACTTGGCCCGCTTTCAGCCGGCGAAGCGTCCGGATGGCCTGCGGATAGATGAGCAGCGCGAGGGCGAAGGCGATGACGAACGTGCCCAGGTCGAAAATCAAGTCGCGGTCAGCCCCCGAACGAGTTCGTCGAGCTTCACGCCGTGCGATGCCTTGACCAGGACCCGGTCGCCCGGCGCGGCGGTGCGGCGCACCCACTCCCCCGCCGCCGCGCGGTCCGGAACAACCTCCGCGCCGGCCGCTTCCGCCATCTCGCGCGCGTGGTCGCCCTGGATGACGCAAACCGCGTCGAAGACTTCCGCCGCGCGCAACCCGACGCGTCTATGCGCGTCCGCCGACAGGGCGCCGAGCTCGCGCATCTCACCCAGAACCGCCAGCAGGCGGCCGCGCTTGGGCGCGTCGGCCATGGTGTCGAAGGCCGCGAGCATGGACTCCGGGCTCGCGTTGTAAGCGTCGTCGATGATCGTGTATCCGGCGCGGGTGCTCACTTCTTGCAACCGGTGCTCGATCTGCACCTCGGCGAGCGCCTCCGCTCCCGCGGCCAGGCTCACCCCGGCGAACTCGCACGCCGCGAGGGCGGCCGCCGCGTTGACCGCCTGGTGGCGCCCGTCGAGCGACAGCCGCACGGCGACGCCGCCGACCGAGAACTGCGAGCCGCCGCCGCTCAGCGCCTCGTATCCTTCGACGCGGTAATCGCCTCTCTCCTGGCCGAAGCTCGTCACGCGCGCAGAGGTCATTTGCGCGAGCAGGGGGAAGAACTCGTTGTCCGCGTTCAGCACGGCGAGTCCCTCCGCCGGCAGCGCCGCGACCAGCTCGCCCTTGGCGCGAGCCAGCTCCTCGCGCGAGTTGAAGAACTCGAGGTGCACGACCCCGACGTTGGTGACGACCCCGATCACAGGTCTGGCGAGCGCGGCCAGGCGGGCGATATCGCCCGCGCGCTGCATCCCCATCTCGAGCACCAACGCGGAGTGATGCGCTTCGAGGCTCAGGATCGTCAGGGGCACGCCCGTCTCGGTGTTGAGGTTGCCCTGCGTGCGGAGCACGTTGAAATGACGCGAGAGGATCGCCGCCACCATCTCCTTCGTCGAGGTCTTGCCGTTGCTGCCGGTGACCGCGACGACCAGGGGCTGCACCCGCCGCAGCGCGTGCGACGCCACCGCATAGAGCGCCTTCCACGTGTCCGGTACGAGGACCTCCACGATCCCGGTCGGGATCTCGGTCTTGTGGTCCACCACCACCGCCGCGGCGCCACGGGCGATCGCATCGCCGACGAATTGATGCCCGTCTTTCTCCGAGCCGCTGAGCGCGAAGAAGACTCCCCCGGACCTCACCTCGCGCGAGTCGGTATGAAAGGTCGAGAACGTCTCGCCGACCTGCGTGCCGCCGACTTCGCCGCCGCCGGTCGCCTCGAGGATCTCGAGGAGGCTCAGCCTCATGCCTAAAGTGTCGCGGCTCCGGGGTCCGCGGCATGTTTCGCGGGATGGGCGGCCGGGCGAAACCTCCGGATAGTCCGGACTTTGCGGCCTCTACCCTCGCGAGATCCTCGGATAGTCCGGACTATCCGGGAGCTAGTGCGGGTCAGGTGTTATGTGCCAGTCCACCACGAGCGACTGGGCGATCGTCTTCCAGATCGGCTCGGCGGTCATGTAGCCGTCGTTCAAGGTCCAGTCCCGGTCGGCGCCGGGGTAATGCGGCTTGCGGATCACGACCAGCATCGTGAACTTCGGATGCTGCGCCGGAAGAAAGCCGACGAATGAAGCCCAGACGTCCTGGGTGTACTGGCCGTTGACGGGGATCTGCGAGGTACCCGTCTTGCCCGCCTGATCGAGCTCGAAACCTTTGATCCGCGAGGTCCACCCCGAGCCGTGCTGCACGACCTGCTGCATCATCGCGGTCATCTTGGCCGCGGTCTGAGGACTGATCGCCTGCCGCTGCGGCTGCAGCAGCACGGGGTTGATATGCGTTCCGACACGCTCCACGACGTGGGGCGGCGCGTACTTGCCGCCGTTGGCGACGACATTGATGGCGGCCAGCATCTGGACCATGTTCACGTCGATGCCCTGTCCGAACGACGCTGTCGCGTACTGCGAATCGCTCATCTTGTCGGCGGCCGGTGGCAGAAGGCAGTTCTCGTCGGCGACGTCGATGCCGCTTGGCTTGGTGAGTCCGAATGCCTGCAGGTTGCTGTAGAAGGCTGGGTGGCCTTCAGCCTGCATCGCCTTCATCGCGCCGACGTTGAGCGAGTGCGCCAGCACGTACGTGTAGTCGACGTTGCCGTGATTGCGCCGGTCCCAGTCGTAGATGCGATAACCGCCGACGCTGAGAACACCAGGGTCGTTGATCACGGTGTCGGGCGTGATGGCACCGGCGGTGATGGCGCCCGATAGCGTCACGACCTTCATCACCGAACCGGGCTCGTACACGGAGCCGACGATGTTGTCCTTGAACAGGGCCGGATCGGTGTGGTTGAAGTCGTTGGCGTTGTAGCTCGGATAGTCGGCCCAGGCGACGATGCCGCCGGTATTCGGGTCCATGATCAACACGCTTCCGCTCTCGGCGTTGTCTCGCTTGACGCCGTCGGCGAGCGCCTGCTCTGCCGCGTACTGGATGTTCGCGTCGAGCGAAAGCACAAGGTCCTGGCCGTTGATCGGGTCCTGGTGGGTGTGCGTCCCGAGGACGATCTCTCGGTTGGCGAGGTCGCGGTAGCTCGAGATAAAGCCGGGCGTGCCTCCGAGAGCCTGCTGGTAGTTCTGCTCCACGCCGTATTTGCCGTCGCCGTTCCAGTCGACGAAACCGAGCACGTTCGCCGCGAGCGTGGAGCCGGTGGCGATGCCCGGGAGATAGGAGCGCTGCGTCTCCTCCTGCAAGCCGACGCCGGGCAGCTTCAGAGGCCGCAGCTGATCGGCCTTCGTTTTGGCGAAGCGCCTCTGGATGTAGGCGAACTTGGTGTTCGACGCCAGCGTCGTCATCACCTTGGCCTTGTCGACGCCCAGCACCGACGACAGCCCCGTCGCGACTCGGTCGCGGTCGCCGGCGGCGACCTGGTCAGGCGAGACGAACGCCGAGTAGACGGTCGTATTGACGACCAGCTGCTTCAGGTTGCGATCGAAGATCGCGCCGCGCAGCGCCGGCAGCTGGACGAACTCGCGGTACTGGGCCTGAGCCTGCATCGCGAGACGGCCGTGCTGGACTACTTGCCAGTACGCGAGCCGAGACCAGACCATGCCGGCCAGGACGGCGGCGACCACGAGCATGGAGATGACGCGCAGGCGTGCCGAACCAACACGTTCGACACGCTTGGGGCGCCTCGTACCGAGCGCCCTGGTGCTCACTTAGTGCTTGGTGGCCGCCATGACGTCGCGCGTGCCGCCGACTGCGTTCACGACTGTCGCGACGGCGCGCATCCACAGCGGCGTAGCGTCGGCCGGCGATGCCCCGAGCGGCGTCGTGAGGTCGATCGCGACCGCGGATCCGGCGACGTAGCTGGACGGGACCACCCGCTGCATCCCGCTCTGGGCCGCCTGCTGCTGGACCATCGCCGGCGCGTGCATCGTGACCTCTTGATAGCGGAGCTGGTCCTGTTCGGCGATCAGCTGGCGCTGCTGGTCCTGGAGCCGGCTCATGTCATACGACGCCTGCGTGATCTGCGCCGCGAGGGCGAGGTAGAACAGCAGGGCGATCACGACCGCGCCGACGCCCACGTAGGCGTGGCCGAACATGTTCAGCCGCAGCCTCTCGGCTGCGACCGCGCCAGCGACCTGGACGAAGCCACGTGTGCGCCGCCGCCGCCGCGGCTGCGCGGTGACGTGCGGCGTCGCGCCGGCCGTGCCGAGGCGCCGTCGGGCCAATATGCGGGTCGATGTCAAGACGTGAACTTCATCCTTTGCTGGGTTTGGCCAAAAATGCCTGGTGGCCGGAGGGGTTGGGCCGGCCACCAGGGCTTGTGAATTCAGATTTTTTCCGCGACCCGGAGGCGGGCGGACCGGGCGCGGGGGTTGGCGGCCACCTCTTGGTCTGAGGGCCGCACGGGATGCCGGGTGATGATGCGGAGGGCTGCCCGGTGGCCGCAGGTGCAGACTGGCTGCTGGGGTGGGCAGATACAGTCTTTTGACTCGACGTTGAAGAATGACTTGACCAAGCGGTCTTCCAGGGAATGGAAGCTGATCGTCGCCATACGACCACCGGGCTTTAGTGTCAAAAGAGCTGCTCTAAGTCCTTTCTCGATCTCGCCGAGCTCATCGTTGACCGCGATCCGTAGGCCCTGAAAGGTCCGGGTCGCGACGTTGATGTCGCGGGGCCAGGCCCGGCGCGGGATCGCGGCTTCGACGGCTTGCGCCAGGTCGCGCGTGGTGCGGAGCGGGCGCCGCGCCACGATGAACTCTGCGATCCGGCGGGCCCATCGTTCCTCGCCGTACTGCCGCAAGATGCGCTCGATCTCCGCGGCGTCGTACTCATTGACGATCTTCGCTGCGGTGAGCTTCAAGTCGGGGTCCATGCGCATGTCGAGTGGGCCTTCGACGCGGAAGCTGAACCCGCGACTCTGGTCGTCGATCTGCGTGCTGGAAAGGCCGAAGTCGAAGAGGACCAGGTCCGCTGGGCTGAAACCGCTTTGGGTAGCTATCGCGCCAAGCTCGGAAAACCGTCCGTGAACGACCACCACCGCATTGCCAAACTGAGCCAGCGAGTCCCGACCCGCCTGGACCGCCGAGGGATCGCGGTCGATCCCGAGCAGCCGGCCGCCGGGTGTGATCCTCTCCAGGATCTGGCGGGCGTGGCCCGCCTGCCCGAGGGTGCAGTCGATCGCGACCGCCCCCGATCGGGGCTGGAGCAGCTCTATTACCTCTTGTGAAAGTGCTGGTATGTGTGGGCTAATGCCCTGAAATTACCCTGTCAGCGAATTCGGTGAAGCGTCCTTGCGCGTCGGCGCTGTAGCTGTCCCATCGGGCCTCGGGCCAGATTTCCACCCTCGGCCCCGCTCCGATCACCACGACCGTCGACGGGGTCTCGATCCCCGCCAGTCGACGCTGTTCGGGAAGCAGGCTGATCCGTCCCTGGCCATCCGGCTCGAACGGATCGGAGAGTGGATAGAGGGTTCGCGCCAGGGCGCGCTGGTCCGGTCCCTGCAGCGGGCTGCGCAGCTCCTCGCCGAGCGCCGCCCACAGGTCCGGGGGGTAGATCGCGAGCACCTGGTCCTGGCTCACTGATACGAAACTTCCCTCGCGGAGCTGTTTCCGAAACGGAGCCGGGATCGCCAGCCGCCCTTTGTCGTCCACCTTTACCCGATGCGCCCCGGTGAACACTCATCTGGCCTCCCAGAAGTTGAGGCGGCGTCGCTCGCGGCGGGCGCACAGGCTGCAGCCGCAGCCGTGCAGCTCCAGCGGCAGGCGGTTGCCGTGCTTGTCGAAACGGTGGTTGACGCCGAGGTTTACCAGGTCATCGTTCAGGTCATCGCGGCTGCGGGGAGAAGTGGCGTAGAGAAGGTGTATGGCGTGCCTTACCTGGACGTAGGGTGCGACGTATGGTTCGATGTCTGCCGGATTCACCACTTCTCCCCACTGATCACCGCGATTCGCCGCGGAATGTATCAACGCCGGTTAAGCCTGTCAATACCTTTACCACAAGATCTAGACCGGTCGAAATGGCCCTTTACGGGGTCGCCCCCGCTATGTTGTGCCTGAAAGACATCAAGGCCCTAGATATTGGGTCAGAATGTGACAGCCGCGAACATTAGTTTGGTAGCGGAGAAGCCTGGCGACCTTAGGTCGCTTACTTCTGTTTGCACCCCCACTACCCGCTGCGCTTGAGCAGCCCGAGGCGCTTGGCCCGCCTTTCGGCCCACGTGAAGACCGCAAAACCAGCCGGGATCAATACCGCGCCCATGGCCAGGAGAATGGCCGCAGTCGGCAGCTGGTCGGCCGCGGTGGCGCCCTGAAGCAAGCTGGTTCGCATGCCGGCCAGGGCGTAGGTCAGCGGGCTCACGAAGCCTGCGAGCTGGAGCGGCCATGGGAGGACGCTCAGCGGGTAGTAGACCCCCGACACGAGGAGCAGGAAACCCTGGACGGCGAACGACATCTGCTCGCCCTTCTGAGGTGAAAGCAGCGGTAGCACCGAGGTGAGGATCGCCAGTCCGATCAGCGGTGCCATCGATGCGGCGAGGACAACCACGGCGCCGCCTATGTCGGCGTGCGAGAAGTCGAGGTCGAAGATCGCGACCGCGACGATCAGCACGATGAACGTGCGGGCCAGACCGTAGACGATTGCGAAGAGGCAGATCCCCATCAGGTGCGTCATGCGTCGCACCGGAGCCATGAACGTGTATTCGATCGTCCCCTCCCACCGCTCCCATGCGATCGCGTAGGCGGCTTCCATGAAGACGAGCGACAGGTAGCCCCACAGCAGCGCGCCGATCAGCAAATAGAGCTGCGTCTTGCGCAGGTCGAAAGAGCCGCCGCCTGCGCCCAACGAGCCGAGGCCGGAGGCCAGAAAGCCGATCGACAGCACGCTGACGACGCTGTAGAAGAGCCACACCACCTCCCAGACCCAGTAGCGCTTGTAGACGTACAGCTGCCGCTCGGCAAAGCCGAACAAGGCGCTCATCTCAGAGCCGCGCACCCCGATCACAGCGCCACCTCCTCGGCCTCCTCGGCCTCCAGTGTCTTGCCGGTCAGGTGCATGAAGACGGCTTCGAGCGTGCCGGCGCCGTGGCGCGCGCACAGCTCCTCCGGCGAGCCGTCGGCGAGGACGCGGCCGCCGTCGAGCATCAGCACGCGGTCGCACAGCGCGGCCGCTTCGTC
>VBFV01000188.1 GCA_005881335.1 Chloroflexota bacterium
ATCGGCAACGGCAAGGACCAGTTTCAGCCGCAGCTTGCGGTGACGGCGTCCGGGCAGATCAACATCAGCTACTTCGACCGCCGCAACGACCCGAGCAACTTCTTCATCGACACGTACCTCTCGCGTTCGAACGACGGCGGTGTGACGTGGACCGATACCCGGGTCACGAGCAACATGTCAGACCCGAGGATCAATCCTCCAATCGACGGAGGCGGCAACTACTTCTACGGTGACTATCAGGGCCTGGCTGCGGATGACAACTGCGCCATTCCGTTCTTTAACGCGACGTTCCTCGCCAACCTGCTCCTCAGGAACACGAGGTACTCGCCCTGGCAGGAGGTCTTCTCGGCCCAGGTACCGAACAAAGGCAAAGGCTGCGCCTTCTAGATAGCGACGTTTCAGTAGATGCCAGGGCCCTGCGGGGGATTTGTGCAGGGCCCTGGCCGTTGTTAAGCCCCCTTGGCTGGGCGCCCACATAACCGTCAGACTCCCCTGGATGATCGCCAGCGCCGAGCAAGTGCTGCGTGAAACCTTCGGCCTGGACGGCTTCCGCCCCGGGCAGGGAGAGGTCGTGGCGGCGATGCTCGCGGGACGCGATGTTCTCTCGGTCGCGCCTACCGGCTCCGGGAAGAGCATCAGCTACTGGGTGCCGGCTGTGGTCGATGGCGCGCTGACGATGGTCGTCTCGCCACTCATCGCGCTGATGAAGGATCAGGTTGACCGCCTGACCGCGCATGGCGTCGCCGCGACATTCATCAACTCGTCGGTGGAGCGGCCGGAGCAAGTCGACCGGCTGCGTCGGGCGATCGCCGGCGAATACCGGCTGCTGTTCCTGGCGCCGGAGCGACTTGCGCGCCCGGGGTTCATGGAGCGGCTGGCGGAGCTCCGAGTCCGCAGGGTGGTGGTCGACGAGGCGCACTGCATCTCCACCTGGGGACATGACTTCCGGCCGGATTACCGCCTGCTGGGCGCGGCGGTCACGGCCTGCGGGCGGCCTCCGATCGCGGCTTTCACGGCCACTGCAACACCGCAGGTCCGAGAGGACATCGCAAGGTCGCTTGACCTGACGGCCCCGTTCATCTCGGTCACAGGATTCAACCGGCCGACGCTGACGCTCTCGGTGGTCCGGTGCCGTGGCGAGCGGGCCAAGCGCGAAGAGCTGCGCCGGCTGCTCTCCGTTCCTGGGCAGCGTGCGCTTGTCTATGTGGGCACGGTCAAGGCGGCAGAGGAAGTCGCCGCCGAACTGGGCGCGGTTTGCTATCACGGCCAGCAGGATGCCGCGCTGCGGCGCCGGATCCAGGAAGACTTCACTCAAGGGCGCACGATGGTGGTGGTCGCGACGTCGGCCTTCGGCATGGGCGTGGACATCGCCGACATCCGCCGCGTCATCCACTACCACCTGCCTGGCAGCCTGGAGGCCTACTACCAGGAGGCCGGACGGGCGGGACGCGACGGGCGGCCGGCGGAGTGCACGCTTCTGTACAGCCCGGCGGACCGCGACCTCCAGGCCTTCTTCATCGAGCAGTCCGGGCTTGAGGATGGCGCACCGCTGAAGGACCACGCGTATGCGCGGCTGGGGCAGATGATGGCCTACGCCGAGATGCGTGACTGCCGCCATGCGCGAATCGCGGACTACTTCGGCGAAGAAGGCGTGGCGCGCCATTGCGGCGCATGCGACAACTGCCTGGCCGGCCGGCCTCCGGACGAGCCGGTGCCGGTTGATGCGGTGATCGCCGCTCTCGCGGCGGTCGCTCGCTTCAGCGGTCGGGTCGGTCTTGCCAACGTTGCGGGCGTCCTCGGCGGCCGGAAAACAAAATGGTCGACCGCGCAATCGTGGGTTCAGGAGCTGCCGTTCCACGGCGCGCTGAAGAGCTGGAGCGATGAGCGCGTCAGGCAGCTCCTGGCCGAGCTGGTGGGAGCGGGACTGGCCCGCCAGAGCTCGGGAGAATATCCCGTCGTCGAGCTAACTGCCGCGGGGCGCGAGGCGGTGAGAAATGCGGCGCCTCCACTGCTCAAGCTGCCAGCGGAGGCGCCGACTCATAGCGGTCGATCCACGGCGCACGGTGACGCACCGGTCGAGCTGGTGGACCGCCTGAGGCGATGGCGCCTGGAACGCAAATACGGCGAAGAGGTGCTGGAGGTACTCGCGGGGGCGTCGAAACCTGAGGACTAGGAAGGTGCCGAAGCTGAAGTCGTTGCCGGTGATCGTATCGATCATCGGCGTCGCGCTGTGTGCGTGTTCCGGCGGCACTTCCTCGCCCACAACAAAAGCGTCGCCGACGGTCGACAGCGTGACGCAAAAGTACCTTGCCGTGGTGAACGGCTTTTGGCAGGACCACGTAATTGCAACGAGCGATATGCAGCCGATCCTGGAGGCGCTGGACGTGATCAGCCCTGCAGTGCAACACGTCTGACCGGGTCTCGGCCAGAGTCGCACATGCGGTAGGGAAGATGAGCACGGGTCCTCTCAGCGTGTATCCAGTCGTCTAGTGGCGGCGGAGGTGGAAGCGGTACTCGAGCAGCGTCTCGGAGTCGCGTCCGAGCTGCCAGAAGAGCGTTGTGATGTCGCCGTGATGTCCGCGTTCGTGCAGGAGCAGATGGACGATCAGCTCACCCCGGCTGTATCGGATGGGGTCGCCGTCGACCTCAACCACACGTGGTTCGCTGAGTTCGGCGTCGGTCCATGCATCGAGATGGGACCGGAGCGCGTCGCGGGTCCGGCGCCGGTGGGCGTCTATCTGCGACCAGGTCATGAAGTCGTCGGGCGCGAGGGCTGGCATGGGTTGGCTTTTGAGGGTGACGATTGCCGGGACCCAGCGGTCGTAGGCGAGGACGATGTGCGAGAGGCAGTTGCGGAGGGTGGGCCATCCCGACCCGGGGGCCACTGCGCGAAGAGTCTCGTGTTCAGGGATCGCCGATTTGATCTCATCCCACGCCCAGCCCGTGTACGCGAAAAAGTCCTGCAGTGCCGCCTTGTCCATTCGCCTCACTCTATCTCCCGCCCCGTACCCTGAAGGGGTAGCCGGCCGGGGGCTTAGGAGGACAAGTGCAGATCACGAAGAGCGGCATCAAGAGCATGGCGGGCCCGAGCGAGTGGTTTACGGGCGTCGTCTACATCGACCCGGTCGCGGTGCCGTCAGGTGCCTCGCGGCTGAGCGCGAGCAGCGTCCATTTCACGCCGGGCGCACGAACCGCCTGGCACACGCACCCCAACGGCCAGACCATCTTCGTCACCGAGGGTCTCGGCTTCGCGCAACGCCGCGGTGGAGTCATCGAGGTGATCCGTCCAGGCGATCGCGTCTTTTTCGAGCCGGGCGAGGAACACTGGCATGGCGCGGCGCCGACGCGATTCATGACCCACCTCGCGATGCTCGACGTCGACGGCAAGGGGAACAACGCGACATGGGGCGATCACGTCAGCGATGCCGAGTACGCGGCGGCGCCTGCCACTGGGGACGCGTAGGCATGCGGGCGGCCCTCTTCAACGGACCCCATGCGATCGAGGTCGGAGAGCGTCCCGACCCGGCGATAAGTCTGCTGCGGATCGGCAAGGCGGCGAGTCGATGACCGCGTGGGCTACGGACGAGCTCACCAAGATGGGTCGGGCCGAGGAGATTGAAATTGCGGTAAGTCGAGCCGATGGTCAGCTGCACAATCGGGTGACCGTCTGGGCGGTGCCGCATGGCGACGCTCTCTACGTTCGATCAGCCGTCAAGGGGCGCAATGCGGCGTGGTTCCGTGCCGTCCCCGAGATGCACGAAGGTCGGATCTGGGCCGGCGGCCTTGAGAAAGACATCGCCTTTGAGGACGCCGACCACGACATCGACGACGAAGTCGATGCTGCGTACCGTTCCAAGTACCGGCGATACGCTGGACGCATCCTCAACAGCTGTCTGACACCCGAAGCGCGGTCGACCACGATCAAAATCGTGCCGCGCTGACCTAAATCGTGCCGGCCCTTGGACGTTGTTTCCGGGCGATCTAACCAGCTCAGGTCAGGACGGCCGCCTTTCCTTCACCACCGGCTTCAGATCGCCCTTTAGCGCGTCCTCGTACGCGGCCCACAGCACCCCATACGCCGCCACCAGGCCTTCGGGGCGGGGCTGGCTCAGTGCAACTTCGAAGCGCTTTGTGTACGCATGGTCGCCGAGCTCATCTCGCAGCAAGGCCTGAGTCTGTGCCTCCCATTTCGACGCCGACGCGAGGTCTTTGCGCTTCTCAATCATCAGCCGGCCCCGGTTCATCATCTCCTCCAGGCGTGCGACGAAACCGTGCCGGTCGAATCCCTGCGGGGCGCGGGGCGGGCCCTCGCGGCTTACCGTCTTCCATTGGACCGGGCGCGCGTATGACGGGGCCGACGCGGAGGGGCGCCAGCCGGCGGCTGCCCGTTGGCGGTCGTATGCCGCGCGCTTGGTGCTGTTGGTCAGAACGTCGTGCGCCAAGTTGATCAACTTCGCGTGCTCGAGCGCGTCGGGATGGTTGGCGCGGTCAGGGTGCCAGTACTTGAGCTGCCGACGCCAGGCGGCGTGCAACTCCGTCTCCGTTGCGTCGGGCGGGACGCCGAGCACGAAGTAGTAGTCGGCTAATGGACGGTCGTAAGGCGAGGCCGCACCTCCTTCGTCTCACACGCAGTGGGCTATCGAAAGCGCAGTCTCGCACGGCGGCCGGGGCTTGTGGCAAGCCCCCTCGCGAGCGGGATAATGGTTATCGAGACAGCCGTTTTTCGCAACGCTTTGCGAACTTGCAAATCGTGACGCTGCTCAATCGTGATGGAGCTCATCGTGATGGTGCTCGCGCAGGGAATCGAACCCTGAACCTTGGGCTTAAGAGGCCCCTGCTCTGCCAGTTGAGCTACGCGAGCGGGTCGGTGGGCATCGACTGTTGATTTTAAGGGTCTTCGGCGATTAACAGCCTGGGTTCACTTCTTCGTTGCCGCCCAATAACTTGGAGATATGCCCGCTCGCATTCCGCTTGACGTTGACCTTGAGGACAGGCTCCTCTTCGGACTGACTCCGACGCGGCTCGCATATCTCGTCGTCGCCTTGCTCGCATCCTTCTCCGTTTGGTCAACGCAATGGACGTCGACGCCCATCCGCGCTGCCGCAGCCCTTGCGCTGCTTGTGGTTGGTGTCGGTGCTGCATGGGGGCGCTGGCGGGCCCGGCCGGCCGATCGATGGCTGTCCGATGCTGTCGTCTTCGTCCTATCAAC
>VBFV01000140.1 GCA_005881335.1 Chloroflexota bacterium
CGTCGAGAACTTGAGCAACTGGCACGTCGTCAGCGACGGCGAAGGTGAGGTCAAGGTCCGAGAAGCGATCGCCGCCGCCGAAGGCCAGCGAGCCGACAGCGGCTCCAGCAACGATCCGTCGGTCCTTCCCGGCAAGGGTCAAGACTAGTTCGCGTAGGGCGTCCCGTTGCTCAACCGTGAACACGACCGCGCGGATCGTAAACCGTCAGCGGGGCAGTCGCTCGGTTCGTGCGAGTGGCGCCTGAAAAGTCGCGTCCCTCTCTGACCGATGAATTCCCGGTCCCGGCGGAGTCTCTATCTTCGGTATTTGATTCCACTGCACGTAAGGAGCCTCGCATGACCACTGAATCGACCACCGACACCAAGAGCACCGGCAAGTACGCCAAGGTCAACGGCCTCAACCTCTACTACGAGACGCGCGGCACGGGGCGGCCGCTGATCCTCCTGCACGGCGGACTCATGTCGAGCGAGACGTTCGGGCCCGTGTTACCGCTACTTTCGGAGCACCACCAGGTCATCGCCCCCGACCTGCAAGGGCACGGCCGTACCGCTGACATCGATCGACCAATCGACGTTCGGCTGATGGCCGACGACATCGCCGCGCTGATCGACCATCTTGGGCTGGAGAAGCCGGACTTGGTCGGCTACTCGCTCGGTGGTGGCGTGGCACTTCACACGGCGGCGAAGTACCCGGCCAAGGTCCGCCGGCTGGTCGCAGCCTCAGCGAACATCCGCCCCGACGCGATCTATGCGGAGATGCGAGTGCAGCAGGGCCAAGTCAATGCGGCCGCCGCCGAGTTCATGAAAGACACGCCGATGTACCAGCTCTACAACAGGGTCGCACCGCGTCCCGAGGACTTCCCGAAGCTGCTCGACAAGATCGGCGCCTCGATGGCAAAGGACTTCGACTTTGCTGACGAGGTCCGCGGCCTCCAGGTGCCCACGCTCATCGTCGCCGCCGACGCCGACATGGCGCCGCCGAGCCACTACGTTGAAGTGTTCAAGCTGCTCGGCGGTGGACTGCGCGACGGTGGGTGGATGGGCGAGGGCCGGCCGGCGGGCGGTCACGCGCTCGCGATCCTGCCAGGCCTAACCCACTACAACATCGGCATTTCGCCGCTCTTCGCTGCGGTGATCCTCGCCTTCCTCGGAGACCATCCGAGCTGAGCTCGATGTCTTCTTCAACGACGTGACGGGATTGTGGGCTGCACCTTGAAACAGCCCCACGGCTGACAGGGCGACAGCGAAGATCTTCGAAGCGCCGGTCGAGCTAGCCGCCTGAAGATCGCCCGATACCAGACGCTTTGTTACGCTGGCGCTGACTTCCTCGCGCTGTGGCGCGCGGAAAGCCAAGTCACGGGGGGTTGCCCTTGCGAAGTTATCGCTACGCGAGCCACGCGGTGGTGCTCTTGATAGCGATCGCAATGTCGGGGTACGGCGCCGTCAATCTGAACAACTCACTGGCCGCGAGGGCGGAAGCTGTCGACGCCAGAGCGGCCGGCGAGGGCGGTCTGTACGGCGACGTTCTGGTGGGCCGTGACAGCACGATCATCAAACCAATCTCGATTCCCAATGCGCCGCTGCCCAATCGCAAGGCGATCCGCTACACAGTCATGGCAGGAGACACGCTCGACAGTGTCGCGCGCGCATTCGGCATCACGTTCAGACAGATCGTGTGGTCGAATCCCGGCCTGCGCTTGCCGCTCAAAGCCGGCCAGACGCTCAGGCTGGCGCCCGTGCCGGGAGTCGTTGTCGTGGTCAAGAATGGCGATTCGCCGGCAAGCCTTGCGGCGGCCTATGGCGTCGATGAAGCCACCGTCCTGGGCTTCAATGACATTCACGCTCCTGAGCTGACCCCCGGCTTGATGATCGTGATTCCGGTCGACCCGCAAACCGGCCCGAACCTGAGCACCGGGGAGCCTGCCGACCCAATCAAGCCCGGCGCGTTGCTCTGTCCGATCCAGGGGGCGAAGATCATCCAGAAGTTCGGAGCCACATCGTTTGCGTTGGAACCCGCGTACGGCGGCTACCTCCACTTTCATTCCGGCGTCGACGTGCTGGCTGAATATGGGACTCCGATCGTCGCCGCGGCAGGTGGAAAGGTGACGGCCACTGGTTATGCGGACTACTTCGGCCTCCGGGTCGCGATCACCGACTCTTACGGGCTGGTCGAGATTTACGCCCACATGTCTGACGTGGCGGTCAAGGTTGGCGATTCGATCCAGCAGGGCCAGAAGATCGGCCTCGTCGGCAGCACCGGTCTTTCGGTTGGCCCGCATCTGCATTTGCAGCTCGAGGTGGGGGGCATGCCAACCGATCCAGCTCCTCTCATCGGCTGCTGAGAATCGAGGGCATAGGCGACGAGCGCCTGGCGGTGCTGCCGTCGGCCGCGCGCTGCGTCAGGTGTCAGGCCACATGCTTCAGCGCGACTTTAGTAAGTCCATCGCGCGGGTGACGCCGGCAAGCCACGTCGGGTCCTCGAGCCACGTCTCGGCGCCCCACATGAGCACCACGTCCAGCGGCTCCTGCCGGTAATCGGCCGCACTGTCGAGTAGATCGCGAGGCGTGAAGCTGGTCTCGCCGTTCCACGGTTCCGCCTGCATCTCGGCCAGCCAGATCTCCTTGCCCATCCCGTGAGCCCGGGCGGCCCAGAAGTCGACAGCCTGCTGCTTCCAGGTGGAACGGAGCCCGACGGTCGTGACGCCGTGCGGCACATGCGGGCCGTCAACGTACAGGTCGAGGCCGAGCGCGTCCCCGGCCTGCAGCGCTTCTTCGGGGTGCCCGCTCGGGCCACCCAGCCGCCACAAGACCGGAGCTGCGTACAGCTGCAGCACATCGACCGCCACGTTCCATCCGTCGTAGGTCGTCACGACGGCCTTGTGAGCGGGGTCGAGCTCGTGCACCTGCGCGATCTCCCAGGCGAGCTGCGAAGCAGCGATCTCGTCCTGGCCCGTGAGTTCGTTGCCGACATAGTCGAGCGGCTCGTTTTCCACCTGCCACGCGTAGAGCAACGGCGAGCCGCCGTAGCGGGTGATGCTCGACACAAAGTACGTGCGATATTCCGGCGCCGACTGCGCGTCGCCGATGTAGGGCTGCTCACGCGCACCAGCCCATGGCGGCTGATGAAGTTCGGGATACAGGAAATTGCGGGCGCCGATCGCGAGCACGACACGGGTCGGGTCGGCCGCTGTCAGGTTGTGCTGCGCAACGACCTCGAGCAGCTCGTCGATCGAGCTGAAGTCCAGCTCGTCGGGGCTCGCCTGGACGACGTCCCAATAGATGGGAAGGCGCACAAGGTCAGGCTGGGTTGCGCTAAGCAAGCGGCGCAGGTCACTGCCTGGGTCACGACTCGCCAGCTCCGAGCTCTTCGGGCTGAAGCTGAAGCCGACCAGGGGCGGAGCAGATTGCGGTTGGGCCCACGTCTCGCTCCCAAGCACGCACGCGAGACCGACGAGGGCGATAAGGCGTTTCAACTCCCCGCAGTAACGACAGCACGCGTTCCTGAGAATTCACTCAGAAGGCGCCAAAAATTGCCTTAGAGCAGCTCCGCGATGAGTTTCGCCGCGCGGGCTGCGGTGCCGGTTTCGACATCGCCGTACTCGACCGGTTGTGACACGAGCAGCTGGATCGCATCGGCGATATTCGAGGGTGTGGCGTCGTCGAAGTCCATGCATCTGCCGGCTCGATATCGCTCGAGACGGTGCCTGACGTGGATGTTCTGCTCGCAGTGGTCTCGAAGCGGGAAATAGAGAAAAGGACGGCGGGCCGCGGTCAGCTCCATCGTCGTGCTGAGCCCGCCCTGCGTCAGGGCCACATCGCATGCGGCCAGATGGAGGTCCAGGTCGGGGACGAACGGCCGCACCTCGACGCCCTTGACGCTGGGAAGGTTGCTGACGTCGATGCGCGGGCCCGCGACAGCGATCATCCGCAAACCGGGTACCCGCCGTCGAGCGGCTGGAAATGCCTTCATCAATCGACCCAACAGCTCCGTTCCCACGCCCGAGCCGCCAACCGACGCGATGCAGACGACCTCACCGTCGCGGTAGCCCAGCCGCCGTCGAAGCTCGGTGCGATCGCCAACCGCTTGCTGGTTCAGTCCGAGGATGTATCCACCCGTGAACTCGTAGTGACGCTCCGTCCAGGCGCGGATTTCGGGTAGACCGGGTCCGAATTCGCCGGGCACGATGTCTTCGGGCCGTCCGATGAAGATGGCCCGGTCGCGCAAACGCGGGAAGCGCTCGACCTGCTCGATCATCTCGGCGTTGTAGTCCGCGGTCAGCGCAACGTCGCGTTCGCCGAGGGCCGGCATCGGCAGCCAGCCGACGAAGTCGGTCAGCCAGACGTAAGCCGCCTGCTTCAGCTCAGGGTTCTCGTGCAGGTAGTAGTCGACCTCCCATGCCTCATCGCCGATCCATACGTCGTAGTCCCGCGCCCGCACGGCCTCGAGGAAGACCATGAAATTGGACAGCAGGATCTCATCCATCCGGCGCCACGCTTCGAAGACATGGAGGCGATGAGGGCTTGACTCCTGCTCGATGTGCTGCGATTCGTTGGCCAGATCGCTGCTCGACGGATGAATCCGTTCGCCATGAGCCTCGAGCACGCGAGTCACGGGATCCTGGGCAAGCCAGTCAATCTCGAGATCCGGAACCAGTTTCCGAAGCTCTTGGGCGATGGCCACGTCACGGCGCGCGTGGCCCAGGCCGATAGGCGATGAGACATAGAGCGCTCGGCGGGGGCGGCGCACCCCACGCCGCCGCGCCGGCCGCGGCGATGCCGGCAGCAGGAACTCGTCCAGGGCGAGGTTCACCGCCACCGGGTCGCGAACGTGCGGGCAGTGGCCTGATTGCTCCATGGTCATCAACCGACCATGTGTGAGCTCGGCCAGGGCCACGCCGTTGCTGTGAACGACGATCTCGTCTTCGTCGCCGTGGATGACGAGCACCGGGCATGAGACACGTTGTGCCAGGTCGATTGCGCGCTTCTCATTGAGCGTTCGCCCCCTGGCGGTCGCCACCAGCACCTCTGGGGTCGTGTCGAGTCCCCACCTGACGGTGTCTTCGATCGGCTTCGTGGAATGTGGTTCGACGAAGACGCGGCCGAAGAAGAACTCCAGGAATCCTCGATGGTCGCGCAACCAGTAGTCGGCGTTGTATTTCATCCAATCGACGTGTTCGTCGAATTTCTCATCGAACACGGCCCTGGCTGCGTCCCTGAACGGAGTCCACGGCGCGAGAGGAACCGCCGGTCCGATGAACACGACCGATCCGACACGCTCCGGGTGCTCCGCGGCCAGAAGCAAGGCCCATCGCGAGCCGGCCGACAGCGCAACCAACGCGGCCGACGCCGTTGCCGTGTCGTCCATGACCGCCAGGGCGTCAGCCGCGAACTCCTCGTCCGCGTACATCTTCGGGTCGAGCGGTCGATCGGAGAGTCCGTTGCCCCGACCGTCCATCACGAGCACGCGACAGTGCCGCGCCAGATGTGCGATCTGGAATTTCCAGTGGCGGGAGTGGATGATCGACCACGTCGGCAGCAAGAACACCGTCGGGTCGCCTTGGCCGTACAGCTCCCAGTGGAGCCGGACGCCGTCCCGAACCGTGTACCCCTCACGATCAGGCTTCCTGGCTCTCATTGCTCTGCTTCCTCCCGCTCATTCTCTGCTCGAAGCGAATCGGGTGGAGGCGGGCAATCCGCCCGCCTCCCGAAATCCAACGACGCTATGGACGAACTTCGTAAACGACGTTGAACGGCGTCTCGGCGACTCGGCGGAAACGGGTGAACCCGCCTGCCGTCGCCACGTCTTTGATCCGGGCTTCTCCGGCTTGGGCGCCAAGCGCGAGGCCGACGTCCTGAGACAGCGAGTTCGGCGTGCAGAGGAAGGTGGAGAACGCGTAGTACGCACGACCGACCGGGTTGAGGTTCTGCTCGACCCGATCCCCCGCGATCGGTTCGACGATCAGCCAGGTCCCGTCAGCTGCGAGCGCCTGACGGACGTGGCGCGCGGCGCCGACGGGGTCGCCCATGTCGTGGAGGCAGTCGAACATCGCGATGAGGTCGTAGCCGCTGCCCGGAAATGCGGCGGCCTTGGCCACTTCGAACGTGGCTCGATCCTGCAGTCCGGCGTCCTTTGCCTTCTGGCGAGCGAGCTCGATCGACTCCGGGTGGTAGTCGAAGCCCGTGAATCGTGAGCGGGGGTAAGCCTGCGCCATGAGCCTGGTCGACGCTCCCAGGCCGCAGCCCACGTCGGCGACCTTGGCGCCCACGCCCAACTTCGCCTCCACTCCCTCCAGCGCGGGCAACCAGGACGACACGAGGTTCGCGTTGTAGCCCGGCCGGAAGAACCGCTCACAACCTGTGCTGACGCCGAGGTCGTGCTGGTGCCAGCCAAAACCCGCGCCGCTTCGGAACGCCGATTCGATCTGCGATTCGGATTTCAAGCTTGCCGTGGCCAGCTCGAAGGCTCCGCAGACGAACGCCGGGCTTTCCTCGTTCGCCAGCGCCATCGCCTGCTCGGGCGGCAGCAGGTAGCGCTGCGTCTCGGGCGTGTACTCGACGAATCCGCCGGCCGCCTGCGCGTTCAGCCACTCGCGGACGTAGCGCTCGGCCGTGCCCGTCTTCTCGGCCAGCTCGGCCGATGTGATCGGGCCGGACTCCGCCATCGCCTTGTAGAGACCGAGCCGGTCGCCCAGCACGATCAGCCCCGCGTTGACGGTCGCTCCAAGCTCACCGACCACCTGTCCCATGAAGGCGTTGAGCTTGTCCATGTTGATCGCCGGTGTCTGTACTGCCATTTGAATGTCCCTCCGGATTTGAGATGTTCTGACCTTGGAGCGGCCGGTCACGGGTCGCATCCGGGACCCCACCTAGTTGTTGGCAGTGACAAGCTAGGGCGATGCTGCTGGGCCGAGAGCCGGAGCTGCTTGCGATCGACCAGGCCCTGGCCGCGGCGAGGCTCGGCACGAGCTCGCGCCTGCTGATTCGAGGGGAGCCCGGGATCGGCAAGACCGCCCTGCTCGAGCACGCCGTCAGCCAGGCGGCTCCGATGCGGGTCCTGGCTGCGCGCGGAGTGGAATTCGAGGCCGATGTGCCGTTCGCGGGGCTGCACGAGCTCCTCCACCCGACCCTCGTGCTGCTGGATCGCCTACCGCAAAGACACGCGGCGGCGCTGCGTTCCTCACTCGGGCTCGGCCCCCGGATCGAGGCCGACAGGCTCATCATCGGTGCCGCGGCGCTTGGCCTGATTTCCGCCTATGCGGAGGAACGGCCACTCCTGATCACCGTTGACGATGCGCAGTGGCTGGATCGGGCGTCCTCGGAGGCCATCGGATTCGCCGCTCGCCGGCTGTTCGCCGATCCTGTCTCGATCCTCATCGCGATTCGCGACGAAGAGGAGTCGCCGCTGCTCGCCGCCGGCCTTCCCGAGCTGAGGTTGAGCGGCCTCGATCATGCGTCCGCGACCGCGCTGCTCGAGCAGGCCGCGCCCGGCCAGGTCTCGTCTGAGCGGGCCGACTGGATGCTGAACGCGACGGGTGGCAATCCGCTTGCGCTGCTCGAGCTCGGACGCGAATCACCACACGTGTCCACCTCGCCGCATGACACCCTCCCGATCGCGACCAGTGTCGAGCGCGCATACCTCCGGCGCGCCGACGGTTTGTCGGAAAGCGCAAGGCGCGTGCTGCTCGTGGTGGCCGCGTCCGGGACACCCGAGCTGCGGTTGGTCCAGGCCGCCGCGGCGGCGCTCGGGCTGAGCCCTTCAGACGTAGAGGAAGCTGAGGCGGCCCGAGGACTCGTCAACCAGCGTTCGCAACGCATCGAGTTCGTACATCCGCTGGCACGAGCGGCGATCTATCACTCCGCATCACCTGCTGATCGTCGTGCTGCCCACAAGGCCTTGGCGAACGTGATGAGCGGCGCCGATGACGTCGATCGCCGAGCCTGGCACCTCGCCGCGGCCGCGAGCGGGTGGGACGCGGACGCTGCCGCAGCGCTCGAAGGTGCCGCGCAACGAGCTCGCCAGAGCACGGGCTACGCGGCAGCCGCGAGCGCCTGGACGGAATCGGCGCGGCTCACCGAACCGCCCGAGCTGCGCGCCGCGCGACTGTTCAACGCGGCTCAGAACGCCTGGCTCGGCGGGCGGGCGGAGGAGGCCGTCGACTTGCTGGGAACGGCTCGGAGGCTCGCCGAAGGCCTGGAGCTCCGGGTCGACATCGACAACCTCAGGGGCCATATCGCGATGCGGCGCGGTTCCGTGCTCGAGGGCTATCGAATGATGGTCGGTGCGGCCGACGCCATCGAGCCGGTGGACCGCTTGCAGGCCATCCGCATCCTTGCCGACGCATCGCTTTCTGCGTTTGGAGCCGGCCACCCCTCCGACATGCTTTCCGCCGCGCGCCAGGCGCTCGACCTGGTTCGCCCGGATGATCCCCCCGAATTTGCGGTGTTTGCGCACGTCGCGTATGGCGCGCTCGCAATCCTCGCCGGTCACGAGTCGGATGGGCCGAAGCACCTGCACGAGAGCGTGCGGCTGCTTGAGCTGGTGCCGGTCGCAAGCGCCGACCCCCTGGTGCTGTTCTGCGCCGGGCTGGTCGGCCTGTTCCTCCGCGAGGCGGAAGCGGGTCGCGATCTCCTGGACCGCGCCCTCGACCAGGCACGCGAGCACGCGCCCACCGCGGCGCTTCCGGCGGTGCTGTTCATGCTCGGACGCGATGCCGCCGCCACGGACCGTTGGGAGCTTGCGCGCGCTCATTACGACGAAAGCGCGCGCGTGGCCCGCGAGACGACGCAATTCACGTTCTTCGCCGGTTCGACGGCCGGACTGGCGTGGCTGGACGCGCTCGAGGGCCGGGCGGATGAGTGCCGGGCTCACGCCGCCGAGGCGCTGGAGTTGGCGGAGCGATACGGAATGGGTTTTTACAAGGCGTGGTCGATGATCGCCCTCGGCCAGCTCGAGCTTGGCCTTGGCCGGCCCGACGCCGCCCTTGGTCAGCTGATGTCCTGCGAGGCGTTCCTGGCCGAGATCTCGATCAATGACCCGGACCTTTCGCCGGCTCCCGACATCGTCGACGCACTCGTCCGGTTAGGACGGCTCCCAGAAGCACGCGAGGTGGCCGATCGATACCAGCCAACCGCCGACGCCAAAGGCCAGCCATTCGCGTTGGCGCGCGCCGCCAGGGCACGAGCGTTGCTGGCGGGCGACGACAGGTACGTCGAGGAATACCAGGCCGCCATCCGATACCACGAGGCCACCCCGGACATCTTTGAGCGCGCGAGGACACAGCTCTACTTCGGCGAACGCCTCCGCCGGAAACGCCGACGCGTCGAGGCACGGCAGCAGCTGCGTGCGGCTCTGAAGGCTTTCGATCAACTCGGCGCGGCGCCGTGGGCTGAACGGGCCATGACCGAGCTCCAGGCCAGCGGAGAAACCGCGCGAGTACGTGATGACCGCTACCGTCAGCAGCTGACACCCCAGGAGCTTCAGGTCGCGGTCACATTGGCGGAAGGCGCAACCACGCGCGAGGCCGCGGCCAGGCTGTACCTGAGCCCGAAGACGGTCGAGTATCACCTGCGCCACGTCTACGACAAGCTGGAGATCCGTTCTCGGGACGAGCTTCGCACGGTGCTCTTGGCGCAATCGAGCCGAGCTGGTTCTCGTAAAGCGCTGCTGTTCACGGACCTGGCTGGATCAACCAGCCTGGTCGAGGCGATCGGCGATGCTGCGTGGCGCGACCTCAGTGCCTGGATGGATGCGGAGCTGAGGCGCTGCTTCCTCGATCACCGAGGCCGTGAGGTCGACCATGCAGGCGATGGGTTCTTTGTCGTTTTCGAGGCGGCCGGCGACGCCATCGAGTGCGCCGTGAGCATTCAGCGCCGCCTGTTGACTCACCGCCGCCTACACGGTTACGCACCGCAGGTGAGGATCGGCATCCATGTCGGTGAGGTGCAGCTGGCGGACTCCTCTGTCCGCGGGGCCGCCGTGCATCGGGCGGCGCGGCTGTGCGCTTCTGCCGACGCTGACCGCATCCTGGTTTCGCGTGAGGCGCTCGAGGCCGGCGGCAGGCCGCTCAACGGATTGCGCAAATTGGAGCTGAAAGGCATCAAGGAGCCTGTCGAAGCCGCCGAGGTCAGGTGGGAGGGGTAGCGTTCGTGAGTGGCGAGTTCGGGACATGGCATCACGGCCTGATCGCGCGTTGGTGGTCCGAGTTCAACGTCGCGACGCCGGAAGAGCTGTCTTACTTCGGCGCCGCGATCCGGAAGTTCGGCGAGCCGGTGCTCGACCTGGGCTGCGGCACAGGTCGGATCATGTTTCCGCTCATCGGCGAAGGCTTCGACGTCGACGGTGCCGACATCTCGGCGGACATGATCGCCCTGGCGGGCGCGGAGGCCAAGAAGCGCGGTGTCAGTCCGAGGCTCACCGTCCAGCCGATGCACGAGCTGAACCTGGGCAGGAAGTATCGAACGATCTACATCTGCGGCTCGTTCGGGCTGGGCGGCCGGCGCGACTACGACCGGGAGGCCCTCATACGCGCCTACGAGCACCTCGAGCCGGGAGGCGCGCTGCTGATCACCCACCAAAACCTCCCGTATGACGACGACGGGAAGGACTGGGCCCAATGGCTGCCCTCACACCGCGCTGACTTGCCGGGCGATTGGCCGGCCGAGGGCGATCGGCGCACCGCGTCTGATGGCGATGAGATCGAGACCTTGTTTCGCGTCGCGGAGCTCGATCCGCTCGCCCAGCGGACGACCTATCAGATGCGAGTCCGACTGTTCCATGACGGCCAGGTCGTCAAAGAAGAGGACTACGACCTCAGGATCAACATCTACCTCGTCCAGGAAGTCCTGTTGATGCTCCGCCACGCAGGTTTTCGCGATATGGCGGTGGAAGCCGGTTACACCGGCCGGCCCGCGACCAGGGACGACGGCATGGTGTCCTTCGTGGCCATCAAGTAGAGCTAACCAGTCGCCCGGTCGCGCCTACGCAGCTGGACGAAGATCAGGACGCTGCTCACCAAAAGTGCCGG
>VBFV01000141.1 GCA_005881335.1 Chloroflexota bacterium
CGTCCGCCACCTGGTTGCTTTCGCGCCGTTCATCAGGAGCGTTTCCATCGCCGGCTCGCTGGCAAGCGGCGGCTTTCGCGCCACCGACGACGTCGACCTGAACCTCATCGTCGACGACGGCCATCGCCACCTCGCTTACGTCGTGGTGAACTTGCTTGGCCTCGGGCACGCGATGCGGCATCGGTCCAAGCCGGTCGACGATCTCACGCGGCGACCCATCGCGCCACGGCTGATGACCGCCAACCTCATCCTGGAGTCTTCTCAGTGCCGTCCGCTCAAGAGACAGGACGAGGACATGGCATTTGAGCTGCTCGTCGCTCAGCCGGTGTTCGGAATGGAGGCGATCCAGGAAATCATCGACGCCAACCCCCGGTTGCTCGAGCACTTTCCGCAGCTCGCGAGCCGGGCCGCGCCGCTCCTCATCGATCATCCGAGGCGGCGCCTGCCGAAAGCCATTTATCCCGCGTTTCTCGACCTGCCGGCGCGCCATCTCGGCGAGTCAGCGTGGCGGTACATGCAGTGGACGCGGCGCCATAGCCCGGACGCGCTCGCGCGTGTCGCCTACGTGCGCTCGACCATGCGGCCGTACACCCTGTTCGACGAGCCGTGATCGCTGTCATCACGATCGCCGTGCTGGCGGTGACCAGCGTCCTGCTGTTTGGATTCGGGCTGAACCTGCTCTATCTCACTCTGCGGGCAACGCGGCTCAAACCGCCGCCTCCGCGAGCTCTCCTCACAACCGCCGAACTTCGTGTATGTGTGCAGCTGCCCATCTACAACGAGCGATACGTCGCGGAGCGTGTCCTCGACGCTGCGTGCGACATCGATTGGCCGCGTGACCGATTCGAGGTGCAGGTGCTCGACGACTCGGACGACGAGACGGTGCAGATCCTCTCCAGGCGCGTCGCGCACTGGCGCCGAAGGGGCGTCGATGTCTCTCACGTACGACGCGGCTCGCGGGCGGGCTTCAAGGCGGGCGCGCTCTCGTACGGCCTGGGGCACACGAGCGCCGAGCTGATCGCGATCTTCGACGCGGACTTCGTGCCGCCCACGGACTTCCTCCGCCAGACCGCCGGATCATTCCAGGACCCGTCGATCGGTTTTGTGCAGGCGCGCTGGGGACACCTCGACGAGGGCTATTCGTGGTTCACCCGCCTGCAGGCGCTGTTCATCGATTTCCACTTCCTCGTCGAACAGGCGGTGCGGTCCGCCTCCGGATACTTCGTCAACTTCACAGGCTCGGCCGGCGTCTGGCGCCGGGCGGCGATCGTGGACTCGGGGGGCTGGACCGCCAACACCCTGACCGAAGACCTCGACCTCAGCTACCGGGCGCAGCTGCGAGGCTGGCGGGCCGCGTACCTCGAAGACCTGGTCGTGCCCGAGGAGCTCCCGGTCTCGATCGACGCCTACCGGAGCCAACAGTCGCGATGGGCGACAGGAAGCTTCCAGTGCGCGTTCAGGCTGCTGGGGCCCGTCTGGCGGAGTCGCAACCGCCTGGCGACCAAGATCCAGGCGACGATCCACCTGCTCGCGTACGGGGTGGGTCCGTTGATGCTGGTCCAGCTCGTCTGCTATCCGACCCTGCTGCTGACAGTCGGCAGGCACAACATCCCCTGGCAGCTCGGCGACGCGTTGTTGCTGGGTCTCGGGGTAGCGATCTCCCCGTGGCTCGGCTTCATCGTCGCGCAGACGCGCCGCGGCCGGCCGTGGTGGACGGGCGTGCCTTCCCTGTTCTGCCAGGTGATCGGTGCGGGGATGTCCCTCAACGTGATCGTTGCGTTGCTGGCCGCGTTCCGCACGGGCGGGACCTTCGTGCGGACCCCGAAGCACCATATCGTCCAGCGAGGCCAGGAATGGCGCGACCAGGCATACGTGCGCGTCGGTGATCCTCGCGCCCTGCTCGAAGCCGCTTTGGGACTGGGCGCCCTCTCGATTCTTCCCGTCGCCATCGCCATGGACCAGACCCTGCTCGCGATCTATTCGGGATTGTTCGCATTGGGCTTTCTCCTCGTCGCCTCCTTGAGCCTGGTCGACCTCATGGAGGTGCTCGCGCTCCGCCGGCTCGGCCGTCGGGCGCTGACGCTGATGCGCGCCATTGCGCCGGCACTGACCCTCATGGCGATCGCCGCGGCGCTGCTGCTCGTCGCCGCACAGATGCCTGAGCCTTTCGAAGACGGCTACAGCCACTGGCTTATCGCTGCCAATCTCGCCGCGACCGGGACTCTGCACGACCCGCTGTTCGGGATGGAGGACACCTGGCTCCCCGGCTATCAGGTGCTGGCCGCGGCGGTGCTGAAGCTCTTCGGCCTGTGGCAGCTTGGCCTGCTCAAGGCGTTGAGCGCCGTGCTCGGTGTGGCGATCGCGGCATGCGTTTACGCCCTTGCTCCCAACGTCCGCCAGGCACGCCTTGCGGTGGCGCTGCTCGTGCTCAACCCCGTGTTCCTGTTCACGTCCGGCTCGGCGGTCGCGGAGCCGCTTCTGACCGCGCTGTTGATGGCCGCGGCAGTCGCCGCGACGCGAGGGAGGATGAAGGTCGCCGCCCTGCTCGCCGCGTTCGCATGCCTGACGTCGACCAAGGCGTGGATCTGGGTCGCGGCGGCCGCGGCTTATGCGGCGATCGAGGCTGTCAGGTCGAGGTCGGCCGGCGGCTTTCGGGCACGGGCGGTGACGTGGGCGATCCCCGCGCTGGCCGCGGTCTTCTTTCTCCAGCTCGGTTTTGCGCCGGCGGGCCATTCGATGGCGCGCGGCACGGTGGAGGCGATGTCGGCTTCCGTGCGAGGCAGCCTTCCCACAAGCGGCCTCTCACGGCTCGCTGAGCTGGCGACCACGTACGGCCTCGCCACTCTCCCGCTGATCGCGTTCGCTGTCCTGGGCGCCGTGCTCGCGGTGCGGCGCCACGCGACAGCCTTGTGGCGCTTTGTCTACGTGCCGACGCTGGTCTACCTCGCCGCCGTTTTCGGGCTGGTCGCCGCCGGCACCTACAGCGGAAGCCACCGCTACCTGTATCCCGCGCTCCCGGCGATCGCGCTCCTGGCGGCGGCCGCCCTCGACAGGTACGCGGGGACCGTCAGGCTGGCCTCCGTCGCGTCCGCCGCGATGCTCGCCGTGGCGTTCGTCCCAGTCTTCTCGGCTTTCGCCGCGCAGGACGCGGGCCTCGCGGCGGCGGGTCGCGCTTCCAGCTGCGCCCCGGGAATGCTCGTCACGGACTCGCCGGTCGCGGCGTACTTCAGCGGCAAGCCTCTGCCCGAAATCACAGGCTCGCAGGCGCTGCCGTACGGCCGTGGGCAGGCGCTGGAGTGGATGCACTTGCACGGAGTCGGCTCGTTAGTCGTGGAGGACATCAGCTATTACCGCGCCACGACCGTGTTCCCCGACCTGGCACGCGGAACCGCCGCGCCCCCCTTCACGTCGCTGGGAGCACAGGCCCGCTACCAGGTGAGTGGCGGCAAGGCGGTTTACGCATACGGGCTGGACGGAGCGTGCCTCGTCCAGCAGCTGTACCCGGGAGTGGACGCCTCCATCTGGCCGGCGCCGTCAGAGGGCAAGACGGCGCCGCTCGCCAAGGGAGTGGCGCTGCGGGTGGGCGCGATCCCGGCGACCGGCGAGGGTATCGGACTCGGCGTGCCCATCGTTCACTACCCCGACGGTTGGGTCTACGCCCGAACGTTCAGCGACGTCGATCTATCGACGACCGGCGCCGCGGTCTGGAAACGCACCTTCCACCTGGATGAAATCGGCGGGGACACAGCTCATCGCTACCAGTTCGTGCCGATCGCCTCTCGCGGAGACATCGCTGTGACTTACACGATCGATGGGCGCGTTGTGTCGATCAGCGTCGCGCCGGTTTGGATCGCGCCCGGATATTCGGAGGTCGGCATCCTGAACGAGCAGTCGGCGGCGTTCAACGACCTCGCCGCCGATCAGCAATCGACGCTCACCGGCGCCGCCTTCGGCAGCTGGGTCCCCGTGACCGGTCGGTGGGCACGCGTCCGCTCGAGCTCGCTCGGCGTGGAGTGGTCGGTTTCCACGTTGCCCGGGGCGGCGCTTTACGGAGGGCGCGAGCAGGCACCGCCGGACTTCAACTGGGCCGGGCTCGACTACATCTTCCCGGGGTCGTTCGGCGGCACGGACTATCAAGTCACGGTGCAGGAGGCGAGATGACAGAACAGATCGACGTCGTCCTGGTGTACCCGCAGCGCGCACCCAAGCAGGGACGCCACTGGATCATGCCGTCGCTCGGCCTGATGTATCTCAGCGCCTCGCTTCGGCAGGCCGGATACACCGTGAGGCACATCGACCACACGTTCCTCGAGCGGCGCGAGGTGCTCGACGAGATCGAACGCCTCCAGCCGTCCGTGATCGGCATCTACTGCATGATCACGATGCAGGACGAGGCGCTGTCACTGGCCGAGCAGGTGCGCGGCAAGGCGCTCACCGTCGTCGGCGGACCGTATCCCTCGGGCGAGCCCGAGACGTTCGTCGACCAGTTCGACCTGGTCGCGGTCGGCGAAGGCGAGGAGACGATCGTCTCGATCATGGAGCACCTCGGCGACGGTCGATTCGAAGAGATCCCTGGGGTCGTCTTCAAGCGCGACGGCCAGCTCGTCAAGAGCACAGCGCGGCAGCGGAGCAAGGACATGACGCACCTGCCGCTGCCATATCGCGGCGACGTGCCCAACGACGACTACATCCTTTACTGGCGTAAGCACTGGAAGGACGCGACGACGCCGCTGATGTCGACGCGCGGTTGTCCTTTTCGCTGTGACTTTTGCCACAAGTCGGTGTTCGGCGACCTGTTCAGCGCGCGGCCGATCGAGTCTGTGGTGGCCGAGATGCGCGAGATCGCAGAGCTCGGCTACGACCACATCTGGATGTCCGACGACCTTTTCACTCTCAACTACAGGCGCACCTTCGAGCTCGCCGAGGCGATCGAGGAGGCGCACCTGCCGTTGACTTGGGAATGCCTCAGCCGCGTGACGCACGTCGACCACGCGCTGTTCGAGCAGATGCACCGCGCCGGCTGCAAGCGCATCTTCTTCGGCATCGAGTCCGGGGACGAGCGCGTGCTGAAGGAGATGAAGAAGGGGATCACTCCAGAGGGAGCTCGCGCCGCTGTGGAAGCCTGCGTCGCAGCGGGGATCAAGGCCGCGGGCTTTTTCATGGTCGGCTACATCGGCGAGACCACCGACTCGTTGATCCGCAGCGTCAACTTCTCGAGCAGCCTGCCACTCGATTACGTCAGCTACACCATCGCCTACCCGCTTCCAGGCACCGGCTTTTACGAGCGGGTGCGGGAGCGGCGTCTCCATGGCGAGTGGCACAAGGTGAGGCACAATCGCCTGCTCTTCAACACCGACTTCTCCGAAAACAAGCTCCGCGCGGCGATCCTGAAGGGTGCGATCCAACACCGGCTCAACCGCATCCACATGCGGCTTGCGGCAAGGGCGTTCCAGCTCGCGACCGACCCGGTGCTGCGCTTGATGAAGTAACTACGATGACCGCCGTGCAGCAGGTCTGGCCAAGCCTTTTTCGTATTGTCGTTGGCCTGTACTGGCTTTACTTTGCGAGTCAGAAGTGGCAGGGCGTCGGCTGGATGAAATCGTTGATCGAGTCCACCGGGCGGGTCAACCCGATCCCCGGTCTGCACGAACTCCTCGTCTCGGTGGTAGCTCCGAACTGGCTTCCCTTCGCCTTCGCACAGGCGGCCGGCGAGACGCTCGTCGCGGTGCTGTTGATCCTCGGTCTCGCCACGCGCTGGGCGGGGGTGTTGGGATTTCTGCTCGCCGCCAACCTGGCGCTCACCGTCGCGTTTCTCGCCAACGACGACGGGTTTCGGTGGCTCTACTACCTTGCGGTGCTGGCCAACGCTCAGATCATCGTGTCTGGACCGGGTCCGGTGGCGCTCGGCCGCTTCGGCTGGGTCCCGGCCTGGTTGCGTTAAAGCCTGGATCCACCGGCCCCCGCGGAGCAGATTCGCGCTGGGGCGAGCTCAGCCGAAGGCGCCGCGAGCACCGGACCGGAGCGCACCTGTGGGTGCGTGAGGACCGGAGCGCAGCGGCAACGCCCGGATGAGCCGCCCCAGTAGCGAAGCTGCCCGCGGCGGATCGGTGGATCCAGGCTAAGTCCGATAGGCTAGGCGCCGTGAGCGTGGACGCAGAGGGATATGGGTTCCCTGAGCATCAACGGACGTTGTCCCGTCTGATGGACGACATCCGCATCCTTTCGCCCGCTGGCGTCGAGCGCGCCGCTCAGGGCTGGGACCGCCACGCGCGGTTGCAGGGCCTGCAGGGGATCCACGAGGCCGAGAAAGCGGCCCTCCACGAGATCGAGAAGGCCGATCGAGGCCCGGCCTGGGACGAGGTCCGCCGCAACCTGTTCGGACTGACCGAATCGGGCCAGGCGCTCGTCAGCTGGAAGGCGGAGCACGGCGAGGTCGGCCACAAAGCTGAGGACGCGGCGTTCATGGCCGCGCTTGGCCTGGTCGCCGGCAACCTGATCAGCCCGGAGCAGGCCAAGACCCTGCTGCGCCCGCTGTCGGAGGCGCTGCCGTGGCTCCTGCCCGAGGAGAACCAGCCGGTCGCCTGATCCGATTAGCTCGCTGGGCTTCCCACCAGCTCGGCCAGGTCCGCCAGCTGGAGCGCGGAGGGATCGACCGGTCGCCGGCTCTCGATCAGCTTCCCGCCGAGCTCGTTGGTCTTCGCGTCGTTCATCGACAGGACGCCTTGAACGATGCCCTCGCGAAGGTAAAAGACCGAGAAGGTCAACGCTTCGCGGTCGCCACGCCAAACCGCCGTGTCATCGCCGGAGGCGTGGCCGCGGTATTCCAGGCTCACGTCGTACTGGTCGGACCAGAAGTACGGAAGTTTCGAATATGGTGCATGGCCCCCGGCGATGGAGGCGGCGATCCCGCGTCCGTGGCCCTTGGCAACCTCCCAGTGCTCGACGCGGATCGACCTGCCCAAGACCGGATGCTGGTGCAGCGCGATGTCGCCGCCGACATAGACATTCTCAGCCGCGCGCAGTCCCTCGTCGACTCGAACACCGCCACCTTCGAGGGCCAGGCCAAGCGCCTTGGGGAGGTCGAGGTTCGGCTCGATGCCGACCGCGACCAGCACAAGGTCGACGTCCTCATCGGTCCCGTCGGAGATCGACACGCCGGTTACGCGATCGCCCTCGGTGTGCCAGCGATCGACTCTCGCGCCCGTGCGGACGTCGACGCCTCTATCGCGGTGGATGCGCGCGTAAATCTCGCCGACTTCTCGGCCAAGCGCTCGCTGCAGCGGCACCGGCAGCGCCTCGACGATCAAAACATCCTTGCCGAGCTTGCGCGCCGACGCCGCCACCTCGGCCCCGATGAAGCCGGCACCAATCAGCAATAGCCGCGAGGCACGGTCCAGTGCTTCGCGCAAGGCCCGGCTGTCTCGCAATGACCGCAGCGTGAGCACGTTTTGCGCCGTCGGAACCTCTGGCAGGCGCCGTGGCGTGCCACCGAGGCCCAGGACCAGGAAGTCGAACCCAACATCGCCCCCGCCGGCCAGGTTGACCTTGCGCTCACTCAGCGACCCACCCGTGACACGCTGGTCGAGGCGCAGCTCGATCCGTTCCTTGGCATATTCAGCCTCGTCGTGGAGGAAAACCTTGGGCGCGTCGATCTCGCCACGGAGAAACTCTTTCGATAGGTAGGGGCGGTCGTAAGGACGGTCGTCGTCGGCACTGATGACGACGACCTCGCCATCGAAACCGCGCTTGCGCAGAGCAAACGCCGTCGCGTCTCCCGCTCCCCCGCCGCCGACGATGACCGCGCGCGCCATCTACGTTGCAGACGATACGCGGGCGTGGTGCAGCCAGCCGTGCGGATCGGGGGCTGCGCCACGCTGGATGTCGACGAGGGCCTGCCGCAATCGCATGCTGACATCGCCTGGACCCCCATCGCCTACCGTCCACGAGGCGTGCACCGATTTCACCGCCGCCACTGGCGTGATCACCGCGGCTGTGCCGCACGCGAATACTTCGCTTAGCGACCCGTCCTCGCATCCGGCACGCCACTCGTCGACGCTGATCCGTCCTTCTTCGGTTTCGTAACCAAGGTCGCGCCCAAGCGTCAGCAGCGAATCTCGGGTGATCCCAGGAAGCAGCGTTCCGGTCAGGGCCGGGGTCATCAGGCGAGCATCGGGGCCGCGGCCGAACACGAAGCACAGGTTCATGCCGCCCATCTCCTCCACCCACCGGTGCTCCTGCGAGTCGAGCCAGACGACCTGGTCGCAGCCGTGCTCGGCCGCCTGCGCCTGGGCGAGAAGACCGCCGGCGTAGTTGCCGCCGGTCTTCGCGGCGCCTGTGCCGCCCGGCGCCGCCCGGCTGAAGTCCTCGCTCAACCAGACCGTGACCGGCTTGACCCCGCGAGGGAAGTAGGGTCCGGACGGCGAGGCGATCAGAAGGAAGGTCACCTGGTCGGCGGGGTGAACGGAAAGCGTCACCTCGCTCGCGTACATGAGCGGGCGGAGGTACAGGCTGTGCTCGGCCGCCGACGGCACCCACTGGTGATCCGCCTCGAGCAAAAGGTCGATCGCCTCGAGGAACGTCTCCTCCGGCAGCTCGGGCAGCGCAAGCCGCCTGGCCGAACGGCGAAAGCGCGCGGCGTGGGAGTCGGGGCGGAAGGCTGCCACGCCTCCATCTGACTGGCGAAAAGCCTTCAGGCCTTCAAAGACCGCCTGGGCGTAGTGGAGGACCGAGGTGCCGGGGTCGAGAGAAAGCGGGGCGTACGCCGTCAGCTCGGCGTCGTGCCACCCGCGGTCGGCGTCCCAGGGGATGCGGACCATGTGCTCGGTAAAGAGGCGGCCGAAACCAGGGTTCGCCAGCAGTCGCTCGCGCTCGAGGGCCGGCACGCGGCGCCGCACGCGGTTGACCTGGAACGGGATCGATGAGGTGCGCGATCTCACGGTGCGCCAAACACTACCTTTCGCCAGGGGTTGGCCGCCGGGCGCAAAAAGAGGCCGGGTCTTGCGACCCGGCCTCGCGAGAGGAAGGAAGGGGTTCTTGTTTTAGAGCTGGTGCACGGCGGCGACCGGGACGGTCACCGCTATCGGCTCGACCGCGGGAATCGATTCCGCCGGAAGCTCGATCGTGGCCGTCTCAGTGGCCAGGATCGGCCTCTGGGGCCGTCGGAGGCGCCCCCTTCGCGCGGGGGGCGGGCTCCCGACCACCGGGTCGAGCATCTGCCGCAGCTTCAGCTCCAGGAACTTGTCGAAGTCGTTCATCTGTAGCAGAAACGCCTCCCACAACAGGAGTACCCGTGACCCCCAGAGTTTTCGGCGGCCGGCCCGTCGACCGGCTCCCAACGACCCTCCGAAACGCCCCTAAAACCAGCCTACGCCGCCCGTCTGCTGGTGTGAACAGCCGCCTGGTTTTCATCGTAACCGCTCCGGCCGGGTTTGGCGACAGCGCCGTTGGAGTCGAGGTTGTGGGCCAGCTTGACCAGTCGCAGTCGGGTTCGGCCGGGGCCGAGGAATCGCGCCGCCATGACCACGAAAGGCTTGACCAGGACGCTGCTCGCCGAACCGTTGACTTTGAAGAGCGCTCGACGAGCAACCATCGCGATTAGAGAACGCCGCCGAATCGCCGAGTACCGCCGAACCGAAGCCTGCATCCCACACCCCTTCGTCCGATCAGAGGAGGCGCCTTACTGAAGCAACCAGCAAGCGCCCCTTCACCTCATCAACGCCTCGTCGGGAACCAGTACGCGCGCGTACACGGTGAAGATGTTCCGCTTGCCGGTGGACGATGGAAGTAAACTCCTGTTTAGGCGTGTGCGGGCACACAAAGGGGGGAGTGACCTGGAAACTGTCGGCCTAGAGGCGGGATACGGCGACGTCCTGGAAGCGTTTCAGGCCGCGTCCGCCGAGCTTGCTCGATTCAAGACGGTGCCCGAGATCGCGGAAGCTGCGTTGCGCATCGCCCTGTCCCTGACCAGGTCGTCCGTTGCGTTCCTCGCCCTCCAAGACGAAGGCGGCGAAGACAAACGCGTCTACTCGATGGCTAGCGACCCGCTGGAGCGGCTGCCGGACGATGAGATCGAAAGGATCTTTGCGGCAGCGGCAGGCTTCTCGGGGCCGATGCCTACCGCCACCTGGAGCGGCGTGAGCGGCACCGCGTCGCCCGCCATCCGGTCGACCTGCGCGCAACCCCTGCGTGCGGCCGGCGAGACGATCGGCACGTTCGGCGTCGCAAGTCCAAGCGGTTACACCGCCGTGCAGCAGCGCATGTTCGCGATCTTCGCCAACCACGTCGCGTCGGCTCTCGCGATCGGCCGGCTCGCGGAGCGACGCAAGGAGATGGTCGACACGCTGGTCAACCTGCGCGCGGACCTGGATCGCAGCGAAAAGCAGAGGCTCATCAACGACGAGCGGGCCAGGAGCGCCGAGCGCGTCGAGCAGGCCCATATGGCCTCGGTCGATGCGATGCTCGCGATCTCGCGCCACGCGCGCACCGGGCACGGACTGCCGGACTTCTACCGCCGGCTGACCCGCAGCATCGCCGAGCTGGTGGTGGCACGGCGCGTGCTGTTCTGGCAGCTCACCGACGAAGGAATGCTGGTGCCGATCGCGGGCGCGCATGGCATCGATGATGCGTTTCTGGCCAGGCTCACCCCCACGCCTTGCAGCGCCGACCGGGACGACCTCGCGAGTCGCGTCGTCTTCCACGACCTCATGTTCCGAGCCTCGCGGTCGGATGACTCGGGTGACTTCGAGTACGTGCTCGACGCTCTCAATGTGGCGAACGCGATCGCCGTGCCTTGGCGTGCCGGCGACCAGCGCCTCGGCCTCGTCGCCGCGTATGACTCGCGCCGGACAGAAGGCTTTTCGCGCGAGGATGCGTGGGTGCTGCATAAGGCCGGCCTCGCGGCGGGACTGGTCTGGCAGCTCAAGTACGTCGAGACCGACCTGAAGAAGACTGCTGAGAGGCTCCAGAAAGTTGACGCTGCGCGCCAGGTCTTGTTGAAGAACGTATCGACCGCGGTCGACAAGGCACGCAAGAGATTTGCCGGCGACCTGCACGACGACGCGCTCCAGAAGCTCACAGCCGCCGAGATCCAGCTTCAGCGTCTGCACGACTCGAACGGCGACAGCACGGAGGTGGTGGCGGAGGCGCAATCCCTTCTCGCGCAGACCGAAGAGGCGCTGCGCCGATTGCTGTTCGAGGTCCGACCGCCCGCGCTCGAGGTGCCTGGAGGTTTCATTGAGACCATCCGCGAGCGCATCCGGATGTTGAAGTCACTGACAGGCGCCGAGGTCGAGGTCGAGCTCGACGTGCCCGACGATCTGTCCTACGAGTTCCGCTCGATGCTGTTCCGCCAGCTCACGGAGGCGATGGCCAACATCGAGAAACACTCCTCCGCGACGCGAGTCCGGCTTTCATTGCGAGTGGCGGATGGTGGCATGCACGGCGTGGTGGAGGACAACGGTCGTGGATTCGTGATCGCGGACCGCGATCGCTTGCCGGGTCATCTCGGGCTTCTCGCCCTCAACGAACGCGCGCTGCTCGCCGGCGGCTGGAACAAGATTCACAGCGAGCCGGGGCTCGGTACGACTGTTGAGTTCTGGCTCCCCCTCTCGGAATCTAAGGTTTAGGGCGTGAAGAACGAGCCCACGCGGGTCCTGGTCGTCGAGGACCACCAGGTGGTGGCCGAGGGCCTGGCCGCGCTGATCAACGATCAGAAGGACATGAAGGTGGTCGGCCACGCGGGCTCCGTGGCGGAATCGCTCACGCGCGCGGCCGAGCTGAAGCCCGACCTGGTGCTCGTCGACTTCCGGCTCACCGACGGAACCGGCGCCGACGCGGCATCCGGGATCCGGCAGCTCCGCCCCGAGACCAAGCTCATCTTCCTCACCAGGGAGGACACCGACGCGGCGCGCTTCGCCGCGCTCGAGGCGGGCGCCAGCGCGTTCATTCACAAGTCGCGTGCCGCGCAGGACGTCGTCGACGCGATCCGCACGGTCGCCGAGGGTGGTTCGCTCTTCACGCCGCGCGGCATCGCGCAGCTGCTGAACAGCCGGCGCGAGGTGGAGGCGGAACTAGCCCTCGTGGAGTAATTAGAAGCGCAGCCTTTCACCGACATCACCCTGGCGGCCGGACGTGCTCCGGCCGCAACGCACAGGCCACAAACGTCGCCCAGGCGTAGCTTCGAGTGGCTACTTAGACAAATCCCAACCGTATACCGGAAAGAGAGCAGCGCCTGCGGCGAAGCCGCACGCGCGATGAGAGAGAACCATTTGGGTTCCCTCTCATACCGTTAGGCTCCTGAGACTCGGCGTCGGCTGCCTGTCCGGCCCAGGATCCTGATCTCCGGTGCGGGTCGGTCCTCCTGCTGCCAGCGCCTCACCGTCTTGCGTCGCCTCTTGTCTTCGTAAAGGTCACTGTCCGCCGCCTGGTACACCGCCTGCCAGTCCTGTCCCGCCCGCCACGCCGAAATCCCCACGCTGACGTCCACCTGACCCGCGGGCCGCATGCTGAGTGCTGCGTGATCGACGGCGCGGCGCAGGCGAATCGCAACGTCTCGCGCCCGATCGATATCGGTCTCCGGCATCGCGACCGCGAACTCGTCGCCGCCGACGCGCGCGCAGACGTCTGACGCGCGGACCACACGCTGGAGCTGCTGTGCGACGAGCCTCAGCGCCGCGTCGCCCGCGCTGTGCCCAAGACGATCGTTGATCCGCTTCAGGTTGTCGAGGTCGATCATCATCAGCGATAGGCGGCGGCTGTGCCGCTCGGCGAGGGCAACCTCGCGCTCCATCACGCGCTCGAACTCGCGGCGGTTGGCGAGCCCGGTGAGATGGTCGGTCCGCGCTTCATTGGCGAACTGACGCGCCCGATCGATTGCGATTGCGACCTGGTCGGCGACCGCCGCCATGAACAGCAGATCGCCGGCGCTGAACAATCGATCAACGATCGTTCCGACCGTCATCATGCCGACCGTCCTACCTCGGACGCGAAGCTGTGCGCGCAGTGCATTCCATTCCAGGCCCGAGACGCGATCGACTTGGGATTCCGCCCTCCCGACGGCAGAGGCGGCCGCTTTCACGTGTGGTCCGACCTGACGGGCGAAGTCATCGAGCTGATCCTGGTCGAGGCCGACCGTGTGCACGAGCTTGTATGACGACCGTTCTCGCAGCCATAGGCCGCCAGTGCTGAGCCGCAGCGCAGCCAGCGATTCGACGAGCGCGACCTCGGCGGTTTCATTCAGGTCGAGCGAACGACCCATTGCGGTGACGATCGACGCCAGACCGTACATCTCAATTTCGCGCGCGCGGTGCTCTTCATCGATGTAGTCGAGATAACCGCGAGCGATCGCCGCGGTGAGTCGCTCGGTCACATCCTCGATCCGGCTCTGCGCTAGCGCGATGATCTCGTCGTAGTGCGGCTTGCCCTGGATCGGACGGGACAGCAGCTCGATGGTGACACGCCGATATACGGCCAGCATATCGATGAGCGCTTCCAAGGGCAGGCCCTGCGCGGCCCGCAAGCGTCCGTAATCGCGGGATCGATCCGCGTACTCAAGCCAGGGTGGCTCGAGGTCGGTGCGGAGGGCGGACAGCATCATCTCGATGAAGCCGGCCGAGGTCGTGACGAGGTCCTCGCCCGTTTGTTCGCCGAGTGCAATCAGCTCCGGAGACCTCGCGCGAACGACCTCGAGCGCCTTACGTCCGCTCTCTCGGGAATCGACGCCCAGGCCGCTCGCCAGCGTCCCGAGCACGTCGATCGCGTGGCTTCCGCCCGGCTCCGCCCCTGGGTTCATCCTTTGTAGAAACGTTGCGGGGCATCCAGACACCTGCTACTGCAACTGCGTGAGTCAAAATCCGCCCAACCGTACGGCGACCGGCCGCAGGTTCATGAGCGAGAGTAGGGGCCAGGTGAGAGCCCTCACCGAACTCACGGGGGGTGAAGGATTGACTATGGCGGAGCCGATCTCTGCGGGGACCGCCGGCGGAGCCGCTGAACCTGCGAACGCGTATCGAGCAGGCAACGAAGCTGACTTCGAGCGACTTTATCAAGCTTCGTACGGAAAGATTCTCGGCACTCTGACGGCGATGCTGGGCGACCGGGCCGCGGCGGAGGACTGCGCTCAGGATGCATTCGAACGTGCTTTCAAGAAATGGTCGGCCTGGCAGCCGATCGCGCCCGCCGAGGCGTGGGTGCACCGGATCGCGATCAACGCGGCGGTCTCATACCAGCGCAAGATGCGGCTGCGCGAGGTCGGCGAGGTCATCCGCCGGCTGGGCCGCCCTGGACTGGCTCCCGACCCGCAGGAGGTCGTCGAGCACCGCGACCTCGCCATGGCGCTGGCCAAGCTGCCGCCGAAACAGGCGGCCGCCATCGTGCTCCGCCACTATCACGGCTACACCAACCGGGCCATAGCGCAGGCGCTAGGCATTCCCGAGCGCACCGTCGCCTCGAGGCTGGCGGTCGCGAAGGAACGGTTGCGCGTCATGCTCAAGCACTCGTACGGCCCGCAGGCGCTGATCGAGGAATCGGCCGAGCGCGGCTACGCAATCGCCGACTGACCCGGCCCAGGAAAGAACACCGACCTGAAGGGCCTGGCCTGGAGACCAGGCTCTCTTCATTTCAGAGCGGCGCCGCCAGGGGTCAGACCGGCTGCGGTCGCGTAGCGGGCCGCATCCGCTTCATCAATCGCACGAGGCGCCTGCGGAAGGGGCTCCATGCCCGCCTCGGCTCCAGTTGATCGTCCCTCCGCTCATAGCGAGGGGCGTTGGTGTTGGCGCAGAGCTGGCAGCCGCAACCGTGACCGGTGTCCGGGAGCCGCTTGCCGTGCTTGTCGAAGCGGGCTTGCATGTCTGTTGCGGGCTCAGCAGTGCGTGCCCGGCATGTAGTAGGCGGTCTGGCCTTTGCACGTCGCGTGGACGAGGCCGGCAGGCTCGGCATACCACTCGTCGCCCTGGCCCATCGCATCGAGCGCCTCCTGCATGAAGTTGTGCCAGATCGGCGCGGCCACGAAGTAACTGTCCGAGTTCTTTGTCATCTTCACGCGCCAGTCGGCGTTGCCGCCCCAGACGGCCGTCACGAGATGAGGCGTGTAACCGACCGTCCACGCGTCGGCGAATGAGTCCGACGTTCCGGTCTTAACGCCAACGTGCCGTCCGCGCAACGTGAGCAGCGAGTTGCGGCCGAAGATCATCGCCCGGTTGTTGTCGTTGGACATGATCGCCTGCATGATGTATGCGACCCGAGCATCCAGGACGCGCTTTCCGGGGTCCAACGCGTGCAGGTAGACCGGCTGACCACCGCGGGTGATCAATTCGATGGCATACGGCTCACGCAGAACGCCTTGAGTCGCCAGGACTGAGGCGCCGGTCGCCATCTGCAGCGGAGTCTCGCCGTAGCCGCCCAGCGTTAACGACGGGCCGTACGTGTTGACTGGGTCGTCGGTCGTGTAGTTGGGGAATCCGTTCGCGTCGGTCCCATGGAGCTGGTAGGGGGGCGCTCCCATCGCACGAGCCATCTCGACCACCGAGGACACACCGATGCCGAGCTCTACTTTGACCGCCGGGATGTTGAGCGAGTTGCCCATGCAGGCCTGCAGCTGGCACGTGCCGTGCGTGCGGCCGTCGTAGTTCACGGGCGAATACGCCTCGCCGGAGACGGGATCCCGATAAACGAAGCGGCTGTCGGCAATCGGCGTCGTCATCGTGTACTTGCCGCTGTTGATCGCAGCCGTATACGTGAAGATCTTCATCGACGAACCGGGGTTGCGCGGCGGCCACACCGCCAGGTTGTATTGCCCACCGTAGCCGCCGGGATTCGCCGATCCGACCATCGCGACGATCGCCCCGGTGGTCGGATCGAGCGCGACGAGCGCGCCCTGCGTCACGTTGCGATATCGGATCGAATTGATGTACGAGGTCACGTCCGCCTGCCCTAGTTCCTGCAGCTTTGGGTTGAGTGTCGTGACGACGCGCAATCCACCGGTATAGGTGACGTCCGAGCCGTACTTGTTGACGAGCAAGCCTGTCACGTAGCGGACGAACGCCGGCGCCACCACGTGGTTTTCCGGCATGAACATGTGCGCGGGCGGCGCGATGTCCTCTGCGAATGCAGTGGCCGCCTCGCTCGCGGTGATCTTGCCATCGCGGATCATCGCGTCCAGCACTGTCTTCTGCCTCTGCTTCGCCGAGGTCCAGTTGATGAGCGGGTTGTAGAGCGTCGGTCCTCGAATCACCCCGGCCAGCATCGAAGCCTGCGCCAGGTCGAGATCCTTGGTCTGCTTGTGAAAGTAGATCTTCGAGGCGGCGGCGGTGCCCCACGCGGTGTTCGCGAAGAACACGCTGTTCAGGTACCACTCCAGGATCTGCGCCTTCGTGTAGCGGCGCTCGATCTGGAAGGCGAGCAAGGCCTCGCGCACCTTCCGGTCAAGGGACGCCTCGTTGCCGACGAGGCGGAGCTTGACGAGCTGTTGTGTGATGGTTGAAGCCCCCTGCGCGGTCGAACGCGACTGCCAGTCGACCATCGACGCGCGCACGATGCCTTGGGGGTCGATGCCGGGCTCCTGGTAGAAGTTATGGTCTTCGATCGAGATGACCGCCTCAGGCAGGAGCGTGCCCATTTCGGAAAGCGGCTCGTAGTAGTTCTGGTAACCAGGCGGATGTAGGTCCGCGAGCAGGGTTTTGTTGTCCGCCGCATAGATCAGCGTGTCCTCGGGCACGGTGGAGGTCACCTGAGTCGGATCCGGTAGCTTGTCCGCAAAGGCGATGTAGCCGGGGGAAGTGATGATCAAGCTCGGAATCGCGATCACCAGCAGCACGACGAGCCGCACCATCCAGCCGGCCGGTCGCGCAACCCTGCCCTTGGTGAGAACCTCCGACGCGCTGGCGCGCCGCCGCACGCCGTTTGGCCTACGAGGCCAGACGGTCTGATTCCGGCGGCTGAGTGACATCTTGTTCTCCCTGAGGGGGCTCGATGGGTCCGGCGCTCAGAGGCCCGTACCATCCGATGGACTGCGCGCTCAGGAGCGCCTGAATGTCGATGACCTGGCCGGCCCGAAACCTGGCCGGCCGGAGGCTGCGCTGAGCCGCTCGCGCCGCACCGGTCGCCTTGATGGCGATGCCGTTGATCGCCGGCTCGCCGGCGGCCGCGTACCAGGCGCGCGCCGCATACTGCAGATGCGCGCTGGCTTCGCGAAGCGACTCCAGCCGAGTACGCGAGTCGAGCTTACCGGCCTCTGCCGCCTTGGCGAGGCGACGCGCTTCGCGCGGCAGCATCACATCGCGAAACCAGATTGACGCGTCGACCATCTTCGTCAGCACGGCCGATCCCACGACGGCACTCGCGGCCGCAAGCCTGCGGTTGACGTCTGCGGTCGGGTCCATCAAGGCGACGCTCCGCGCCGGCACGGGCGCCGGCACGGGCAGCTCCATCCACTCGCGAAGCCGGACGCGCGGCCGCCAGGCGCGGGAGTTCCGCCAGGAGCTGATGAACATGAGGGCGAAGATGTCCGCGCCCGCGATCATGATCAGCCAGCTCGCGATCGAAAACCTGTGTTCCGAGACCCATGCGCTAACACCGCCGAACATCAGCCCTATGAGCGTGCTCACGATCTGGTCGGCTGCCCACGCGGCCGACGCACTGAGCTCACGTGCGGCCGGGTCGGTGATGCTCATCACGCCGAGTACGCACGCGGTGACGAGGGCGATCCAGAGGAAGACCTCGACCGACCTGGGGATCGATCGCCTAACCGGCGGCACAAACGTGGCCGCGACCATGCCCATGAAGAGGGCGATCGAGAACTGGAGAAGCAGCGGCACTTCCACGCCTTAAAGAACGCGCCCGCCGGGGGGAGTATTGGGGAACGCCCGGGCCGCGCGTCCTTAATGAAGTCCCGGCGAATTGTTCACATTCGGCTCCCGGCGCGTTGTCTGGATGGCGCGGACGCTGACCCGCTCGGCGTCCACGCCCTCGACTCATCGATTTTGGCTGATACCGATGGCAGTACTTCTGATCATCCTCGGGGTGACGATCGGGCTTGCGATCCGCGCCGGCCTCTACCGACGGCGGTGGAACGTCGCGGACTCGGACACGAGCCAAGAGTCCTGGCTCGTCGACACGTATGCCCGCACCTTCGTGCTCGTCCTCCTATCCCTGCTCGGGCTGCTCGCCCTCGGCTTGATGTATGGAAACGTCCTGGGCGCAGTCCACGCCAGCCCCTAGCCCGGATCCGCCGGCCACGAGGATCAGACTCGCGCTGAGCCGACCCCCATAGCGAAGATGCTCGCGGCGTCGGCGGAGCCAGGCTGGAGCCCGACCTCGGTTAGCCCAGGTCGAAGCGACGTTTAACTAGCAGAAGCAGTCCCCTACCCCGGGCTGCTTCGTCTTCTTGCCGCCTGCGGTGGCGATCTCCGGGCCAAAATGCGGGGTTTTGGTCCATTTTCAAGCCAATTCACATCGCTTGAACCTATTTAACCCTCATGCCGTGGGTGCACTGGCAGGCCACCCGTAGGTTGCCCCCGTCATCCAGCGCCACCTGTTGGTGGGTGCGCGCCGAACGGGGGTCTCATTGCACTCACTTCGACAGCTTCTCTCCCATTTCCGATCGCGCCCAAGAGCACATCTCGCCCTTGCTTTCTTCGCCGTCGCGAATCAGCTCAGCGTCGTCTCGGTCGCCGCCGCCCCGGCCGTGCTGTCCGTGCCCGCGCTCCAGGCCGCGCGGTCGGCCTGCGAGCCTGAGTCTGGTTGCGCGACCACGGCGCCGTCCGACGACTCTGAGCTGAGCCTCCCCGCGGGGCGGCACCAATGCCTCGACTCCGGCCCCGCCGCCGCATGCGAAACCACGATGTCTGCGGGCGATGCCGCGCCAGGCATTCCCATGCTCCCCGACGGGCAGGCGGCGTGCGCCCCGATCCCGGACAAGCCCGTGCCGACGACGTCTGCGGCCTGCAGCGACACGCCGCTGCCGCCGATGGCCGCCAGAAGCGGCGGAGCCGAGCCCAGCCCGGCGGTCATGCCGAGCGTGCCCATGGCGCAATTCGGCCCCCAGGGGCCGACTCGCGTTGCGTTGAGGGCCGACAGCGAGACGCTGGCCGCGGGACTGCAAGCGACCCTGTCCGCAACAGCGAGCTCGAGCGTGAGCGGAACCAACCTCGCGATCGAGGTCTTCGACGAGACCTCCCACGCGCTCGTCGCGGCGTGTCCCCGCGGCAGCCAGTGCACAGTCTCGTACGCAGCTGCGTCCGGCGTTCACAACTTCGTCGCCTTCGTGACCCCACCCACGACTCAGATCCCCAGCGGCACGATCGCGCTTTCGTCTAACCGCGTCAGCGTCGGTTGGCTGAGCAGCGGGCTCTCTGTGAGCCGCAACTTCGCGGGACAGGGTCAAAGCGTCACCCTCACCGCGACTTCGACCATCGATGTCCAACAGTCAAACCGCCAGCTGGAAATCGTCGACCGCACCGCAGGTTCGCGCCTCACATACTGCAGCCGCGGCACTGTGTGCACGACGACGATGAAGCAGGCCGCCGGGTCGACTCACGAGATCGTCGCTCACGTCACCGGCGCGCCAGAGGCGCTGTCGAGCCCCGTCCACGTCACCTGGCTGGGAGTCAGCCTTTCGGCCACTTCCATCGGACCCAAATCAGGCGGAACCGTATACCTCAAGGCGACGACCAACACCGACCTCGGTCCGACCCCATGGGTCGTCGCAATCTATGACCAGCAGGGACGCTTGGTCGAGCAGCCCTGCAAGACAGGCGTCACCTGCACCGCGCGGGCGGTGATGAGCGCGGAGACGCCCGCGTACACGGCGATGATCGGCTCGCCGCCGGTTGCAAACCCAACGTTGATCGGAAAGGTCTTCCAGACTCCGACGGCAGCGGTCACCTCCGGCCTGGTCGACGTCCAGGCCAAATCGGCCACCGTCCAGCCCACGCACTTGCTGTGGGGCGTCGACTCATGCAAAGCCTTCACAGGGGATCCGACAGGCCAGGAGCTTTACCCGGCGGTCGCCGGCGCCCTCGGGGCGCCCGACTTCTGGGGTCGCTACCTGACGAACACCGTTTGTCCGGGAATCAGCGCCGCCGAGATCTCGCTTGCGGCGCAGCAACATATGGGCATCCTTCCGATTTACAACGACTACGACTGCTCGAACGTGTCGTCCTATGCAACCGGACACGGCTACGCCGTCGAGGCCGCTTCAGCGGCGGACGGATTGGGCATCCCCAAGGGTCGAGTGCTCGTGATCGACATCGAGCCCTATGGTCCCTACTGCCCCGGAGCCGCCAACGTCGACAGCGGCTTTATAGAAGGCTGGTTCGAGGGGATTCGCCAGGCCGGCTACATTCCGGGTTTCTACGGCAACGGCACGGCCGGGACCGAGTTCGCTTCAGCGTGGTGCGCCGCGGTCAGCCGGCTGCCCACCATCGCCATCGGGTCCGACCTATGGTCGTTCGAGCCATCCCTGCTGGGCAATTTCTCGAAATCCGGAGCCCCGAACTTTGGCCCGGACGACACCGGCTGCGCTGGCAACGCGACGGCGTGGCAGTACGTGCTCGGCACCAACCCCCGACTCGAGGTCGACCAGGACGAAGCCCTCTCCAACCTCGCCCTGTGGTACCCGACCTGATCCGTAACTGAGCTCAATACCTCCCCTGACGCGCCCGGGTGGCACCAACCGCCCGGGCGTTTTCTTTGATGCCCGTTCATCGTTTTTACACAGGTCAAGGGGAGTTAAGACGCAATGGAACGAAGGGACACTGACATCGAACGCGATCCGGCGACCGGGCAAGTCCACGAGCACCGGGTCGTGAGCGAGGATCCGGGAGTGCCGCCCAGCCAGGCGGAGGTGGTCAGCACGTTCAACCCCGGCTGGCGCGCGGTGCAGCTCGTCTATCTCGCGTTCGGCGTGATCGACGGACTGCTGGTCATCCGCCTCGTGCTCAAGCTGCTGGGGGCCAACCCCCACGCCGCTTTCGCGAGCTGGATCTACGCCGTGACAAACGTCTTCCTGGGCCCGTTCAAGAATCTCCTGCCGACCATCGGCAACGAGCAGTCGCTGCTCGAGATGTCGGTGGTGGTGGCGATCCTGGTCTATGCCCTGCTCGCATGGGCCATCGCTCGTTTCGTCGAGATCGTCTTCTACCGCAACGTGACGGTGTCCAAGCGGTCCGGCGGTCTCCGCCCTAGAGGCTTCTAGCCGGCCCTCAGCCCGGGCGCGGCGGCCAGGTCCCGGATGTCCTGGACCTGGCGCGTGATCCAGCGCGCGATGTCGTTCGTCCGCACCACCTCGCGGGCCCCCTCGTTGCGGCGACGCTTCTCCTCGACCCCCATCACGATCGCCTGATGCATGGCGTTCGCGGTCGCCTCGATGTCGAAAGGGTTGACCGACAGCACGTGCTGGTGCAGCTCCTCATGGGCTCCCACGTTCTCGGACAGCACGATCACCCCGTCGGAGCGATTCACCAGCGCGCCCTCTTTCGCCACGAGGTTGAGTCCGTCGTACACCGAGTTGACGACGAGGGCGTCGAAGTTGCGCATCGCGGCCATCGCCTTGCGTACGCTCTCGCCCAGCTCAAGCCGGATCGGCTGCCAACCCTGCGCTCCGTACTGGGCGTTGATGCGCAGCACTGTCTGCCGGACCTTGCGCACATAGTTCCGATAGACGGCGACGTCCTGACGCGACGGCTGCAAGAACGCCCAGAACTGCACCCGGCCTTTCAGCTCGGGATGGTGCGCGAGCAGCTTCTCGTAGGCGAGAAAGCCGCGGATGATGTTCTTCGAGGGGTCTGTACGGTCGATGCGCACGATGAGGTGCTGGGGCCGCCAGTCGCGCAGCTTTCTCTCCTCCACCATGACGCCGTGCGAGTAGGAGAGCCGCGTCGTGCCCGCCACGTCGATCGAGATCGGGTAGGCCCGCGCGTAGACGACGCGTCCGTCCACGAGCACCGCTTTCTCACGCTCGTCCACCGCCAACCCCGCGTTCTCCTCGCACGTCATCAAGAAGTTGCGCACATCGAGGCTCGTCTGGAACCCGACGATGTCGCAGCCAAGCAGGCCGAACAGGATGGCGTCACGCATCTCGCGTGGCAGGACTTTCCAGTACTGCGGTGTCGGCCACGGGATGTGGACGAAGTGCTGGATGATCGCGCCATGCAGCTGCTCGCGCACGAGCTTCGGCACCAGGTACAGCTGGTAGTCGTGGACCATCACCAGGGGCCTCCCGGGCAGGCCCCTGGCCACCTCGACCACCTTGCGCGCGACCTGTTTGTTGACCTCGACGTAGCCGTTCTTCCACGCACGGTGAATGCGGCCGTTGATGACCGGCTGGTGCGCGAGGTCCCAGAGGTAGTGCTGGACGAACCACAACACCGGGTTTGAGATGACCGAGTAGTACTGCTCGTACTGCTCGGGCGTGGGCGTCGCGTAGTGCAATCGTGTTTCGCCCCGGATCAGGGGCGCTTTCCACGTCGTGCCGCGTTCCTCGATGAGTGCACGTTCGGCGTCGTTGCGAGCGCACGCCACCCAGTCGCCCGCGGTGACCTCGGCGAGCGTGAGCAGCGCAGTGATGACGCCTCCCGCGCCGCGCGTGAAGCCGCCGTCCGGTCGCGGTTCGTGGGGCGCCCGGTTGGCGACCACGATGGTCGAGCTGTGCGGCAGCGTGCGCGTCACGTAGGCGCGCAGCGATGTGCCGGGCCGGCGGCGTTCGACGCTGTCCAGGAACGGGGGGTCGGGATTTCTCATGGCCAGCATCAGCTCGGAGAAGGTTGCGGCCCCGCGGCCGGCGGGCTGGCGGCAGGTGGGCTGGCGGCAGGCGAGGCCGAAGGCGACGCCGAAGGCGACGCGGAGGCTGAGGCTGAAGGAAGGATCGACGGCAGTACGGAAGGCACTGGCAAGGGGCTTCCGCTAGGAGACGCGCTGGGCGACGCAGACGCACTTGGCGTCGCGGTGCATGCGCCCTGGAGGAATGGATCCTGCGCGTCCCCGGCGCAACCCTGCACGACTCCCGGCGGACGCTGGTACCACGCGCGCATGCTCGTCGGCAACCCGTTGACGAAACGCTTCATGATCGTGAGCCCGACGTTTTCACCATATGCTCGGATCAGTCCGCCCCCACCGTTGGGCGCCGTGTTGCCGATCCACACCCCCACCACGATGTCGGGGTTGTAGGCCATGATCCAGGAGTCGGGGATCCCACCCTTGCCGTTGTCGCTGGTCC
>VBFV01000189.1 GCA_005881335.1 Chloroflexota bacterium
CGCCTGGGCCCGTGCCAGCAGGGCTCGGCCTGATTGCGACAGCGCCGCCTGGCTGATGTCCGCGTCCGGCTTGTCCGCCGCGTAAACGCCCACCGATCCGGCCCCGAGCCGCCAGCTGAACTCAGGCATGCAGAAGGCCGAGCTGGTGCCAATCGCAGCCTTCAACGTCACGTGGCTGTTGAGGATTGCGTTCCAGATCGCGACGCCGTCGTCGAGGTAGCTGACGTCCCAGAGGAAGTCCGGACGGTCCTGCGCCAGACGCGCGGCGATCACGTTCGCGTCGTACACGTTCGGGCTGTACTCGATGACGTCGACGACGTTGATGCCCATCGACTGCGCGAGCTCCTGCTCCCCGCCACCCACCGACCGGCCGTAGATGTCGTCCACGCGCACGATCACAGCGCGGGGCGACGCCAGATGGGAGCCGGGAAGCAGCACGTCGTGGCTGAACGTGACCGCCATGCGGCCCAGCGCGCTGCCGGTGGCGACGGTGCGGAAGACGTAGTGCCGGTGGACCGTGATCGGATCGGCGACAGCGCCCGTCTCCCAGTAAACGGTCTTCAGCTCTTCGGCGCGCGCCGACGCGGCGGCGGAAAGCGTGCTGCCATAGGTGCCAAGGATCGCGGGCACGTGGTAGTCGTGCACGAGCCTGTCCACGGCCACAATTGCCTGTTCCGGCGTGGTGGCGTCGATCACCTGCAATCGCACGTCGGCCCCCGAGACCCGGAGCGCAGCCTGCACCCCCGCAAGCTCCCGCTTTCCACCTTGGGCCTGCGGGCCGCTCAGCGGGTAGATCGCACCCAGCACCAGTTGGTGACTCGACGGAGTGGATTCACTGCATGCGGCCGCGAGCAAGAGAATCAACGCGGCCAGCGCGAGGCGACGGGTCACGCCGCCAGCTTATGGGTCTAAGCGGTCGCCGCGCTGAGCGCGCTTCCTCGCGCCTCGGCCAGCTGTCGCTCGAGCTTGGGCGCCGGCGCGTAACCGTAGTTCACGTGCAGGGCGCGGCCGTCGGACGCCATGACCACGGTCGTGGGCAGCGTGTAGACGTGGAACCGATCCGCCAGCGCGCGGTCGGCCACCGCGTCGACCTTGTCGATGCGCACGTCGCCGAGCCGCGCCAGTGCAGGCTCCTGGTGCGTGCGGCAGACGGTGCAGCTGTCGCCAGTGAAGTAAAGGATGTACGGCTCCTGAGCAGGCGCTGCGGTGGCACCTGCGACAAGCCGCCGCGCGCGTCTCGAGCGCAGGTTCTCCAGGCTGGCGGCGGCAAGCACGATCAAGCCAACCGCCGCCAAGGCCCAGAGTTGCGCACTCACGCCCTTAGAAGTCCCCTGCGCTCGAGCTGGAAGAAGATCTGACAGCCCACGCAGTAGCCGAACGCCAGGTTGACGAAGGCCAGCACCGCGACCAGAAGCGCGAGAGCAAGCCCGATGACCGGCACGGGGATCAAGAAGACCGACGCCACCGCCAGGAAAACTCCGCCCAATCCCTGGGCGAAGTTGTGCGGCTCCGGCCGGTCCTGCACGGGTCGCGGCTTGACGATGCCGCGCGGCTTCAGGACCTGGAAGTAAAACTGCTTGAACAACGCAAGCTGCGGCACGAAGGTGCCCAGCAGCAGCACGATCGCCAGCAGCGGGATCAACACGAGCAGAGGCCGCCACGCGAGGCTGCCCACAAAGGCGACCAGCACGGTCGCCACGATCCCGGTCTGGTTGACCTTCAGCGCCGAATGGTCGACGACAGTTGCTGGGGTGCTCACTTCTCGATCGGGACCCGGATCGAGCTGCCCCACTCGGTCCACGAGCCGTCGTAGTTCTTGACGTCCGGGTAGCCGAGCAGCTCGTGCAGCACGAACCATGTGTGGGCAGAGCGCTCGCCGATGCGGCAGTAGGCGATCACTTCCTTGTTCGACACGACGCCCTTGCCGCCGTAGATCTCCTTCAGCTCGTCCAGGCTCTTGAACGTGCCGTCTTCGGTGTTGACGGCGGTGCCCCAGGGAATGCTCGCCGCGGTCGGGATGTGGCCGCCACGCTGCGCGCCTTCCTGTGGCAGGTTCTCCGGCGCCAGCAGCTCGCCTGAGTACTCCTTGGGGGAGCGAACGTCGACGAGTGCCACCTTGCCGAGCCTGTCCAGCACGTGGTCGCGGTACGCGCGAATGTGCTCGTTGGGCGAGCTCTTGAAGTGGTAGCTGGTCGCCGGTTGGCTCGCCACGTCGGTCGAGTACGGTCGGCCTTCCTTCTCCCACTTGACGCGGCCGCCGTCCACCAGCTGGACCTTGTCGTGGCCGTAGTACTTCAGCGCCCAGTACGCATACGCTGCGAACCAGTTGTTGTTGTCGCCGTAGAGAACGATCGTCGTGTCGGGCGTGATGCCGCTGCGGCCGAGCAGCTCGGCCAGCGCCTCTTTGGGCGCGATGTCGCGCGCGAGCTGGTCCTGGAGGTCACGCTTCCAGTTCCAGCCGACCGCACCTTCGATGTGACCCTTCTCGTAGACCGACGGGTCGACGTCGACCTCGACCACGCGAAGACCCGAGTCCTTCGCATGCCCGGCGATCCACTCGGTGGTCACCAATGCCTTGGTTTGCGTCTGTGAGCTCAATTCCAATTCCTCCAGAAAATGCAAATACCGAATGAACGGTGGGGGAGAAACGAAGCGGTCAAATGTGCGCGCCCTTACGGCGCGAGCAGACGACCGGGGCTAGCTACAGAAGCAGGCCGGGATGTGGATCAGTCGCTGAGCAGGCCAGGTCAGGTCCCGCATTAGACGTTCAATTCTAAGCAATCCCCGGTCGGCCTGGCGAATTCCCGGACAATTGCGACGGTGTCGCAAATAGACCTCTTCAAGTATCAGGCGTTGGGCAACGACTACCTGCTCATGGACCTGCCGGGTCCCCTCGACGAGGTCGTGGCCCATCTGCCGGCGCTGTGCGACCGGCACCTCGGCCTCGGCTCCGATGGCCTGCTCGCCTTCGACCCCAGGGCCATGACCGTTCGGATCTTCAACCCCGACCGCTCCGAGGCCCAGAAGAGCGGCAACGGCCTGCGCATCACGGCGGCGCATGCGGTCCTCGTCCACGGCGCGGGCGAGCAATTCTCTCTGCGCACCGCCGATAGGGCCAACCCGGTAAGGGTCCTGTCCAGGAACGGTGTCGAGATCACGACCGAGCTCGACATCGGGCGCCCGTCGTTCCGCGCCGCCGACCTGCCCGCGATGTTTGACGGCGAGCCCGACCAGGTCGACCTCGACACGCCTGCCGGCCGCGTCGAGGCGGTGCTCGTCTCGGTCGGCAACCCGCACTGCGTCGTCTTCGGCCAGCCCGTGACGAAAAAGCGCTGCCTCGAGCTCGGGCCTCACCTCGAGCGCCATCCGGCCTTCCCGGAGCGGACCAACGTCCAGCTCTGCGAGGTATTAGATCGCGCGACCTGGTCCAGTCGGGCCCCGCGCGCCGCGTCTACCACGCGACGGTCGACCTAGCTGACTTTGCTTAGTCTTGCCACCGCCTCGGGCAACTGAGCCAGCCCCTGGACCACCGCGTCGGCCAGCGAGGGGTCGTCCTTCTCGCCCTGCCGGTTGACCCAGATCCGCGTGATGCCAAGCTCGTGCGTGGGCCTGATGTCGTGGAAGTAACTCTGAGCCACGTGGATCCACGCGCCGGCCGAGGAGCCGAACGTCGACTGGAACAATCGAAAGTGCGCGGGACTCGGCTTGTAGGCGGACACGTCCTCCGCGGTGACCACCGCGTCGAACGAGGCGGGGAGGCGCCGCTGCGTGAGGGCGATGATGTCGCGGTCGCAGTTCGTGAGTAGGGCAAGCTTCCAACCCTCCTTGCGGAGCTCACCCAGCGCGGGACCCACGTCCGCAAACGGGGGCCAGTAGGGAATCGTCGAGACGAGCGCGGTCGCGTCGTCCGGCTTGAGGTCCAGCGCCAGCTGTTTGGCCGCGCGGCGCGTGGCCTCGGTCAGCACCGCGCGGTATCGCTTGAAAGCCCCCTCGCCTTCGACATCCGCCTCGGCGAGGATGTAAGCCGCAAAGAACGCCTCGCCGTGGCCGGGGAAGAGGAGCTCGCCCGTCGTCCGGATGCCGTGGCGCCAGTCGATCAGGGTGCCGAAACAGTCGAACGTCAGCCAGCGATCTGCCACGATGCCGGCTCCTAGCGGCCGGGCGCTCGGTACGACATCGTCTTCTTGCCCGCCTGGTCGATCTCCTCCGGAGTCATCAGGACGGTCGTCTTGAGCCTGCTGAGCGATCCGGTCGAGCCGACCCCCATGGAAAACGCGGCGGCCGTTGCATTGTCGATTCCGTCGACGATCACGTAGACGTCGGTTTCACCAAACGCGTAGTAAAAGCCTTCGAGCTTTCCGCCCAGCGACTTGACCGCGGCCTCCACCGCCGTGCGGCGTCCAGTCCCGCCGTCTTTGAGCACGCCTTTGATGCCGTCGGCCGAGTACGACGCTTGAAACATGAATCTCCCCATTACTTTCTCCTCCTTAGTGGCGATGGTGAGGGTCGATCATCCGGCGGCGCGAGGGATGCGGCACCGGGTTGCGCGAGCAATCGTCGCAGACACCGACGACGAGCACCTCGGTGCGTACGGGCTTGAACCCGTGCCCTTGCTCGAGGTGCGCCTCGAGCTCATGCACGAGCTCCTCCTGGATGTGCATCACGCCTCCGCAGACCTGGCACACCGCGTGATGGTGGTCGCCGCTCGCGAGCTCGTAATGCGTCGGGCCGTCACCGAGGTGCGCTGCGTAGACCGAACCTGATGCGGTCAGCGCCTCGAGGGCTCGATATACGGTGCTGCGTGGAAATCCCGGGCGGTCCTTGTGCAGCTCGACCGTGATCTCCTCCGCGGTGCAGTGGCCACCCAGGCGCACGATCGTGTTGTAGACCATCTCCCTCTGCGCGGTGCGCCGCATGCCTGGCGCGAGCATCAGGTGTGTGTGATGACGCGCAGCGATCGATCCGCTTTCGTGAGCACGCGGCATCCACCGTCCTCGACGACCACGTCGTCTTCGATCCGCACGCCTCCGAAGCCTGGGATGTATACACCCGGCTCGATGGTGAACACCATGCCCGGCTCGAGCACCGTTTGGGAACCGGGGTCCAGGCTTGGAGCTTCGTGAGCCTCGAGGCCGAGGCCGTGCCCCACGCGATGGAAGAAGCGCTCGCCGTAGCCGGCCGCATCAATTGAATGACGCGCGGCAGCGTCCACTTCGCCGGTCGTTGCTCCGGGTCGCACGGCCGCGATCGCAGCGTCGTGCGCCTCGAGCACCACGGCGTGAATCTCCCGGTGCCGCTCGCTGGGCTCGCCCACGACGGCCATCCGCGTCGTATCCGCTCTGTAGCCGTCGAACGCGGCGCCGAAGTCGAGCAGCACAAGGTCGCCCGGCGCCAGCTTGCGGCTGGACGGTCTTCCGTGGGACATCGCCGAGTTGGGTCCGGACTGCACCAGCGAGTCAAACGCGAGTGTTCCGCCCAGCTCGCCGATCAAGGAG
>VBFV01000142.1 GCA_005881335.1 Chloroflexota bacterium
CTCGAGGGCTTGCTCCGTCTGCATGACGGCAATCGCCGGGTCGAAGTATCTGATGTACTCGGCCTGGCGGGGGCAATCGTCGGGCGCGACCATGCGAAGCCCTTGATTGCCGGAAAGCTCCTCCGCGGTGGAGACGCGTACCGCACCGTCGAGGTGCGAATGCAGCTCGGCTTTCTTCCAGCCGAGATACGGCGAGTCGGAGACTATGTCAGCGAGTAGATGTGAGGCAGCTCGCGATACAGTCCGGCGTAGTCCAGTCCGTAGCCGATCACGAATCGGTCCGGGATGACGAACCCGGTGAAGTCGATCTTGACCTCGACCTGGCGTCGCGCCGGGCGGTCGAGGAGCGCGGCGAGCCTCACCGACGAAGCGCCCAGCTTGCGGATCCGTCTTGCCACCGCGTTGACAGTGACGCCCGAGTCGATGATGTCCTCGACCAGCAGCACGTGCCGGCCCACGAGCGGGCCCTCGACCATATGGGCGAGACGCAGCCGGCCGTTGCTCGAGGTTCCGGTCGGGTAGCTGGAAGCGCGCACGAACTCGAGCTCGGCGGGGATGCTGAGGCTGCGCAGCAGGTCGGCCGCGAAAACGGTCGCGCCCTTGAGGATGACAACCATCACGAGCGGGGTATCGATATCGGAGTAGACCTCGGAGATCTGGCGACCAAGCCGGTGTACACGTCGCGCGATGCGTTCGGCGGAGATCATCGGCTTGCTGGGCCTGTCCAGCCCGACTCCCGATGTTTCCTTCGGGGCCGGACTGGTGAGCACCTCAGTCATGCGCCATCAATTCTAAGGTCGGCTAAACACCGATTGGGTGCCAGATGGTTTTCATTTCCATGAAAGCGGCGATGAGATAAGGACTCTGCTCCTTCGACGTGACTTTGATCACGCGTTTCACGTTGCCGGCAGCAGATTCTTCGATCGCCTTGACTTCGTCTGGCGTGCAGCCGGCCACGTCGATCGCATTAACGTCCATGTGCGAGGCGAGCCACCCGAGCAGCTCCTTGCGCTGGCCGCTGATGATGTTGACCACGCCGGCGGGGATGTCACTGGTGGCGAGCACCTCGGCGAGGGTCAAAGCCGCGAGCGGGGCCGATTCCGCCGCGAGCGCGACCACGACATTGCCCCCGCACAGGGCGGGAGCGAGGCGCCTGACCAGGCCGGCGAGCGGAGCTTCTTCTGGCGCGATGATCGCCACCACGCCCGTCGGCTCGGGGATCGTGAAGTTGAAGTAAGGCCCGGCGACCGGGTTCACCGTGCCGGTGACCTGGGAAAGCTTGTCGGTCCAGCCGGCGTACCAGACCAGGGTCTCGACCGCCTGGTCGAGCTCGCGGCGAGCTCGTGCTCCGCTGCCCAGAAGCTCGACGAACTGCGCGGCGCGGCCGTCCAGCATCTCCGCGGCGCGGTAAAGGATCTGGCCGCGGTTCATCGCCGTCCGCCCGGCCCATCCGGGGAATGCGGTGCGCGCGGCGCGCACCGCGTCACGCAGGTCCTTGCGTGAGCCGCGTGGGACGTTGACCTTGCCGTCGGGCCGGTACGCGCGGCCCGACTCGGAACGCACGAACTCGCCGTTCACGAAGAGCTTGTACGTCTTGCGAACGTCCATCAGTTCAGCTCCAGGTACGGCAGCAGGCCGTGGACCCCGCCCTCGCGCCCAAAACCCGACTCTTTGTAGCCGCCGAACGGAGAGCTGGGGTCGAAGCGGTTGAACGTGTTCGCCCACACCACGCCGGCGCGCATGCGCTCGGCCATCCATAGGATCCGCGAGCCCTTGTCGGTCCAGACACCGGCGGAAAGTCCATACGGCGTGTTGTTCGCCTTCTCGACGGCCTCGTTGGGCGTGCGGAACGTGAGCACCGACAGCACCGGGCCGAAGATCTCCTCGCGCGCGATGCGATATGACTGCGACACGTTGGTGAAAAGGGACGGCGGGAACCAGAAGCCCCGAGCGGGCAGCACACATTCCGGCTGGTAGAGCTCGGCACCCTCCTCGATCCCCGACTCGACCAGGCCCTGGATCTTCTCGAGCTGAGCGCGCGAGTTGATGGCTCCGATGTCGGTGTTCTTGTCGAGCGGGTCGCCCAGGCGCAGCGTCGAGAGCCTTCGCTTCAGCTTCTCGAGCAGCGGCTCGGCGATCGACTCCTGCACCAGCAGCCGGCTGCCCGCGCAGCAGACGTGGCCCTGGTTGAAATAGATCCCGTTCACGATGCCCTCGACGGCCTGGTCGAGCGGCGCGTCGTCGAAGACGATGTTCGCGGCTTTGCCGCCGAGCTCCAGGGTCAGCCGCTTGCCCGAGCCCGCGATCGCGCGCTGGATGGACTTGCCCACCTCGGTCGAGCCTGTGAACGCGACCTTCTTCACGTCGGGGTGCGAGACGACCAGCGAGCCGGTCTTGCCCGCGCCGGTGACGATGTTGACCACGCCCGGCGGCAGCTCGGCCTGCATGCAGATCTCGGCAAAGACCATGGCCGACAGTGGGGTGGTCTCGGCCGGCTTCAGCACGACGGTGTTGCCCGCGGCGAGAGCGGGCGCGATCTTCCACGCGAGCATCAGCAGCGGGAAGTTCCACGGGATGACCTGGCCCGCGACACCGAGCGGGCGCGGCTTGCGGTTGGGGAAGGCCCACTCGAGCTTGTCCGCCCAGCCCGCGTAGTAGAAGAAGTGCGCCGCGCTCAGCGGGATGTCGACGTCGCGCGATTCCTTGATCGGCTTGCCTCCGTCCATCGTCTCCACGACCGCCAGCTCACGCGAACGTTCCTGGAGCAGACGGGAGATCCGGAACAGGTAGCGCGCGCGGCGTGACGGGGACAGGCGGGCCCAGGAGTCGAACGCCTTGTCCGCGGCTTTGACCGCGTGGTCGACGTCGACCTCGTCGGCGTCGACGACCTCGGCGAGCTTGGACTCGGTGGCGGGGTTGATGGTCGGAAATCGCTTCTTGGAGTGGGGCTCGACCATCCGGCCGCCGATGAAAAGCCCGTACCGGGGCTGGATCTTGACGTGGTCGATCGACTCGGGTGCGGGCGCGTACTCGAAGACCTGCTTGGCGAGACCACCCCGCGAAATCTTCGATTTCGTGGGGACCCCGGAGAGGTCAGTGGATTGCTTTTTGGTGATCGCCATCAGTCGATCGTGAAGTAATCCGGCGATTGATAGGCGCCGGTCCGCTCCTTGTCGATCTGCATCAACACGTCGTTGAGGAGAGTCGAGGCCCCGAGTCGCAAGCGGTCTGGAGTCATCCAGTCGGGCCCGAGCGTCTCGTAGGTGAGCACGAGATATGCAATCGCCTGCTTTGCCGTGCGAATTCCGCCGGCGGCCTTGAAGCCGACCGGCCGTCCGGTCTCGCGGACGAAATCGCGGATCGACTCCATCATCACCAGCGCCACAGGCAGCGTGGCCGCCGGCTGCACCTTGCCGGTCGACGTCTTGATGAAGTCGGCGCCGGCGGCCATCGCCAGGATGCTCGCGCGCCGCACCGCGTCGTAGGTACCGAGCTCGCCGGTCTCCAGGATGACCTTGAGGTGCGCCGGCCCGCAAGCTTCCTTGACCGCGACGATCTCGTCGTACACGCGTTGGTAGTCACCGGACAGGAAAGCGCCGCGGTCGATCACCATGTCGATCTCGTGCGCCCCGGCCCGCACCGCCTGCTCGGTCTCCTCGACCTTGATCGGCGTGAAGCTCTGGCCAGACGGGAAAGCAGTCGCGACCGAAGCGATGCGCACCGTGGTGCCACGAAGGTGCTCCACGCAGTCGGCGATGCGCAGCGGGTACACGCACACCGCCGCGACCGACGGGATGGTGGCGTCGCCGGCCTTCGGCCGCATCGCCTTGGCGCACATTGCCGCCACCTTGCCGGGAGTGTCGGCGCCTTCCAGCGTGGTGAGGTCCATGCATCGGACCGCGAGGTCGAGCGCCCACAGCTTCGACGACTTTTTGATCGAGCGTTTGGCCAGCGCGGCGGCGCGTTCGTCGGCCCCGACCTCGTCCACGCTCCGGACGCCCCGCATCAAAGAGCCCAGGTGGGTGAGCGAGAGGGCGGTCGCCATGCTGGGATTATGCGACGGGATGAAACGGACCAACCTGCTGGTGGGCCTGGCGTACGTGATGGTGGCCGCGGCCTGCGGGTCAAACCAGCCCGCGGCACGCACCACCCCGAGTACGTCGCCTCCACCGCCGGCGATCAGCTCGCCGTCGCCCCCGCCCAGCCCGCCACCCCCGCAGCGGCAGGAGCCTGCCCTCCCCGCGCCGGTCGAGGAGACAGGCGCGGCGGCGGCCGGCGGCAGCCTGTACGTCATGCGCGGCTTCAACGCCGCCGGGGCAAGCCTCGACTCGGTGTACGTGTTCGACGGCAGCGCCTGGTCGGCGGGTCCGCGCCTGCCCCTGGCGGTCGACCATCCCTCGGCGGCGACGCTCGACGATCGCGTCTACCTCTCGGGGGGCCACAGCAACGGACGCGACAGTGCGCGCGTGTTCAGGCTCGACTCCGACCACTGGACGGAGCTGGCGGCGATGAACTTCGCGCGCGGCGGTCACGCCCTGGTCGCGGCCGCCGGCAAGCTGTACGCGATCGGTGGCAACAACAGCCGCGGCAACGTCGGGCCGGCGGAAGCCTACGACCTGGCCAACAACGCCTGGACGGTGCTGCCGTCTCTGCCCGTCGCCCGCAACCATGTGTCCGGCTTCTCTGCGGGAGGCGCTGCTTGCGTCGCCGGGGGCCGCTCGCCGACCACCGCGCGCGTCGACTGCTTCGATCCGGCCGCGGGCGCGTGGTCGCGCCTGCCCGACCTCCCGCAGCCGGCAAGCGGCGCGGGGGCGACCACGTTCGCGAGCGGCGACGTCGTGATGACGGGCGGCCAGGACGCGAGCGAGACCCGGATCGTGGACCAGCTCGCGTTCTACCCGCCCGGCGGATCCTGGATCAGCCCGGACAAGATGCTGTCGCCGCGTCACGGGTTCGAGCTCGCGGTGTTCGAAGGACGGGCCTGGGCCTGCGGCGGAGGCAGCGCGCCCGGGCTCCACCCGGTCGCGACCTGCACGTCACTCGGGGATAGGCCGTCCCCGAACAACTGACAGGATCGCCACGGCCAGGGTGGTGACCACGATGACGAGCAATGGGACCCCGTAGTTGAACTCCGGCGTCGTCAGAAGCGGAACGTCGACGTTCCACACCGCCTCCAGCAGCAGGTCGGCCAGCTCGATGATCGCGTAGAAGACCAGGATCACGACGTTTGCGCTCAGCGCGGCGAATGGGATCGGCTCGCGAACGTAGAGCAACAGGCCGGCGAGCGGAAGTGCCGCCAGGAACGGACCGAAGAAGTTCACTATCGCCTGCCGGACGACATCCAGCGGATGCGCCGGCTGCGCGTGCAGCGCGTAGATCGTGAAGTCCACGTAGCCCAGCCGCCAGGGACGGGCGATGATCGAGCCGTCAGCGCCGACCGCGTAGATCACCAGCAGGTGCATCACCTCATGCGCGCCGAAACCCACCATGAAGAGGAGCAGCGACAGGACGAGAACTCGGACTGCCAAATTGCCTCACACCGTAGTACACAGGCGGGTTTCCACGGCTAATACCCCTAGGGGGTATAAAATCACAGGCTATGCCTGGCTACACGACCCACAAGAGAGCCGTCCAGGGGAGGCTTCGGCGTGTCGAGGGACAGGTCCGCGGCATCCAGAAGATGGTTGAGAACGATCGCTACTGCATCGACGTGCTCACCCAGGTGAGCGCCGCGAAAGCAGCGCTGGACGGCATAGCGCTGCTCCTGCTCGCCGACCACACCGAACACTGCGTCGCCGAGGCCATCCGCGCCGGAAGGGGTGGGCCGAAGGTCAAGGAGCTGAACGGCGCGGTCGAGAGGCTCGTGAGGGCTTAAGCGTGTTCCTGCTCTCCGCCATCTGGGACGCCCTCCAGATGGCTTTTTTCATGTTCTGGGAGGTCCTGTGGCCGCTCGCGCTCGGCTTCCTGATCTCCGCGATCGTCCAGTCGCTCGTCCCGCGCGAGGCGGTGGTGCGCGTGCTGGGCAGGGACGACCTGCGCGGCGTGACCTTCGCCACCGTGCTCGGCGCTGCGAGCTCGAGCTGCTCTTACGCTGCGGTCGCGGTCGCGAGGGGCCTGTTTCGCAAGGGCGCCACGTTCGCGAACGCGATCCTTTTCGAGTTCGCGAGCACGAACCTGGTGTTCGAGCTCGGGCTCGTCCTTCTCATATTGCTGGGCTGGCAGTTCCTCGCCGCCGAGTTCGCCGGCGGGCTGGTGATGATCGCGATCCTTGCCGTGATCTTCAAGTACACCCTTCGCGCTCGCCTCGTTGAAACCGCGCGCGCACAGGCCGAGAAGGGTCTGCGGGGACGTATGGAAGGCCATGGCGAGATGGACATGTCGGTGACGGAAGGGCCTTTCCTCGCACGTCTTTTTTCGCCCCGCGGCCTGACCGCCGTCAGTCACTACTTCTACATGGACGTGGCCAGTGTGGCCCAGGACGTGGTGCTCGGCTTCCTCATCGCCGGCGCCCTGGCCGCCTGGGTGCCCAACGGCTTCTGGCAGGCGCTCTTCGTCTCGCGCGATCCGACGATTGCCGCGTTGTGGGGCCCGATCATCCTCAACATCTACCGGAAGTACTACGGAGGAAGGATGAGCCTCTACCTGCTCGGCACCTCGTATGCCGCCATGGTGCTGGCCGGGTTGATCGTCGGCGGCCTGTTCCAGCTCCTCGGCCTGGTGCCCGCCCACCAGCACATCGAGGCGTTCCAGGCTCGACCATCCTGGAACTACACGACGATTCTCGACCTCGCCGCGCTCGCCTTGGCTGTCGTCCTTGGCTTGCGATTCCTTCGCACCGGCGGCCGTGACATGCTGCGGATGATGGAAGCGGCACCCACGGGCGGCCACGAGATGGCTCACCATGACCACCATGGCGACCACGACCATCACCACCACCACTGAGGTGCAGCGCGACTACATCAAGGAATACAGCCGCGCGCTGGGCCGCGATATGGAATTGCTGCGCGTCGGCCACGCCGGCCGGCCGCTGCTCGTGTTCCCGACCTCGATGGGCCGGTTCTACCAGTGGGAGGACTTCGGGCTCGTTGGGGCGCTGAGCGACTTCATCGAGTCCGGCGCAGTCCAGCTGATCTGTGTGGACAGCGTTGACGGCGAGTCGTGGTACGCCAGGGACCGTCCACCGCCGGACAGGGTCCGCCGTCACCTCCAGTACGAGGCCTACCTCGTGGAGGAGATCCTGCCGCGGCTCCCGGAGCCACCGGTGACGTGCGGGGCATCGTTCGGGGCGCTTCATGCGGTGCTGTTGGCGGCTAGACATCCGACCAGAGTGGGCGGGTTCATCGCCCTGAGCGGGGCCTACGACACGTCGAAGTGGCTCGACGGCTACCACGACGACAGCTGCTATTTCACCAACCTGATGGAGTTTCTCCCCGGCCTGACCGACGAGGCGTACCTGGGGCCGTTGCGGGCGATGCATCCCAGGGTCATCGCCACCGGCGAGCACGACCCGAACGTCGACGAGTCGATCAAGGTCGCCGGGCTTCTTCGCGACAAAGGCGTGGAGGTCGGGCTCGAAATCTGGCCCGGATGGGCGCACGATTGGCCCTACTGGAAGGACATGATGCGGCGCTACCTCGCCCACTGAGTTAAAGAGGAAGGAAGATGGCCCCCCAAAAGAGAGTCGGACTGCTGGTTGGACGCGAGAACACGTTTCCGGGCCCCTTCATCGAGACGGTCAACAAGAAAGGGAAGGCGGACGGGATCACGGCCGAGCTCGCCGTGCTCGGGGGAACCTCGGAGCTGGCGGAGCCGTACCACTCAGTGCTGGTCGACCGGATCTCGCATGAGGTGCCCTACTACCGCGCGCACCTGAAGAGCGCGGTCCTGATGGGCGCGATCGTGATCAACGATCCCTTCTGGTGGCAGGCGGACGAGAAGTTCTATCGTGGACTACACGGGCTTTCCGGCGGTGCTCAAGCCGAATACGGGAGGCGGGTGGAAGGACGTCTTCATCGTCCGCACGATGGAGGAGCTCATCACCGCGTACGACCAGACCGGCCTGAAGACGATGATCCTGCAGGAATTCATCGACTGGGACGACTATGTCCGATGCATCTGCATCGGACGCGACAACATCCTCCCGATCCGCTACAACCCCAAGGCGCCGTTCGAAGAGCGCTACCAGACCTCGAACCCGGTTGAGGGCAAGCTCCGCGATCAAGCCATCAAGGACGCGCGAACCCTGGTCGAGGCCCTCGGCTATGACATGGACACCGTCGAGTTCGCGGTCAAAGACGGCGTCCTGTACGCCATCGACTTCCTGAACCCCGCGCCTGATTTCGACAACTTCTCGATCAAGGAGGACAACTTCCGCTGGGTGCTCGAGAAGATGAGCGACCTCGTGCTCGCCTACGTCCGCGGGGAAGCGACTCCGCCCTGGCGCGAAGAGCGCCGCTGGTGGAAGCAAGTCCAGGAAACGTCGGCGCCCAAACCCGTCCGGACCTGAAGGCTCGGGCGTGAAGGATCCCGTCGCCGCCTTTCACGCCCTCCTGGAGAACGAGCGGCTCGCGGCCGATAGCGTGCAGGCGCTGTCAGAGGGCCAGCGCGAGCGGCGTTTGATGTTCGGCGAGCGGCCCCTGTGCGTCGCGATGCGGCCACAGCTGCTGACGTCCCGCCGCTACGAGCAAGCCGTTGCCGCGGCGGAGGGCGTCGCGTCCGCCCTGGCGGCTCTCGAGAAGGCGGTGCTGCAGGATGCGGACCTTCGGCGTGAGCTGGGCCTCGAGTCGGAGGAAGAGCGGCTGGCCATGGCCGACCCTGGCTTCAAGTTCTCATCCCCGTCGGTCCGGCTCGACAGCTTCTTCGCGGATGAGGTGCGCTTCGTCGAGTACAACGCAGAGTCGCCCGCGGGCATGGCATACAGCGACAACCTGACCGACGTCTTCAAGCAGCTGCCCGTGATGAAGGCGTTTCGCAAGCGGTTTCGCGGCAAGTTCCTGCCGACGCGCCGCCGCCAGCTGGGCGCGATGCTCCACGCGTTCAGGCAGTGGGGGAGGAGCGCTACGCCTGTCATCGCGATCGTCGACTGGGAAGGCCTGCCGACCGCACCCGAGTTCGAGATGTTCAAGACGTTCTTCGAAGACGCCGGGATCAAGACCGTGATCTGCGACCCGCGCACTCTCGAGTTCACGCGGGGCAAGCTCTACGCGGGGGGAAAGGCCGTCAACCTCGTGTACAGGCGGGTCCTGACCAGCGAGCTCCTCGCCCGGGGCGACGACACCCTCGCGCTGCGCGAGGCGTACGTGGCGGGCGCCGCGTGTGTGGTCAACAGCTTTCGCGCCAAGCTGCTGCACAAGAAGATGAGCCTGGCCCTGCTGTCCGACGACCGCTACCAGCGCCTTTACACCCCTGCCCAGCGAGCGGCGATCAGGCGCCACGTCCCATGGACGCGGCGCGTGCGACCTGAGCTGGCCGCCCAGATCGCCCGGCGCCGGAAGACCATGGTGCTCAAGCCAAACGACGAGTACGGCGGCAAGGGTGTCGTCCTCGGCTGGACCGTCGACCAGGCGGAGTGGGAGGCGGCGATCGAGGTCGCCATCACGGAAAGCTACGTCGTCCAGGAGGCGGTCGAGATCCCGCGCGTGCCGTTTCCGGTGGCCCTCGACGGCATTCGGTACCTGGACCTGGCGGTCGACCTCGACCCCTACCTTTTCAACGGCCGGGCCGGGGGCTTCATGACGAGGGTCTCGGCGGCCGCTCTTCTCAACGTCACGGCCGGAGCGGGCAGCGTCGTGCCAACATTCGTGGTCGAGGGGCCTGCATGAGTCGCGACGGCTTGCTCACGATCGGCGTCGAGGAGGAGTACCAGATCATCGACGCGAACGGTGAGCTCCACGCGCACATCGACACCTTGCTCGCGAAGGCGGCGCCTCGGCTGGGCGACAAGGTCAAGCGGGAGATGATGCAGTCGGTGGTCGAGGTGGGCACCACCATCTGCGAGAACGTCGACGAGGCCCGCAACCAGCTCGGCGAGATGCGGCGGACCCTGGCTGAGCTTCTCGAGCCCGAAGGGCTGCGCATCGCGTGCGCCGGGACCCACCCTTTCTCGCGCTGGAACGACCAGCAGATCACCGACCACGAGCGCTACAAGATGCTGGAGGAGGAGCTCCAGGACGTGGTCCGCTCGCTGGTCATCTTCGGCCTGCACGTGCACGTCGCGATCCCGAATCCCGAGCTGCGCATCGAGGTCCTCAACGAGGCACGCTATTTCCTGCCGCACCTGCTCGCGCTCAGCACGTCGAGCCCGTTCTGGATGGGGCGGAACACCGGGCTCAAGTCGTACCGCAGCGTGATCTGGTCGAACTTTCCTCGCACCGGAATCCCGCCCGACATCGCGTCGTACGACGAGTACCAGAACTACGTCGAGCTGCTGGTCAAGACCGGCTCGATCGACAACGGGAAGAAGATCTGGTGGGACCTTCGCGCCCACCCGAGCTTTCCGACGCTCGAGTTCCGCGTCTGCGACATGCCAACTCGACTCGAGGAGACGATCTGCCTTGCAGGGCTGATGCAGGCCATCTGCGCCAAGCTGCTGAAGCTGCGGGCGAGCAACCTGGGGTTCCGCAAGTACATACCGGCGCTCATCGCGGAAAACAAATGGAGGGCGATCCGGTACGGGCTCGACGGCAACCTGATCGACTTCGGCAAGCAGACCGAGGTCCCGATGCGCGACCTGGCGGTCGAGCTGCTCGAGTTCGTCGACGATGTGCTGGACGAGCTCGGCTCGCGCCAGGCGGTGGAGTACGTACGTACAATCCTGGACGGCGGCACCAGCGCGGACCGGCAGCTGAAGGTCTTCAAAAACAGCGGCGACACCCGGGCGGTGGTCGAGCTGCTCGCCGCCGAGACGATGGGGGCAAGCGTCCCGGATTAGCCGGAGCGGCCAGGCGGTTCCTGTCTATGTGAAGACAGCGAGCGAGCAGATCCGGGAGACCGTCGGATCGTGGCCGGGCGTCACCACCAAGCCTCACCGTTTTGGAGGCACCGAATTTCTCTATGGCAAGAAGGAGATGGGGCACGTCCACGGCGACCGCCTCGCCGACCTTCCGCTGCCGCGGCGCCTGCACGACGAGCTGATCGCGTCGGGCCGCGCCCAGCCGCATCACATCCTGCCCGAGACCGGTTGGATCAGCGTCTGGATCGATGGCCCGGGCGATGTCTCCGGCGTGATCGAGCTCTTCCGGCTGCAGTACGACCGCTACTCCAGGACTCCTGCTCCATCAAGTGTTTAATTAGCCCGTGGCGACACGGGCGGCACCGCACCCGCCGGGAGCGGTAAGCGAGAAGAGGCGTCAGCAGCTGGTGCTGGCCGCCTACCGCGAGATCGCCGAGCGTGGATTCGAGGGGCTCCGGACGCGCGAGGTCGCGGCCGAGGTCGGGGTCAACATCGCGACCCTCCACTACTACTTCCCGACCAAGGAATCCCTGATCCGTGCCGTGCTCGACCACGCGATGGGCCGTTTCCGCACCACCCTGGCCCCACACGGGTCGCCGGCCGACCAGCTGCGCAACTATCTACGCGCGACGAGGAAGCTGATGCTCGACGAGCCCGAGCTCGGAGCGGTCATGGCCGAGCTGGCTCTGCGCTCGATCCGCGACGACTCGATCGGCTCGATCCTGAATGAGATGTACGACGTGTGGCACGTCACGTTGCGCGGACTGCTCCGGCGGGCGGTCAAGGAAGGCAAGCTCCGGCCCGAGGCCGACAGCGACGGCGTGGCGGCGCTGATCATCGCCACCCTCACGGCGATGACATTGCCGGTCATGAGCGACGCGAGGCGGGGCGACCAGGCGCTCCGCCAGCTGGAACGGTGGCTGGGCATCCCAGGCTCGCGGTCCTGAGGCAAGTCAAGCAACTGATTGATTAGCCTGCTAACCTAGGAGTCAATCATTTGATTGACTCAGGAGGAGTTGGCAATGGCGACTCGCGTCGAACCGATCCACGTTCCATCAGTTGTCGGGCTGTTCAACCCGATCGCTCGCAGGGTCCTGAAGCTGGGCGCTCTGCTGGGACCGAACGCGCTCATCACCGTACGCGGCCGTAAAAGCGGACTGCCCCGGACCACACCGGTCGCGCTGGTCGAGCTTCAGGGCAAGCGCTGGGTGATCGGGACCTTTGGCGAAACGAACTGGGTGCGCAACCTGCGGGCCTCCGGCGAGGCGACGCTGTCCATGGGCCGGCGGCAGGAGCAGGTCAAAGCCAGCGAACTGACGACGGACGAGCGAACCGCTTTCTTTCGCGACGTGATCGGGCCTTACGTCCGCCGGCTGCGGATCGGCCCGCTGCTGCTGTCGTTCCTCGGAGCCAAGGACATCCTCGAGGACCCTGCTGTCGCAGCTGAGCGCAGGCCAGTGTTCGAGCTGGAGGCCGCGGCCTAGGTCGCCGGGCGCTAGCTCGGGATGGGCCAGCCCTCGCCAGGGATCTTCAGCACGGTCATCGGTAGTCGGAAATCGAGCACCAGGTCGACGCAGTGGTCGTCGGGCACGACGACGGTGGTCGACCGCGAGTCGCCCGCAGGCTGGAGGCGGTAAGTTCCCGGGTCGAGTGGCGCGATGAAGCTTCCATCGGCCGCCACCGCGACGGTCGCCGCCACGCCTGTGGCCTCGTTCTCGATCGACACGTAAGTGGGTTCCACGCCGTTGACGTCCAGCTTGCCCGCGATACCGGTGCCCGGGAACCAGCGAATGATTTGTTGATCGTTGCGGTACCCGATCAGAACCGCGACCGTCAGAAGGACCGAAAGCGCGGCGGCGAGGATGCCCACGACGAGCAGCTTCATCGAGAAGTCCGGAGGAGTCGAGGTGCGGTCATCACAAGCACTAGCGTCGCCACCAGAACCACCAGGAGGCCAATTGCCGGCAACCAGTCGAGCGGCAGCAACCTCGTCAGCGCCTGGGCCAGCGAGCGAGGGCTGAAGAAGTCGACGGGCCACAGGACCGCGGCGAAGTGAAACGGACCCAGCCCAACATCTGTGTTGACTCCTCCCGGCGAGCGCCGCGAATACAGGATCAGCAGCACGAACCCGATCGCCTGGAGAAGGACGGCCACGCACAGGCCGTGGAGGTAGGCGCCCGCGGCGCTCAGGATCCGGTTACCTCTAATCACGAACGCGTACGCCATGGCGGCGCCCAGCAGCAGGTCAAGGGCGACCCCGGTCCTGCTAGGCAGCTCATCGACGAGAACCTCCATCTCGCGGCCGTAGCGCTCGCGCCACCACCGGGGATACAGGCTTAGGAGGCGCTTCATCGAGGCGCCCGCCAGCGGCGAAATTTCCAGGTGGCCGCGACCGCCCCGCCGGCTGCGGTGAACAAGACCGAAGCGATGGACCCGGCGTTGTAAACCGCGACCTCGGGCCGGTACGGCGCAGCGGGAAGTGAGAGATGCAGGTAATGAAGGCCTAGCTCGATCGTCAGGTTGAGCTTCAGGACCGCGCTGAACAGCACGATGAGCGCGACCAGCGACGCTTCCGCAACCGCGACCGCGAGCACGCCCAAAAGCACAAGCGAGACGGCCGCGCTCAGCTTTCGCATGCTTAGGCTCGCTTCAGGCGACGAAGCCCCGTCGCGATCAGGCCCTTCATTCCGCCGATTTCGGCTTCGAGCTGCCGGAGGCCCTGCGGCGTGATCTGATATGGCCGGCGGCGGTCGTCGCTCTCCAGAGCCTCGATCATGCCCTCCGCCTCGAGGCGGCCGATCGCGCCGTAAAGCGTGCCGGGCCCGAGTCGTATACCCGTGATCGACGCGATGTCCTCGATCATCGCGTAACCGTGCTTGGGCCCTCCAGCAAGGCTGGTGAGGATGAGAAGTGACGCATCGTCGCGAAGTCCCATATATCGCCCTCCGTTATATCGTGACGCGATATAGACGGGTTGTCAAGCGAGTTAGACGATCCGGGCCATGCGGCCAAGAGCGGGTTCGTCCAGTCGGTACTTGAGCAGGATGGACTCGAACGAGCAGCGGTCGTCGACGTGCCCAAGCTCCACCCCCTCGACGTCGAACGGCACGGCGTCCCTCTCCCGCGCCACGCGAGCGACGTCTTCTGGACCGACGTATAGGAACTCGGCCTCCTGGTCGAGAAACCGCCTGATCAGCCAGGGGCAGGCGATCCGGTCCACCGCCGCATTCTTTCGAGTCACAAACCGCATCGCTCGACCTCCTCAGCTGCTCCCCGGGCTTTCTCCGCGCGCGTGCTCCTTCAGATGCTCGGCGACATCCCACGTCCAGAGCTCGACCACGTGGCCGCCCGGATCGGTCACATAAGCGGCCCGGCCCCGTCCGTGGCCGTAGGCGGAATGATCGTGGTCGAGCACCTCGAGGCCGGCCGCGCGCAGTCGCTGGATCGCGGCCTCATAAGCCGCCGCCGGGAGCTGCATCGCGTAGTGGACGTGCACGCCTCCCCTTCCGCCGCCAAGACCGATCTGCGGCCGCCACAGCCCGATCCGTGTGCGATCTCCCGCCATCAACCAGATCGCGCCGCCCCTGCTGGACCACCGTTCGACGACCGGCAAACCCAGCAGGCCCGAGTAGAACCGCTCGCCCGCCTCGAGGTCTGCCATCTCGAGCGCGATCTCGCATACACCTGTCACAGGCAGGGTTTCAGTCACCCAGGAAATTCTGCGTTACGAGGCTCCCGGCAGCTCGACCTCGTCGACGTAGCACCACATCCAGTCCTCTCCGGGCTCGAACGACCTCACGATCGGATGTCCCGAGGTCCTGGCGTGACGCGACGCATGGCGATTGGGCGATGAGTCGCAGCACCCAACGTGCCCACATGTCATGCATTCGCGCAGGTGCACCCACCGCGCTCCGATCTTCAGGCAGTCCTCGCAGCCATCGGAGGACGGCGTCACTTCCTGGATCAGGTCGAGATGCGTGCACACGACGTTCTGCGTCTCCATGTCGACTCAAGCATCGCACCCCGCTAGATCAGCGGCGCCGTCGCGCAGTGCTTCGTCTATTCGCCGTGACCGCGGGGTCGGTCAGGTAGTGCTGGATGGTCGGGCCAATCCAGCGTGCGAGCTCTCCGCGGGATGCCGATGACAACGACTCGACTTTGATCACGTAGCGAAGCATGGCCAGCCCGACCAGCTGCGTCGCCACCAGGCCGGCACGCAGCTGCGGATGGTCGAGCTTGATTGCCTCGGCGAGCCGGCCGAGCACCTCGCGCGTGACGAACTCGCGCATCAGGTCCGCCGCCAGCTCGCTGCTCACGACGGACCGGATGAGCCCCAGCAACGAGGCGCCCGAGGGTGAATCCCACGTCTCGAGGAAGAAGGTGACCAGCCGCTCGCCCAGGCCGTCGATCCCCGGCGCGAGCAGGCGCGGGACGAATTCCGCGGGATCGACCGGGAACTCGACCGCGGCGAGGAACACGCCCTCCTTGGACCCGAAGTAGTGGGGGACCAGGGCCGGGTCGACGCCCGCGCCCGCGGCGATGCCGCGAATCGTGGTGCCGTCGTAGCCCTCCTGGCCGAAACGAGAACGGGCGGCGGCCAGGATCTTCTCCCGCGTGCCGCCCGTCCCCGGCCGGCGGCCGGTTCTTGGCATCAGAGGAGGTTAGCGAGCCACCGCCGGCATCGCGGCCGGCGTCCGGGCCCGATTCCGCACGCCCTCTGCAAGCAGCATCAGCACAACGCCGACGACGAGCCAGCCCGTCAGCACAAGCACCGGTGCTGCCACGCCCTGGCCGTCGAAGTAGAGGGCTCCGCGGAAAGCGCTGAAGAGCTGTCCCGCCGGCATCCACGGCGAAAGCGCTCGGTAGGCGTCGGGTAGGAACTCTTGGCCGGCGGGGCCGCCCGACGAGATGAGGTTCAGCAGCACCACGATCAGGCCCGCAAGGCCAAGGCCGGGCGGCCCAAGCAGTCGCGAGAAGCCTGCTGTCACCGTCCCGGTGGCCAGGGCCGTGAGCGCGACCAGTCCGGCCATCGCAGTCGCGCCGGACATGTCGTAGCCGCCCACGATCCAGGCGGCCATTCCCACGCCGGCCAGGCCCGCCACGACCGCCCAGCCGCCCTCCACACCGAGCCATGTCGAGAGTCGTGCCCCCCCGCCGCGCACGAGCAGGATCGCGTGCACGACGAAGGTCGACACAATCGTGGCGAGGACCAGGAAGAAGAGGACGAGACCGTGCGGGTCGCCGGACGCAAACGGATGGGTGACCTCCACCGCGAGCTGAGTGCCCTGAGCGGTAAACGCCTGCGAGAAGATGGCCGTCGTCAATCCTGTGATCGCGTCGCCCGCGGCCCCCGCGACGATGAGCTTCGGCTGCGCGCCCAGCACCAGAACCGCGTCGACGTCCCTCGCGTCGAGACCGGACCGGGCCTGTTCCTCGGAGTCGTAGGTCGTGAACTTGAACGTGCCGGCGGCTTTGGAGTTGAAAGCGCCGGTGATCTGGGCCGCCGCCGGGGCCGGTCCGGCCACCCCGACCGGGATGTCATGCGGCCGCGGATCGCGGATCGCCGTTCCGATCAGCCCCAGCAACGTGACCAGGACCACGAGCCCGGCGGCGATCGGCGCCGCCACCGGTTCGATTGCGTGCCTTCCGTCTGTCATCTGAGACCCTCCACCACAACGCGAGAATTCATCGTGCGGTGAATTCTACAACTGTTGAATTGTTGAGTCAAGATGAAATCACCAGCCGCAGGGTGCGATTCCCTTAGAAATAGCCCTGTGAGGCGCTTTCACTATGCCTGGATCGTCGCGGCCGTCACGTTCATCGCGCTGATGGGCGCCGCGGGTTTTCGCGCGGCTCCGAGCGTGCTCATCGTTCCGCTCCAGAACGAGTTCGGCTGGAACCGCGCAGTAATTTCCGTCGCGGTTTCGATCAACCTGGTCCTGTTCGGTCTCACGGGGCCGTTTGCCGCGGCGCTCATGGATCGCTTCGGCTTGCGCGCCGTGACCGTGGGCGCGTTGATCACGGTCGCCACCGGCGCGCTGCTGACGACGGTCATGAATGCGCCGTGGCAGCTCTACCTCCTGTGGGGCGTCGTGGTCGGACTCGGCACCGGATGCATGGCGTCGGTGCTGGCGGCGACCGTGGCCGGCCGCTGGTTCGTGCATCGCCGGGGCCTGGTCCTCGGCGCGCTGACCGCGGCGGGCGCGACCGGCCAGCTGATCTTCCTTCCGGGACTCGGCTGGCTAGCGCAATACCAGGGCTGGCGCTGGTCCGCGATCGCGGTCGGCGCCGCGGCCCTTGCCGTCGTTCCGATCGTCGCCTTGCTGCTTCGCAATCGCCCCAGCGACCTGGGGATCCGCGCCTACGGCGCGACGGAGGCAGACAGCGCGCCGCTCACCACTGGCAGTCCGATCCGCAACGCCTTTGCCGGATTGCGCGTCGGAGTTCGCTCCCGCGACTTCTGGCTTCTCGGGGGCAGCTTTTTCATCTGCGGCGCATCGACCAACGGGCTCATCGGCACGCATCTGATCCCAGCGTCGATCGACCACGGGATGGCAGAGGTCACCGCGGCAAGCCTGCTGGCGGTGATCGGGGTCTTCGACGTCATCGGCACGCTCGCGTCGGGTTACCTGACCGACCGCTTCGACAGCCGCTGGCTGCTCTTCTCTTATTACGGCCTGCGCGGCCTCTCGCTGCTGCTTCTTCCTTATGTATTCGGCAGCCCGCAGTTCGGCCTGATCCTGTTCATCGTCTTTTATGGCCTGGACTGGGTTGCCACTGTGCCGCCGACAGTCCAGCTCGCGCGCCGCGCGTTCGGGCAGCAGAACTTCGCCATCGTCTACGGCTGGATCTTTGCGGCCCACCAGCTCGGCGCGGCTTCGATCGCGTTTGCGGCGGGCGCGGTCCGGACGTTCTTCGGCGACTACCAGCTCGCTTTCATGTTCTCGGGCTTGCTGTGCCTGGTCGCAGCCGGGCTCGTGCTGCGGATCGCGCGAGACAGGCCGCAGTCCGTCCAGGTCATCGAACCTGGCGTTGGTGCGGAGGCTCCGGCCTACTCCTGAGGCTGGCTCGCCGGCTTGCGGTCTTCTCGATTGCGATTGCCATTGCGTTGGTCCCCCAGGTCGCGTCCGCCCACGCGCAGCTTGTGCAGTCGGACCCTGCCCCTGACTCCGTGCTCAATTCCGCACCGACGTCGATCACGCTTGTCTTCACCGAACCTGTCACGCCGGTCGGCGCCGGCATCAGAGTTTTCGATCCGTCCGGCAGCCAGGTGGCCGGGGCCGTCCTCGCGCGCGGATCCGTCCTGACGGCGCCGATCGTTTCGAGCGGGACTGGAACGTACGTCGTGAGCTGGCAGGTGCTGGCTGCCGATACGCATCCCTCTCGCGGCGCGTTTCGGTTCGTCGTCGAGCGACCGAGCAGCAATCCATACGCTTTTCTGCTCGATGTTCCGGAGGCCGGTACGGCGACGCCGGTCGGGCTTGCACTGCAGGCGATTGCCCGGTGGGTGCATTTCGCGGGATTCGCGCTCGTCTTCGGCGTCGTGGCTTACAAGGCGCGGATGCGGCAGGCGTTGCAGCCCGATCGCCTGGTCGGCGCCGGCGTGATCTTGTTGATCGCGGCGGAGCCACTGGCCTTGCTGGGCCAGCTCGCGAGCCTGTCGTTCGACGGCGACACGGCGCTGGCCGTGCTCGCCTCGAGCTTCGGTCGGATCGCGGGCCTGCGCCTGGGCGGGGCGCTTCTCGTTTGGAGCTTGCTGGGGACCTCGCGTTCCTGGCCAGTGCTGGCGATTGGCGGAGTGGTCGCCGTTCTCGACGGTGCCGCGGCGCACGCGATCCCTGGACTGCCTGGCGTCGGTCAGCTGCTCGTCGGAATCCATGTCGCCGCGATGGGGCTGTGGGTAGGTGGCCTCGCTGCCTTTCTCGGGGCGCCGCACCGGGTGTTCGGACGTTATGCGGCGATCACGCTGGCGATTGCGGTCGCCAGCGGGTTTGTGCTCGGTCTGGCGCACACCAATTTCGGAAGCGCACTGTTGACGACCGATTACGGACGCGTGCTGATGGTCAAGGTCCTCATCGTCGGTGGCGCCCTGGCGGCGGCCGCCTTGCGGCGGCACCGAACGGAGTTTTCGCTTGGGATGGCTGCCGTCGCCTGCGCGACGCTGTTGGCTGCGCTGCCACCGCCTGATTGAGGATCGTCAGCTCATCTGACCGAGACGCGTCAACAAGCGCGCCTCGCGTAACCGCAAGCCACGCCGCCTCGTTGCCCTGAGATGAGGCCTCGGCCGTGCGGGTGAGGATGATCCTGCCGGCCCTCACCGAGGCCACCAGCCCCTTCTTCCGGCCGATCAAGTATTCGCTGTTCCCTCCGCTCGGCCTCGCGACGCTCGCCGGCTACCTGCACGACACCGACGATGTAGTGCTGTCGGACGAGCACGTCGAGAAACTGCTGCTCGACGATGCGCCGGACTTGGTTGTGATCCAGGTCTACATCACGTCGGCCAGACGCGCATATGAGATCGCCGACCTCTACCGATCGCGTGGCAGCCATGTCGCGCTGGGTGGCTTGCATGTGACGTCGCTGCCCGAGGAGGCTGCGCAACATGCCGACACGATATTTCTTGGTCCGGGCGAAGACACCTGGCCTCAATTCCTGGCTGACTTCAGGGCCGGCCGGCCCGCTCGCAAGTACGCCTCTCAGAACCGCACGCTTTTCGGCGTCCCGCCGATCCGCCGCGACCTGATCAAGCGGCGGCTGTACCTCGTGCCCAACTCGATCGTCGTCTCACGCGGCTGTCCGCACGTTTGCGACTTCTGCTACAAGGTCGCCTTCTTCAAGGGCGGCAAGCAGTTCTACACGCAGACCGTTGACGCCGCGCTGGCCGAGATCGACCGCCTTCCTGGAAGGCACCTGTATTTTCTTGACGACCATCTCTTCGGCAGCCCGCCGTTCGCGGAGGCGCTGTTCGACGGCATGCGCGGCATGAACCGGGTGTGGCAAGCGGCCGGGACGGTGAAAGCGGTCCTCGAACAGCCCCGGGTGCTCGAGAAGGCGGTGGCTTCGGGACTGCGCAGCCTCTTCGTCGGGTTCGAGACGGTCAACAGCGACAACCTGCAGGAGCAGCGCAAGTACCAGAACATCGGGCGAGACTACGCGGCCGCGGTCAGGCGGTTGCACGAGCTCGGTGTGATGGTGAACGGCAGCTTCGTCTTCGGGATGGACCATGACGGCCCTGACGTCTTCGAACGCACGGTCGAATGGGCGATCGCGCAGGGAATCGAGACGGCGACGTTCCACATCCTCACCCCGTATCCCGACACCGCTTTGCACGGTCGCATGGAATCCGAGGACCGATTGCTGCACCGTGATTGGGACCTTTACGACACGCGACATGTGGTCTTCAAACCGGCCAGGCTGCTGCCCCGCGAGCTGGAGGACGGTTACTGGCGGGCGTATCGGGACTTCTACCGATGGGGTTCCATCTTCCGCGGCGCGGCCGCCAAGGACGATTGGCGGGGCCGCATGCGTCACGTCGCCTACGCGGGCGGTTGGAAGAAGTTCGAGCCGCTCTGGGACCTGCTGATTCGGAGCAAGCATGTGCTCCACGCCTTGCCTGTGCTCGAGGCGATTCTTAGCGCGTCAGGGGAAGCGGCGCACGAACATGAACATCGCGGGGACCCACGGCTCGCAGGCGACTTCGCGGTGTCGCGGTCGCCGGCGCAAGAAGCCCCACACGGCTAGCTCTCCCGCGCGGGTTGGGTTGGCTCTGTCTTCCATCAGGAGCTCTTGCGATACCCGCTCGTCTTCATCGATCGGCGAGAAGATCGAGTACATGCTTCGCCGGTCGAGGCTCCGGAGATCCCGTTCTTCCAGGTGGCCCATGGCTCCCCCATATTATTGGGCTCCTCATGGCGGATCGGCTCGACGTGGCGGTGCTCGGGCCCGGAGGCGTCGGCGGGTTTCTCGCAGCGGTGTTGGCGCGGGAGGGCAGCTCGGTGGTCGTGCTCGCGAGCGACCACACCTCGAGTGCGATCGGTCAGGGCGGACTCCGGCTGGAGAGCGGACGGTTCGGCGACTTCGACGTCTCCGTGCGCACGGCAGCGCTTCTGTCGGAACCAATTGACGCTTGCCTCGTCACGGTCAAGGCCACCCAGCTGAGAGATGCGCTGCACCGCGTGGCTTCGGATTCAATTGGACAGGGCCTGCTGGTCCCCTTCCTCAACGGGCTTGAGCACGTTGATTTCTTGCGGTCGGTGTATCCGCCCATCAGCGTGGTGGCGGCCACCATCCGGATCGAGGCCGTCAAGGTCAAGCCCGGCTTGATCCGACAGACCAGCCCCTTCGCCTCCGTCGAGATGGCCGCGTCCGCGGAAAACCGCGATCGCGTCGAATCGATCGCGGCGCGTCTCAGCGCCGCCGGTCTCGACGTCCGTGTTCGCGAGGACGAGCTGGCGATGCTGTGGGACAAATTCGCATTGCTCGCGCCGATGGCGCTGCTGACCACGCATGAGCGCGCCAACGTGGGAGGGGTACGGACCAAACGTCGGGCCGACGCGGTCGCGTTGATCGGGGAGGTCGCCGCCGTCGCAGCAGCGGACGGGGTTCACATCGACCCGGCCGGAATGCTCCGTCTCATGGATTCCGTGCCCGAAACGATGGAAACCTCGATGCAGCGGGACCAGGCGGCCGGCCGGCCGATCGAGCTCGACGCTCTGGGCGGCGCCCTGCTCAGGCGGGCCCAGAAGGCGAGGATCGCCGTGCCTGTGGCGAAGCGATTGGTCGACGATCTGCGCTCCCGAAGCGGGGTCGTGATTTCGACCGGGCCTTGACACGTAAGGAGTTGCTTACGGTAAGCTAAGGCTTACCAATGCATGTCGCGACTCCGGACGACATCTTCACCGCCATCGCCCACCCGGTCCGACGCTCGCTGCTCGACACCCTGGCCGCGGGAGCGCAACCGGTGAACAAGCTCGCCAGGCGCTACCACATGTCGCGGCCGGCGATATCCCAGCACCTGCGCGTCCTTCTCGATGCGGGTCTCGTCGAAGGCCACCGCGACGGGCGAACCAACAGTTACGTGCTGCGCCCGGATGGGCTGGTTCAGGTTCACGACTGGCTGGACAAGTACGAAGAGCTTTGGCATGAGCGACTGGGACGGTTGGGTCGCTACCTCGACCACGCCGCGACGCGACCAAAAAGGAGGAAATAAATGGTCCAAGCATCGACTGACGCGATCGTTCAGGAAGTCGAGTATCCGCATCCCATCGACCTCGTTTGGGAGGCGCTCACCGATCGGGACGCGATCGCGGAGTGGGCGTTCGTCGAGGGCGCCGTGGTGGAAGGTTTCAGGCCGGAGGTCGGCGCCCGCTACAGCTTTGTCGATCCAGACCCCGAGGGCTGGAGCGGCAGGGTCGAGGGTGAGATCCTCGCGGTGGAGCCACCGCACCGACTTTCGTATACGTGGGTGGGCGATGGCGGCAGCACCGTCGTGACCTTCATCCTCGCCAGCACAGCGCACGGAACGAGGCTCCGGCTCGAGCAGACAGGTTTTGACCGTTATGGAGAGAAGGGGCAGCGCGCCCGCGAGTCGATGGACGAGGGTTGGGGACGGCACATCCTGCGCGGCAGCTTCCAGCGCGTACTCGACAAGCTCGCACTGAAAGATCAGCCGAGGACGTGATGCCCAGGATCGTCGTCTTCATGAGCGTGACCCTCGACGGCGTAATGCAGGCGCCCGCACGGCCGGACGAGGATAGTCGCGGGGGATTTCAGCATGGTGGCTGGGCCGTTCCGTATTCCGACTCGAGCATGGCGACCGCGGCTGGGGAATCGATGGCCACGACGGGCGGCCTCATCCTCGGCCGGCGGACGTACGAAGACTTCTACTCCGTGTGGCCGAAGCGCACCGACAACCCCTATACAGAGGTGTTGAACAACGCCCAAAAGTACGTCGCGTCCCGAACGCTGAAAGAGCCGCTGCCGTGGGTCAACTCCACTCTGCTCAAAGGGGACGCAGCTCAAGGGGTGGCGAGGCTCAAAGGGCAACCGGGCAAGGACCTCGTCATCCTCGGCAGCGGCGAGCTCGTCCGATCGTTGATGCGCAGCAACCTGATTGACCAGTACATCTTGCTCATCCACCCACTGCTGCTCGGATCGGGGCAGCGCCTGTTCCCCGACGACGGCTCGCCGCAAGCCCTGCGCCTGGTCGACAGCAAGACCACGACCACCGGAGTCCTGATCGCGACGTACGTGCCGGCTTGAGCTACGGCAGCGGCACCACCGCGATGGCGTCGATCAAGATCAGGAAGTCGGGCCCGAAGCCTGATACGAACATGACGTTGTTCAGCGGCGGCTTGTCCTTGTTGCCCCACCATCGCATTCCCGCTTCAAAGGCAGGTCGCATGTCCTGGCCTTGGGCAACGTAGATGTTCCAGCTGATCAGATGCTCCTTGCCCGCACCAGCGGCCTTGAGGCAGACGTCGATGTTCTTGAGGATCTGCTCGGTCTGGGCTCCGATGTCGCCCTTGCCGACGATGTTGCGATTGCCATCCACCGAGTTCTGGGCTCCGATGTAAACGGTCTTCACGGGACCGGTGACGGTCACCACCTGGGTGAAGGCGGGATTGACGTTCAGACCGTCGGGATTGATGTGCTCGACCTGTCCTGCCATGGCTCCTCCTTATGGATGTCACTGATATCCTCCCGGATCATGGATGGGGCAATCGGCAGAGTAGAAGCGATTTATCTCGCGGCAGTCCACGGAGAAGCGCCCCATTCGGTCGAGTCGGCGGTTGGACATGCCGGCAAGGGCCTCGAGGGAGATCGCAACTTCGGCGACGCCGACCCCGACTCGTGCAACATCACCCTGATCGAAGCCGAAAGGTTTGAGAATCAGGCCGCGGAGTACGGCCTCGATCTCGACCCGGCTCTGGCTCGACGCCAGGTATTGGTGCGGGGCGTCGACCTCGGCGATTTCGTCGGCCGGCGCTTCCAGGTGGGCGAGCTCGAGTGCGAAGGCGAAGAGCGATGCGAGCCGTGCAACCACCTGGCGAAGCTCGTCGGCACGCAGGTCGTGCTCAAGGGTTTGCTGCACTCGGGACTGCGAGGCAGGATCCTGAGAGGAGGCACAATCCGGATTGGCGACGAGGTCCAGCTGAGCGCCGTGCACTCAACGCGTGGTTCAGACGGCCTTTCTGACTCGACTTCTCTGGGCTGACGAGCGTTTGGCGCCCAGCCGGTTCGAATGGCCGTCAGCGCCGACCTGATCCGGACTCGCCGTCAGCAGCTGAGCTTCGAGATCGGCGATCCGGGCCCGGACGGTCTCTCGCGCCGCTTCCACCAGCTGCCCGACGTCAACGCCGTTGACCTCCGCCGAAGCCAGAAGTGCAGCCGCCGGCACGACGGTCGTCGCCCTTTCCCAGGCTGACAACGTCTGGCGCGCAAGGCCATTGAGGTGGAGGCTCGTGGCGAGCTGTTTGGCGTAAACCTCCTGCTTGAGCGGCTTGCCACCGCCCGCGTCCAACCTGCCCTGCCTGAGCAGGCTGCCCGCCAGCTGGTTGTGGACGGTTGCGGCCAGTTCCTCACGGAGATGCTTTCTCGGCATCCGCTCTCAATTAGAGCACAGCCATTTACCGTGGCACGGACTCGGGCAGTGGAAATGATCGAAAAATCTGTCAACGCCCATTGTGGAAGCAAGGCGGCCGCACCCCGGGCCGGGCGGAAGACTACGTTGCCAGTAAGCGGCCGCTCGGCGGTCGCATTTGTTCCGGGGGGTGAGGTTCGTGTTCACGTCGAAAAGGGCACGTCTGCGGGCGCTTCTCGTTGGGGGCGCGCTGCTGGGAACCGTGGTGGTCATTCCGTTGCACGCGTCGGCGAGCACGCCCGGAACGATCACGGTCACCAATACATCCAGCCCTTTCAGCTGGACCAGCGACGCGTTCCCAGGCGGGTTGAACGTGACCAACAGCCAGGGCGACAACTGCTTCGACGCCACGGGACACCCCAACCCGCGCACGCCTTCGGGGCCCACCGCCTGCGAGGTTTTCACGCTGCAGGTCACGGTCCCCGCCGGTTTCTGGACGACCAACTCCGGCGGAGCGAAGCTCGACTTCGTGGTCGGGAACAACGACTTCGACTACTACGTCTACGCGAAGAACCTCGATGGCACCGTGGGCGCGTTCGTCACCAGCTCCGCAACGGGCTCGATCGGTGATGACGAGCACGTTCTGATCGACAAGGCCGACGGCGCCTACTACGTGGCAGCCGCGGCATTCACCACCGTGTCCACTTACGACGGTCACGCCAGCTTCTTCCTCGGGGCCACGATCCCGAACACGCCTCCCAAGGTCAAAGGCGGCCTGACCAACTACCGGGCCAGCCACGACATCTTCACCTCGCACTCCGAGCCTCACATGGTCATGAACCCGCTCAATCACGCCAACCTCGTGGCGGGCTCAAAGATGTACGTCAACAACAAGCACTACCTGTTCAGGATCGGGATGTACAGCTCGTTCGATGGCGGCCGAACCTGGAACGACGCGGGGCATCTGCCGGTGCCTGCATGTCCCTCCACCGACCCGTGCTCTTCTCCCGCCACCATCACGCCGGCGGACTGCGCCGGCGACGGACCTTTCTCTGATGCGTGCCGCTTCACCACGAGCGACATATGGCTCAGCTTCGACGACGAAGGCAACGTCTACGGGATCGTCCTCGTCTCGCCTTCCTCGAACACCGGATCGGGATGGGAGATGTGGATGTACCGCTCGAGCGACGGCGGGGTGACGTGGCCCCTCGCCAACCGCCGCGTCATCCACAACCACTTCAACCGCACCCTGAGCCCCGCCTTTCTTGACGACAAGGACGCGATCGCGGTCGACAACTACACACAGGCTGGGACGGGCGCCACTTTCACGCCCAACGCCCGCCGTGACGGCCACATCGGCAATGTCTACGCGTGCTGGGGACTCGACGGGACCGTGGCCCCGACCCAAAACCAGGTCTTCAGCACGTCGACCGACGGCGGCAACACCTGGAGCGCCGCGGTACCCATCTCGGGTGCCAGCAACGTCCGTGAGATCGGCTGCC
>VBFV01000190.1 GCA_005881335.1 Chloroflexota bacterium
GCTCACGCGCGGAAGGAGCTCGAGCACCGGGGCGAGCAGGCCGAGACCCGCCCGGAGCACGGGGATCGCGACGACCTCGGTCTCGACCGCGATCGCCTCCGCCTCGGCGAGCGGCGTGCGCACCTTGCCGCGGCGTCCGGGCAGGTCCGCTGTCGCTTCGTACAGCAGGAACGTGATCACCTTGCGCGCCAGCACCCGGAATTCCTCGGGTGGCGTGGTGCTGTCGCGCAAGCCGCGCAGGCTGTCGGCGACCAGCGGGTGCTTACTGACGCTGAGTGGCACGGGCGTCGCGTTTGATCAGCCGCCGGATGGCGTCGACGGCCACCTTCAACATGCTGTCCATGTACGAGGGGTCGAGGTGATGGATCTCGCCGGCGCCGAGCTCGTCGACGCACAGGTTGACGCAGCCAGCTCGCATCTTCCTGAGCCGAGCGACCACGAAAAGCGTCGACGCCTCCATATCGTTGCTCAGGATGCCCGCCTTCGCCCACATCTCAAGCTCGTCACGGATGTGAGGCCGTGGCATCTGGTCCGGCATCAAATCTGAATACAGCGCGTCGACCGAGCGGGTCACGCCCACGTGGTACTTGGCCCCGGCCGCCTCGGCGGCTTCGACCAAAGCTTCGACGACGTCGAGCGAGGCAACGGCCGGATACTCGAGCGGGATGTAACCGTTGGGCGTGCCTTCCGATCGGACTGCGGCGTAGCTGATCACGAGGTCGCCCATCTTGATCTCGGGCTGCGAGGCGCCACAGGTTCCGACGCGAAGCAGGGTATGCACCCCGAGCTCGTGCAGCTCCTCGACGCCGATCGCGACCGACGGTCCGCCCATGCCTGTCGACATCGTGGAAACAGGCACGCCGTCAACCTTGCCCGTGAAGGTGCGGTACTCGCGGCTGAACGCGACCTCGCGCGAGTCGTCTAGATGTTTGGCGATCAACGGCGTCCGAAATGGATCGCCTGGGACCAACACGTAGTCGCCCACGTCTCCGGGCCCGAGTCCGACGTGGTACTTCTTCTCGGTCACCGCCATTGGGCGAATACTAATCCGCCCTGGTGACTCCGCTTTTGTCGACTCGAGCGAGCACGTGCGGCGGCCGCCGCACCTCGTGATCGACGATGTGCCACGCAGCCCGGACGCGGGGGGTGACGCCATCGACGAGCTCCCGCGATCGGGCGTGCACGACGACGAGCGGCTCGCCCTTGCTTACGCGCGCACCGACTTGCGCTTCGACGACGAAGCCCGCCGCCGGATCGATCTTGTCTTCCTTCCTGATGCGGCCCACGCCGATATCAGCCCCTGACAGCCCGATCTCCAGGGCGTCGATCGCCCCGACGTAACCATCTCGGTCGGCCTTCACCGCGACCTGCACCGCAGCCATGGGCAAGCCGCGCTCGAGATGTCCGCCCTGGGCAGCGAGCATTGCCTCGAACTTTTCGCGGCCGGCCCCTGAGCGCAGGACTTTCTGTGCGTCCGCGTGAACGCCGGCGAGCTCGCACATCTCGCGTGTCACCCTCAGGCATACCTCGAGCAGCTCCTCGTCGCCTCGACCGGAAAGCGCATCCAGCGCCTCCTGGACCTCGAGCGCATTGCCGACCGTGCGGCCCAAAGGGTTGTCCATCGCCGTGACCAACGCCACGGTGTGGCGGCCGGCGCCCTCGCCGAGCTTCACCATCTCCGCTGCCAGCTCTTCGGCCGACGTGAGGTCGGGCATGAACGCGCCACGGCCGAACTTCACGTCCAGGACGATCGCGTCCGCGCCGGCGGCGATCTTCTTCGACATCACGCTCGACGCGATTAGAGGAATCGAGGGAACGGTCGCCGTGACGTCGCGCAGGGCATACAGGAGCTTGTCCGCAGGCACTATCCGCGGCGACTGCGCGGCGACCGCGATCCCGATCTCCCGCACCTGCTTGGCGAAACGTTCCGGATCGAGCTCGACGGTCAGGCCTGGCACCGATTCGAGCTTGTCCAATGTGCCCCCGGTGTGGGCCAGCGCCCGCCCGCTCAGCTTGGGCACCTTCACCCCGCAGGCCGCGGCGAGCGGTCCCGCGACCAGCGTCACCTTGTCGCCCACGCCGCCGGTCGAATGCTTGTCGACCTTGATCCCGGGGATGGCGCTGAGGTCGAGCACCTCGCCGCTCATCACCATCGCCTGCGTCAGGGCAAGCGTCTCGGCGGGGCTCATGCCGCGAATGCAAACGGCCATCAGCCAGGCGGCCATCTGGTAGTCGGGGACCTCGCCGCGCACGTAACCGGCGAGGAGGAACTGGATCTCTTCAGGCGTGTGTTCGCGCCCGTCGCGCTTGCGCCCGATGACCTCCAGTGGGTTCATCGCGGCAATCGTTCCACACCTCCGGCCGTCACATAATGCAGGTGTACAATCCGCGCGACCGAGCGGTTCGCGCCCAGTTGGGGCTGGGCTTTTTCATTTGTGAAGGGAGCGACAAGGATGGCGCATAAGCAGCTTAGGTTCCTTGGTGTGGTGGCCGCGGCGATGATCCTGACCATGGCCTGCGGCGGGAGCTCCGGCGGCCCTCCGGCCAAGACCTTCAAGATCGGACTCGTCACCGACATAGGCGGCCTGAACGACAAGAGCTTCAACCACCTGGCGGACGTCGGCCTCGAGAAGGCCAAGACCGACTTCAAGGTCCAGGGCGACGTCAAAGAGTCGAAGAGCGGCGACGACTACGTCCCGAACCTCACGGACTTCGCGACCAAGAAATACGACCTCGTGATCGGCGTCGGCTTCCTGATGCAGGAAGCGGTCGGCACTGTCTCGGGACAGTTCCCGGACATCCACTTCGCAATCATCGACGGTGCCGGCACCGACGCCAAGGGCGTTGACCTCAAGCACCCCAACGTGCAGTCGCTCTACTTCAAGGAGCAGGACGCGGGCGCGATGGTCGGCGTGATGGCCGGCTGGATGGAGAAGAACGGCAAGGCGAAGAAGAACAAGCATGTCATCGGCGCGGTTGGCGGCATCAGCATCCCGCCGGTCGACGACTACATCGCCGGTTTGGGCGTGCTGCAGCAAGCCGGCCAGTCCGGCGTCTACAGCATCGGCGTCGACGCCGACCAGAAGGACGCTGACCCGTCCGTCATCGCCAGCGCCCTCAAGAAGGTTGACGTCGCGACCTACACGGCGATCAAGAACGTCGTCAACAACCAGTTCCAGGCCGGAGCGCTGACCTTCAGCATCGCCAATGAGGGTGCCGGTTACTCGGTCGACAACTTCACTGTGCCGCCAGAGCTGCAGGCCGAGCTGGACAAGGTCTTGGGCCAGATCAAGAGCGGCGCACTGACCCCACCCGCGGACATTCCGGCATAGCGACAGCTTCGGGGACGGGCGCAGGCCGCGCCCGTCCTCGACCGCCGGGCTTGCCGCCGATCGTCCGGCGCCTCGCCGGCGGGCTCGCGATGCCATTCGGGTCGGTCGTTTTCGCATTTGCCGTCGGGGCGCTGATCGTCGGCGCCACCGGCGCCAATCCCTTCAGCGCATACGCCGGGTTGCTCTGCGGAGGGCTGGGAATCGGCTGCACGCAGGGTGAGAACCCGGCGCTCGAGATCTCCAACACCATCGTCTTCGCCATCCCGCTGATCACGACGGGTGTCGCCGTGGCCCTTCCCTTCAGGGCCGGCCTGTTCAACATCGGCGCCGAGGGGCAGCTGCTTGTCGGGTCGATGGCGTGCACAGCCATCGGGATCAAGTTCAACACCCTGCCCTCCCCGATCCTGCTGCCCATGGTGCTGCTGGGCGGGATGGCCGCCGGCGCGGTTTGGGCGGGGATTCCGGGAGTGCTCAAGGCGACCGTCGGCGCGCACGAGGTGGTGACCACGATCATGCTCAACTACATCGCGCAGTGGCTGCTGCGCTTCCTGATCATCGGCGGTCCGCTGCAGCTTGGGCCCGGCACGTCGAAGTCATTGCCCATCGGCGAGGGCGCGCATCTGGCCACCGTGCTGCCGGTAGACAACGCGCTCATCATCTTCGGCTTGCCTGCAAGCGTGTATCGAGTGCACACCGGGCTGCTGATCGCCCTCGCCGCGGCCGCACTTTTCGCGTTTCTGTTGTGGCGTACCTCTTTTGGCTATGAGATCCGGGCGGTCGGACAGAGCCAGAAGGCCGCGCGTTACGCCGGGGTCAGCGTGCGCCGGACCATCATCCTGACGATGCTCATCGCCGGCGCGTTTTCGGGCCTCGCCGGCGCGGTCCAGATCGCCGGTGTCGACCACAACCTGACCGACAAGTACTTCACCGACACCACGGGTTTCGACGCCATCGCCGTTGCCCTGCTCGGCCTTGGGAGCGCGGTGGGCATCGTGCTCGCCGCGGTGCTCTTCGGCGCGCTGCACGCCGGCGGGGCGATCATGCAGAGCGACGCCGGGATCTCGAGCAACCTCGTGCTCGTCCTGCAGGCGCTGATCCTGTTCAGCATCGCGGCCAACTTCGTCGGCGCGATCCGGAGGGGGCTGCCCTTGGGAAGGGCCCCCGCCGCCTTGCCGCCGGAGCTTCCGCCCGCCGCGGGCCTGATGTCGGAGGCGACTGCGCCCCCTCCGGAGCCGACATGAGCGGTCTCGAAGACATCTTCCGCCTGCTGTTCACCGCCAACCTGTGGCAGGCGACGCTCGCGGCTGCGGTGTTGCTGCTGCTGCCCGCGCTCGGCGGCGTGATCTCCGAGCGCAGCGGCGTGGTGAACATTGCGATGGAAGGCATGATGCTCACCGGGGCGTTCTTTGCCGTCGTGGCGGACCTGGCCTGGCACAACGCCTGGCTGGCCACCGGCGTCGCCGTGCTCGCCGGCGCGCTGATGGCCACGATCCACGCGGTGGTTTCGATCCAGTTCCGCGCCGACCAGATCGTCAGCGGGATCGCGATCAACATCTTCGCGGC
>VBFV01000143.1 GCA_005881335.1 Chloroflexota bacterium
GTACATGGCCTGGCTCGGGCAGGCGCGATGAGGATCCGGCTCGGCACGCGCGGTTCGCTGCTCGCACTGGCGCAGAGCGATTGGGTCGCCGGCCGTCTTCGCTCCGCCGGCCACGACGTGGAGGTGGTGAGGATCGTCACCGAAGGCGACCTGCGGCCGGTCGACACCGTCCCCGGCGAAGGCATCTTCGTCGCGGCGATCGCGAACGCCCTCAAACGCGGCGAGATCGATGTCGCCGTCCACAGCGCCAAAGACGTTCCGCTGGAAGACGAGTCTGACCTGGTGATCGCCGCCTATCCGGAGAGGGCCGATCCGCGTGACGCGCTGGTGACGAAGTCAAAAGCCCAGTCGCTGGCGAACCTGCCCGCCAACGCCACGGTGGGCACCGACAGTCCGCGCCGCGCCGGATTCGTGCGCGCTGCGCGCGGCGACCTGCGCATCGTTCCCCTGCACGGCAACGTCGACACCCGGCTCCGCCGTCTCGACGCGGGCGAGGTCGATGCGCTGGTGATCGCCACCGCCGGACTCGACCGTCTCGGGCGAGGCGCACGAATCGACCAGCGGATCGATCCGAAGGTGATCACGCCCGCCCCGGCGCAAGGTGCGCTCGCGATCCAGGCCCGCCGCACGGACGGGGCGTTGTTGGAGGCGCTCGAGAAGCTGGACGAGCAGGATGTCCGTCTCGCCGTGGAGGCCGAAAGAAGTGTGCTGTCGGCGACAGGCGGGACGTGCCGTGCGCCGGTGGGCGCGCTGGCCTCGATGGAAGGCGAACGCTTCACGATGATCGTCGGGGGCGTCAACAGTGATGGGTCCGACTTGCGAGTCGAGGTGATCGAAGGCGAGCGGTCCAATGCGATCGCCCTCGCCGGTGCTGCCGGCCGCAGGCTCGCGGGCGCGGTCCTGCTGAGATGACCGCCGTCCTGGTGACCAGGCCTGGGGGCGAGAACGACCCGCTCGTGGCCGAGCTCGAATCGCGTGGCTTTCGCGTGCGGGCAGTGCCGACCGTGCTCACGCGAGCGGTGCCTGTCGAATGGCCCGATTTCGCCCGCTACGACTGGGTGGTCGTGACCAGCGCGGCGGGTGTGGCCGCTCTGCCGGTAGCCCTTGCGGGTCCTCGCTGGGCCGCGGTGGGTGAAGCGACCGCGAGTGCATTGAGGGCGCGCGGCGTGAAAGTGGACCTTGTGCCGGCCGACGCCAACGGCAGCGCGCTCGCCGAGGCGCTGCCGGATCCGGGCGGCACGCGGGTTTTGCTCGTCCGTGCCTCGCTGGCCGACCCCGACCTGCCGGCCGGACTGCGCAAGCGTGGTGCATTGGTCGACGAGGTCACGGCGTACGAGACCGTGGAGGGTCCCGCCGAATCAGCGGAGGAGCTCCGGCAGGCACTACGTCAGCCCGATATCGCTGCGGTCGTGTTCGCCTCGGGGTCCGCGGTGCGCGGCTTCATGAAGCTCGGCGGCCCAACCAGCCTGCCCGCGATCACGATCGGCCCGCGCACGTCGGCCGTCGCACGAGACGCGGGCTTCCAGGTAGTCGCCGAAGCCGAAGCGGCCGGAGTTGAGCAACTGGCGGCGGCGGTCACACGAGCGATTCCCAACGTCAAGACGCCGGGCGCCGAAAGGCCACGCCGGCTCAGGACAAGCCCCGCGGTACGGGCGTTGGTCCGGGAGACAAGGCTCGATCCCGAGCAGCTGATCGCTCCGCTTTTCGTCATCAGCGGACGCGAAACGCGGCACGAGATCCCCTCGCTGGTGGGACATCACCGGCTGACGCCCGACCTTGCTCTGCGTGAAGCCCATCGTTTCGCAGAGCTCGGTATCGGCGGGGTGCTGCTGTTCGGGATTCCGGAATCAAAAGATCGCAACGGCTCGGGCGCCGACGATCCGCGTGGCCCGGTGCCGGAGACGCTGCGGCTGCTGCGTGCCGAAGGCCTGCCGCTTGCGCTGGCCGCCGACGTCTGCCTGTGCGAGTACACGTCACACGGCCACTGCGGGGTGCTGGACGGAGAGAAAGTCGACAACGACGCCACGCTGCCGCGGCTGGCCGCGGCTGCGATCGCCTACGCAGAAGCGGGAGCGGACATCGTCGGGCCGAGCGCCATGATGGACGGACAGGTCGCGGCGCTTCGCTCCGGTCTCGACGCCGCCGGGCTTGGCGGCACCGCGATCATGGCTTACGCGTCCAAGCACGCCTCGAGCTTCTATGGGCCGTTCCGTGAGGCCGCGGGCTCGACTCCGAGCTTTGGCGACCGCAAGTCGTATCAGATGGACCCCGCCAACGCGCACGAGGCGCTGCGCGAGATGCAGCTCGACGCCGACGAGGGCGCCGACATCCTGATGGTCAAGCCGGCGATCACTTCCCTCGACCTCCTGGCGCGCGCGCGACAGCGCTTCGACCTGCCGCTGGCGGCGTACCAGGTGAGTGGCGAGGCCGCGATGATCGAGGCCGCCGCGCAGCGTGGTTGGATCGACAGGCGCGGCGCCATCCTCGAGTCGCTGACGGCGATCGCGCGGGCCGGGGCCGGCATCGTCATGACCTACTTCGCGGCGGACGCTGCGGCATGGCTGCGCGAGCGTCGATGACCGAAAGCCGCTATGTGCACGCACTCGCCCTGGGACTGGATCCGGCGTGGCGCCGCCAGACGCGCGACGAGCGCTGCCGCTCCGCCGAGGAGTTCTGCGCCGCGCTGTCGGCCAGGTCAGAGGTGACGACGTTCACATACTCGATGATCGGCCTGAAAGCTGGCGTCGACATGATGCTGTGGAGCCTCGCCCCAAGCGTCGAGGCGCTGGAAGAAAAGATTGCGGCGGCGCTGCGGACAGGGATGGGTACGTGGATGGCCCCGCGACAAAGCTTTCTCGGCATCATCCGGCCGTCGCAGTACGTCAAGCGCCCGACACCACAGGAGCAATCACTTTTCAGCGGTGAGCGCTCGAAGTATCTGGTCGTCTATCCGTTCACCAAGAGCGCCGATTGGTACTTGCTCAGCCAGGAGGAACGACAGACGGTGATGAACGAGCACATGAAGATCGGGCATCGCTACCAGCAGGTGCGGCAGCTGCTCGCTTACTCGTTCGGCGTCGACGACATGGATTTTCTCGTCGCGTACGAGACCGATGACCTCGCGGCCTTCGGCGATCTGGTCCGCGAGCTGCGCGGGACCGAAAGCCGGCGCTCGACGGTTCGGGACACACCCATAATGACCGGGATCCACCGGCCGATCGAGGCGATCACTCGTCTTTTGGGCGCTGAATGACAGTCGCCGCGGACCTCTTTCCAGGTGGGGTGAACAGCCCCGTCCGAGCGTATCGAGCGGTCGGCGGCGAGCCACCGGTTCTCGTGCGTGGCGAGGGGGCGTTCGTCTGGAACGACGCCGGGCGCAGGTACATCGACTACGTCGGCGCGTTCGGCCCACTCCTGCTCGGCCACGCCAATCGAAGTGTTGTCGAGGCGATCAAGAACGCAGCCGAAGCGGGAGGCTCGTTCGGCGTGACCGGCCCGGGCGAGGTCCGCCTCGCCCAGCTGATCAAGACCCGAATGCCTTCGATCGAGCGGATCAGGTTCGTCAACAGCGGGACCGAGGCGGCGATGAGTGCCCTGCGGGTCGCGCGCGCCGCCACCGGCCGCGACCTGATCGTCAAGTTCGAAGGCGGGTATCACGGACATGCGGACTCCCTGCTCGTGAAGGCCGGCTCGGGCGCGGCGACGCTGTCGATACCGGGCAGCGCCGGCGTCGCCCCCTCGGTCGCGGCGCAGACCCTGGTCGCGACCTACAACGACCTCGATTCGGTCGCGGCTCTGCTTGATTCGCATCCCGCTAGCGTGGCCGCGGTCATCGTGGAGCCGGTCGCGGCCAACATGGGTGTGGTCGCCCCGGTTGATGGATTTCTGGAGGGCCTGCGCGACGTGACCGCACGAGCCGGCGCGCTGCTCATCTTCGACGAGGTGATCACAGGATTTCGCGTCGCGCCCGGCGGAGCCCAGGAGCTGTACGGCGTGCGCCCGGACCTGACCGTGCTCGGCAAGATCATCGGCGGCGGCCTGCCGGTCGGGGCGTATGGCGGCCGGGCCGACCTGATGGACCTCGTCGCGCCGTCAGGACCCGTTTACCAGGCGGGCACGCTTTCCGGACATCCCGTCGTGATGGCGGCGGGCGAGGCGACGCTGGCGCAACTGACCCCGGACATCTACGCCAAAATCGAGTCCCAAGCGGCGCGCCTTGAATCCGGGGTGCGAGTCGCAGGCGCATGCGTCGCGCGCGTCGGATCGCTGCTGACGCTCTTCTTTCGCGAGCGGCCACCTCGCAACTTCCGCGAGGCGAAAAGCTCGGACGTGAAAGCTTTCGCGGGTTTCTTTCACTCCATGCTGGACGCGGGCGTGCTCCTGCCGCCGTCGCAGTTCGAGGCCTGGTTCGTTTCAGTGGCACATGACGCATCCGTCATCGACGCCACTCTGTCGGCGCTCGCATGAGCCGCTTTCTCGACGCCGCGCGCCGCCAGGCGGTCGATGTCACTCCCGTCTGGCTCATGCGCCAGGCGGGCCGTTCGCTGCCCGAGTACCGCAAGCTGCGCGAGCGGTGGACGCTGGCGGAGATCGTCGCCCAACCCGAGCTCTGCGCCGAGGTCACGCTCCAGCCGGTGCGGCGGCTGGGGGTGGATGCCGCGGTGATGTTCGCCGACATCATGCTGCCGGTCGGCGGCATGGGCGTGGAATTCGAGCTGGTGGAGAACGTCGGCCCGGTGATCGCGCATCCCATCGCAGGCGTAGAGGACGTGGCGCGCCTGCGCATACCGGAGGGGGAAGAGGCCGCGCCGCAGGTGATCGCCGCCATCCGGCACGTGGTGGCGGAGTCGCCCGTCCCCGTGATCTGCTTCTCCGGCGCCCCGTTCACGCTCGCCAGCTACTTGATCGAAGGCCGGCCGTCGCGCACCTTCGCGAAGGTCAAGGCATTCATGTACACGCAGCCCCAGGCCTTCGACCTGTTGATGGACAAACTGGCGAGGACGATGAGCCGCTACCTCCAAGCCCAGGTCGCTGTCGGCGCGCAGGCGGTCCAGCTTTTTGACTCATGGGTCGGCGCGCTGACTCGTGACGATTACGAAACGCGCGTCGCGCGTCACACGCGAGCGATCTTCGACGCGCTCGCGCCGACGGGGGTTCCACGCATCCATTTCGGGACCGATACGGCTCACCTGCTCGAGTCGATCGTGCAAACGGGGCCAGACATCGTTTCGCTGGACTGGCGTGTCCCGCTTGACGAGGGCTGGGATCGGGTCGGCCACGAGCATGGCATCCAGGGCAACCTCGATCCCGCCGTGCTGCTCGGACCGTCCGACCTGGTCCGAGCGCGGACGAATGACGTGCTGCGAAGGGCGGGCGGCCGGCCCGGTCACATCTTCAACCTCGGTCATGGCGTGCTGCCCGAGTCGACCGTCGAAAACCTCCAGCTGCTCGTCGAGACCGTGCACTCGTGGGTGCCCGCCAATGTCGCCTGAGCCCAAGACCGGCGTCCTGTGCATGGCTTACGGGAGCCCCGCCACGGAAGCGGACATCGCGGCGTACTACACGCACATACGCGGCGGAAAGCGACCGTCAGCGGAGGCACTCGAGGAGCTGACCCAGCGTTACCGCGCCATCAACGGGTCGCCGCTCACGGAGATCACGCGCCTGCAGGCCCATGCGCTGTCGCAAAAGACGGGGCTGCCGGTGTTTGCAGGCATGAAGCACGCCCCGCCTTTCATCGACGAGGCCGCGAATGAGGCAAGGCGGGCCGGCGTCGAGCGGCTTGTCGGGCTGCCGCTCGCTCCCCACTACGCGCGCATGAGCCTGGGCGGCTACCAGCGCGCGCTCCAGGAAGCGTGGGACCGAGAGCTCGTTTTCGTGCCGGGCTTTCATGACCATCCCGCGTTCATCCGGGCGGTCCAAGGCCTGCTGCGCGAAGCGCTCGCGGAAGGGCGACCCGAGCGGCTGTTCTTCACGGCGCACAGCCTCCCTGCCTGGATCATCGCGACTGGCGATCCGTACCACGACCAGCTGATCAAGAGCTGCCGGCTCGTTGCCTCCGGCGAGGATCTGCCCGACTGGGAGTTCGCCTTCCAGTCGGCCAGCCATACCGGCGAACCATGGCTCGGGCCGGACCTGCTCGAGGCGGTGGAACGTTCGGGCGCCCGCGACGTGCTGGTCTGCCCGATCGGTTTCGTCGCCGACCACCTCGAGATCCTGTACGACCTCGACGTCGAGGCCCAGGCATTCGCGCGTGAGAAGGGCATCCGCATCCGGCGCACGGCCTCCTTCAACGCGCGGCCGGAGTTCATCGCCGCGCTGGCCGAGATCGTCGCCGGCGCGCTCGTCCGCGTGGCCTGAACCGCCGCAGTCACAGTCCTGTCACAAAGGCAGGCCAAGATGACCACATGAAACTGATCCAATCGCTTGGGCTTTTGCTCCTGGTATCCGCTTGTGGAACAGCTGGAGGCGCCACCGCTTCGCCGTCATCCGCGAGCACGGCCGATTCCTCGATGCACCACGCAGCGCTGGATGTGCAGAGCTCGCGGTTCGGCCAGATCCTGGTCGACGGCCAGGGTCGTGCGCTGTATCTCTTCGCCGCTGACAAGACCAAAGACTCGACCTGCTATGACGCATGCGCGACGGCTTGGCCGCCGATGCTCGCGGACAAGGGCGCAACGATCGATGCAATGCACGGTGTGACCGCTTCGTTGAGCGGCACCACAACCCGCAAGGACGGCACAGTCCAGGTGACCTACAACGGCCACCCGCTGTACTACTTCGTGGACGACAAGAAGCCCGGCGAGATCAACTGCCAGGCCATCGTCAACTTCGGTGCCGCCTGGTACGTCGTCGACCCGAGCGGCAACGCGATCACGAAAAAGTGATCCTCGCGCAGGCTACCTCGATGCTGGTTGAAGGCTGAACCAGAAGCGCGTGAGCCCCGGTTCCGAGTCCACGCCGACCTGGCCACCCGCCGCCTCGATCAGCTCCTTGACGACCGCCAGGCCGATGCCGGCGCCGCCCTGGGCGGCGTCGCGCGATTTTTCGACGCGATAGAAGCGCTCGAACAGGTGCGGCAGGTCGCCGGCCGAGATGCCGCCGCCGCTGTTCGCGACGGACACGAGCACGCTCTCGGTCTCGGCCGATGCTCGCACCCAGACAGTGCCGCCGTCCGGTGTGTAGCGTCCGGCGTTCTGAAGCAGGTTGCCCAGCACCTGAGCGAGAGCGTCGGGGTCCGCGCGAACCCTCAGGTTGGCGCCGAGCGCGACATGCAGCTTGAGGCCGCGTCGCTCGAAGGAGTGCTTGTGCAGCTCGACGAGCGCCTCGATGATCGGAGCAAGGTCGAACTCGAGGGGCTCTTTGCCCATCGCGCCTCCCGCGACTAGCACGTCAAGCGACTTCGAGAGGCGCAGAAGCCGGTCGATCTCCTCTTGAAGCGACGAGTACGCATCGGAGGAGGCGGGCACCACACCGTCCCGCAGTGCCTGCAGGTAGCCGTGGAGGTTGGTCAACGGAGTCCGCAGCTCGTGCGCAAAGCTGAGGATCAAATCGTTGCGCTGGCGCTCTTGATCCTGGAGGCTCGCCGCCATCTGGTTGAAAGAATCCGCCAGGGACGCGAGCTCGTGGGAGCCCGGCCGGGTGACGCGGGCATCGTATGAGCCTTGTGCGATCCGGCGGGCTGCCCGGGCCACCTCGGCCAGCGGGCGCTGGATCTCGCGCGCAATCAGAACCGCAAGGATGATCGCGCATGCAAGCCCGGCCACCGAAGCCCCGATCAAGACGCGGGTGACGGAGTAGTCGAACATCTCGTAAGAGGCGGCGGCCGCGTGGCCGTGCTGAGCCATCAGAGCTTCGAAGGTTGCGCGACCGACGAGCAGCACTCCCGCCGCCACCAGGGCCACCGCGATGAGCGCGGTGAGAATGCCCGCCAGGGCCATTCGGACCGTAAGCGAATTGACGCGCCCGCGCATCAGCCGGTTCCCAGTCGGTAGCCCACCCCACGCGCGGTGACCACGAATCGTGCGTGGCTTGGGCTGTCGCTGAGCTTCAAACGAAGACGCCTGACATATACGTCGATGCTGCGGGAGTCGATCCCCTCACCCTGAGGATGAAGGCGGTCGATCAGCTGTTCCCGGGTGACCACGCGGCCTCCCGCTTCGAACAGAGCAGTGAGGATCTCGAATTCGGCGGGGCTCAGTTCCACGGGGCGGCCGCCCAGCTTGGCGGTGTGCACCGCGGGGTCAAGGACGAGGTCGCCACGTTGGAGCCGCGCGCTTTGTCGAGCGGGCATCGCGCGACGGAGGACGGACCGCACGCGGGCGACCAGCTCCGATGGTGCGAACGGCTTGGCCACGTAGTCGTCGGCCCCGGCTTCAAGCCCGCTGACGCGCTGGCGTGTCGAGCCCAGGGCCGTGAGCATGACGATCGGGATGCCGGCTTCCTCGCGGGCAATCCTGGCCACGGTGGTGCCGTCCACGTGTGGCAGCATCAGATCGAGAACCATCAGCGCTGGTTGGGTCTCCCGCATGAGCTTGAGCGCGGCCAGACCATCGGCGGCGACCACCACCTGGAAGCCGGCCCGTTCGAGATAAAGCCGGACCAGGTCCGCGATCTTGGGGTCGTCGTCGACGACCAGCACAAGGTCCTGGTGACTTGGTACGGATTTCAAATCACGCATAACGGGGATCGGGAGCCGGATTGAGGCCGGCTCCCGGTCCAAATCTTCTCAGCCCACCGCGGTCGATGTGATCGGGCAGCGGAAGTCCTGCTCCGGATGGCGCGCGACCGTCACGTCGCCTCTCGCCTCGGCGGCCGCAACCGCGCTGCCAGATGTCAGCAGGTACGGCGCCTTGTTGAAGGTGACCGTGAAGACCTGCCAGTCGCCGCCGTGGTAGCCGGGTCCTCCCGGGCCTACTCCGGCGACGCCCAGCTGTCCGCTCACGCCGTTGGTGACCTTGTAGAACGGATCCCGGCCGCTCCCGGGCGCAACCTGGGCCGGTGGCACCACCGTTCCGACGACCTGGCCGTTGAGAAACAGCTTGCCAAAGCCGGGTTCAGCGCCGAAAGCGACCTGCGACAGGCCGGCGACCAGAAGGCCGGCCACAACAATAGAGATGGCGGCGATACGAGCTCCGCGTTGCGCGAGTCCGGATACAGCGTCCATCGGATCACCTCCGCGAGATTCAGATGAAGCGACGGTAGGCGCCGAATGTGACAGGCCCATGACAAGCAGGATTCGCTGCAGTTCGCCGTTACCGCTCACGGAGAAGTGCGCCCAATCGTCGAGTTTGCCGCCGTCACGCGAGCCTATGGCGCTCGCGTCGCCCTGGATGACGTTCACTTCGAGCTGCTGCCGGGTGAGCTCACCTTTCTGGTGGGCCCGAGCGGCGCCGGCAAGACCACCCTCCTGAAGCTGATCAACCGCGAGATCCGGCCCTCGAGCGGCCGGCTCTGGGTGGCAGGCATGCCGGCGCATCAGATCAAGGCATCGCGGGTCGCCGAGCTCCGGCGCCGGGTGGGGGTCGTCTTCCAGGACTACAAGCTCCTGCCGCGGTTGACCGCCCGAGAGAACGTCGCCTTCGGACTCCAGGTCGGCGACCTGCGCGTCTCGGACGAGGAGGCGAGGGACCGCTCCCTCGACGCGCTGGAGGCGGTCGGTCTGGGCGACCGCGGCGATGCCTACCCGCACCAGCTTTCCGGCGGGCAGCAGCAGCGCGTCGCGGTGGCCCGCGCGGTGGTCGGCCAGCCGCAGCTCCTGATCGCGGACGAGCCCACGGGCAACCTCGACCAGGAGACGGCCTGGCAGATGATGGACCTGTTCGAGGACATCGCCGCGTGGGGCACGGCCGTCCTGGTCGCGACCCACAACGTCGAGATCGTGACCCGGCTTCAGCGGCGCGTCCTGACCCTGGTCCAGGGCCGGCTCGTGCGCGACCAGCCGGCGGGGCGGACGGGGAGGATGGCGTGGCTGGCGTCCTCGTGAAAGGTCGCTTCCCGCGACGCAGGCTCATCCAGGCCGTGGCCACCAACCTTGTGCGTCACCTGTTCGGAGGCGCGGCCCGGAGCTGGGCACGAAACATCGGCAGCACGGCGCCTGCCCTCGGCTCGATGACGCTGCTGCTCCTGATGTCCGGGCTGGTCGGCCTGGCCGGCTTTGCGCTCCACAACCTGGAGCAGGTCGAGTCCGGCCAGGCTTCACTGCTTCACGTCTACCTGCGGGACGACGCGAAGCCGCCCGATGTCGCCTCGCTGTGGCGTCATCTTTTGAGCGACGCTCGCGTGGCCGGCGTCACCTACGTCAACAAAGACCAGGCCCTCGAGCGCGCGCAGCGCATCCCCGGACTGCCGCAGCTGGCCGACGCCACCGAGAGCAATCCGTTTCCGGCCAGCCTCGACGTGCAGGTCAAGAAGATCGACGACGTGGCGGCCATCGATGCGCTGGTCCGCTACGACGTGGCCGTCGACCCTGTCTATCCGACTTCCTATGACAAGGGCGCGTACCAGCGCATCCAGGCGGTGTTGTTCGGCACCGCGGTGGCGGGCTTCGCGCTCCTGGGCCTGCTGGGGTTTGTGGCGGTGACCGTGACCATGAACAGCATCAAGGCCGCGATTCACGCCCGCCGGGACGAGATCACGATCATGCAGCTGGTGGGCGCGCCACGATGGATGGTGCGCGGTCCGTTCGTCGTGGAGGGTGCGATCACGGGTGCCGTGGCGGGCGTGGTCGCCGGCCTGGTCACGTTCGGTCTGACCTTCGCCGGAATCGCGGCGGCTTCAGGCGCCTTCACGCGGTTTGCGCCCGGCGTCACAGTCACGGTGGCGGCCGCCGCGGCCGCGGTCGTCCTCCTGGTCGGTCTGGGCCTGGGCTCGGGTTCATCGCTGATCAGCCTGCGGAGGCACATGGAGACGTGAGAGGGGTGCTGATCGCTCTCGTCCTTGCCGTTCTTGTGCTCGGTGCCGACGGCATTGCGGCGACCGCGGATGGGACGCCTTCCGACCCTGCGCAGCAGCGAGCGATCATCGATCAGATCCGGGCCCAGCTGGGAAGCAACCTGGCCGACGCCATGGCCGCCCAGCAGCAGCTGCGGCAGTCGCTGGAGGACAACGCCGCCCAGCAGCGGGTTGTGCAGGGCAAGATCGCCGCCGCCGAGGCGAGGATCGCGGATCTCGACATGCAGGTCGCCGAGTCGCAACGGCGCGAGGCCCTCCTGGCCAGGCGCATCGAGGCCAGGCGCACGCAGCTCAAGCAGCTGGCTCGCGCGGCCTACGCCGCCCCGGAGTCGGCGCTCGTCATCCTGGCCGAATCGCAGAGCCTGGGCGACCTTTTGACCCGCATCTCCGACCTGAACGTGGCCGGCGCGCAAGCGGCGGAGATCAAGGAATCTCTGAAGCAAGATCTGGAAGCGCAGCAGAGAGAGCGAGTGAAGCAGGAGGCCGCGCGCGCCGAGCAGGTCAAGCTGCGCGATCAGCTCAACTCAGATCTGTCGCAGCTGAAGACCTTGCAGGCACAGCAGGAGGCGTCGCTGGATCAGCTGCAGTCGAAGATCGACGAAACGCGAGCTGAGCTGGTGCGCCTGAACTATCAGTCCGCGCGGCTGGCGCAGGCGGTCACCCAGATGCTGCAGGAGCAGCAGGACGCGATCATCGCGGCCGCCATGCAGTCGGTCTGGACGCAGCTGCAACTGTGGGTGCAATCGAACAACGTGGGCCAGATTCCGACGAGCAGCGGCCACTCGACCAAATACCGCTTCATCTGGCCCGAGCCCCAGGCCGAGATCTCGCAACCCTTTGGGCCGAGCACGTACTGGTTCGAACCGCCGTACGGCAGCTATGCGCACTTCCACACGGGCATCGACCTGGTCGAGCCGTTCGGGTCGCCGGTCCTGGCGGCCGATGACGGCGTCGTGGCGCTGGTCGGGAGCTCGAGCAGCGGCTACGGCAACTACGTCGTGATCGCGCACTCGGGCGGACTGAACACTCTTTACGGCCACCTCTCGACCAGCCTGGTCAAGGTCG
>VBFV01000144.1 GCA_005881335.1 Chloroflexota bacterium
AGACCGCGCTCGCTCGCGAGGCGAGGCAGCGCGCGCTGGAGCTGTCTCAGAACCCCGCCGAGAGGTCGCTCCTGGAGCGCAGGCTGCGCGCCTAAACCGGAGCCCGCTTCCGGATCACGTCGAGCGCGGCCTCCACCCGTTTCGGATCCAATCCAACGCACCTGATGACGAGCTCCTTGGTCTCGAAGTTGGGGTAGGATCCGACTGAAACATCGGGGAACTGCTCCTCGAGCTCGCGCATCAGGGGATAGAAGCGAGCCTCGACCGCAAACGTGAAGCGCAGCTCCCGCACTGTTGCCGCGGACCCGGCCGCGAGGAATTGGGGCTCGAGCTCCTCGGTGAAGATGCCTTTCATCTCCAGGGGCACGCCTGGGAGCACGAAGATCCGCTTGCCATTCGCCTCGTAGAGACCCCCGGGCGCCATGCCGCGTCGATTCTTGAACACATGCGAAGGGCCCGCGGGAATGCGCGCCATGCGCAGGTTGCCTTCCGTGACGTCGGGCGATTCGAGCAACCCCATCGAGTGCATCCTCTGCACGCGCCGCTCGATGCGCGCACGGGTCTCCTCCCAGATCATCAGCTCCTTGCCCAGCGCAGTGGCGAGCGCGGCGAAGGTGCGGTCGTCGGGCGTCGGCCCGAGTCCGCCGCTGACGAACACGTCCGTGATCTCCGCGTCGTCGAGCTCGCGGCGCAGCTGCTCGACGATCTCCTGCGGCCTGTCACGGATCTGGGTCGCGCGTTTGACCGGGTAACCGAGCATGCGGAGCCGTTCCGCCATCCAGTGGGAGTTCGTGTCGAGGGTGAAGCCTCCGACCAGCTCGTCCCCGATCGCCACGATGCTGGATACGGGCATGGCTGACCATATAAACATGGAGCGGTTGCACGCCGTGGTCCGTGGCGACGTCCAGGGCGTCGGCTTTCGCTACTTCGTCCAGCGCAAGGCGCAGCAGCTCGGGGTGCGGGGCTGGGTCCGCAACAACCCGGACGGCACCGTGGAGCTGGTGGCGGAAGGCAATCGCGACGACCTCGAGCAGCTCCAACGAGCTGCGGAGGAAGGGCCGCGCATGGCCCACGTCGAACGGGTGGACGCCCAGTGGTCGACCGCGACGGGGAACCTGCCGAGCTTCGAGCTGGCGTGGTGACGGATGCCTGTTTTGCGGTTCGTTTAACCTATCGCTCCGCTGTTCTTTCTCGGTTCCCGCGATTCGAGGGGAGGTAAATGGATCCCAACACAGCCTGGTTTGGCGTGGTCGGCGGATTGGCCGCCGTCGCCTTCGCAGTTGTCCTCATCTTTCTCGTCCTCAGCAAGCCGGCCGGGAACGAGAGCATGCGGCAGATCGCGGCCGCGATCCAGGAAGGCGCTGCGGCCTATCTGAACCGTCAGTACACGGTGATCGCAGTCATCGGCGTGGTCATCGCGGTCGTCATCGGGTTCTTGATCAACTGGAAGACCGCCGGGCTCTACATCGTCGGCGCGGTGCTGTCCGCGGTGGCGGGCTACGTGGGCATGAACATCGCGGTCCGCGCCAACGTCCGCACCGCCGAAGCAGCTCGCGGCGGTGTGAATGCGGCCTTGCAGGTCGCGTTCCGCGGCGGCGCGGTGACCGGCTTCATGGTGGTTGGGCTCGGGCTCCTCGGCGTCTCGGCCGCGTACCTCGTCTTCAAGGATCCCGAGGTGCTGGTGGGACTTGCCTTCGGCGCGAGCCTGGTCTCGGTCTTCGCCCGATTGGGCGGTGGCATCTACACCAAGGCGGCTGACGTCGGCGCCGACCTCGTGGGCAAGGTCGAGGCCGGCATCCCGGAGGACGATCCTCGCAACCCTGCGGTCATCGCCGACAACGTCGGCGACAACGTGGGCGACTGCGCGGGCATGGCGGCCGACCTGTTTGAGACGTACGCCGTGACGATGATCGCCGCCATCCTCCTCGGGTCGCTGCTGTTCAAAAACCAGATCGGCTGGGTGATCTATCCGTTGCTCCTCGGGGCAGTGAGCGTCATCGGCTCGATCGCCGGGACGTTTTTCGTGCGCATCTTCAACCCTCGCTGGATCATGGGCGCTCTATATGCCGGCCTCCTCGTGGCCGTGGTGATCGCGGTCGTGGGCTTCTTCTTCATCACCGAGTACATGAAGGGCAACGGGTACTTCGCGGGCGCGGCCGCCGGCGGCGTCCACGACCCCAACAACCTCTTCTACGCGGCGCTGATCGGAGTCGTGATCACCGTCCTGATCGTCGCCATCACCGAGTTCTTCACCGAAACCGCCTACTGGCCCGTCCATCTCATCGCCAAGGCGTCGGTCACCGGCCACGCGACCAACATCATCGCCGGGCAGGCGATCGGGATGATGTCGACCGCGCTGCCCGTGATCGTCATCGCCACCGGGATCCTGATCAGCTACGCGCTCGGCGGCCTGTACGGCATCGCCATCGCCGCCACCGCCATGCTTTCGATGACCGGGATCATCGTCGCGATCGACTCCTATGGACCCATCACCGACAACGCCGGCGGCATCGCCGAGATGGCCAAACTGCCGAAGGAAGTGCGTGCGGTGACCGACCCTCTGGACGCGGTCGGCAACACCACCAAGGCCGTGACCAAGGGCTACGCCATCGGCTCCGCCGGACTGGCCGCCCTCGTCCTTTTCGCCTCCTACACGCGAGAGCTCGAGAAGGCGGGACACCCGACCACGTTTCAGCTGTCCGATCCAATTGTCATCGCGGGCCTGTTCCTCGGAGGCATCCTGCCGTTCCTCTTCGGCTCGCTGGCGATGCTGGCGGTCGGGCGCGCGGGCGGGCTCGTGGTGGAGGAGGTGAGGCGCCAGTTCAAGGAGATCCCCGGCATCCTCGAAGGCACGGGCCGGCCTGAGTACGGCACCGCGGTCCGGATCGTGACCGCCGCCGCGCAGCGGGAGATGATCGTGCCCGGCATCATCCCGGTGGTCGCGCCGCTCGCAGTGGGCTTTCTGTTGGGCCCGCGCGCGCTGGGGGGATTGCTGCTGGGCGCGATCGTGACGGGGCTGTTCCTGGCGATTCAGATGACGAGTGGCGGGGCTGCCTGGGACAACGCCAAGAAGTACATCGAAGAAGGTCACCTCGGAGGCAAAGGGTCGGAGGCACACAAGGCCGCGGTCACGGGCGATACGGTCGGCGACCCCAACAAGGACACGGCCGGGCCGGCCATCAACCCGATGATCAAGGTCGTCAACATCATCGCCATCCTCGTCGCCGCCGCGGTCTCCACGAACTATTTGATCCACTAGTACACTCGTCCCTGGAGTTGCTGGGGTGGACGACTACCAGAAGGAGATCGCCGACCTCGAAACCCAGGTCGAGCGGCTGGTCGAGGCCGAGGGCGATGCCAAGACCATTGCCGAGCTCTCCATGCAGCTCGACATCCTGAAGGCCATCTACACCCGGGCCACCGATCTGTTCCAGCGAGGCAGGCGGGACGAGGGCCTTCGCTACGGGCTTCGCATCCAGGGCTACGGGGACTGGACAATCGACAATGTTTACGCGTTCGTGTACGAACGATCGGTGGAGCTCGAGCCGAATGCCCACCGCGCGTTCGTGGTCGGCATCAAGTCCACCGACTTCGCGCTGATGCTCAACTCGTAACGGAGGAAGGCACATGGAAACCCCGCTGACGCCTCTCGAGTTCGCGCGACGGACCCGCAAGCTTTATGGAGACCGCGAGGGCGTGGTCGACGGCGACCTGCGGCTGACGTACGCGGAATTCTTCGACCGCTGCGACCGGTGGTCGTCGGCGCTTCAATCCATGGGCGTGGTCCAGGGCGATCGAGTCGCGTACATCGCGCCGAACACGCATGAGCAGCTCGAGTCGTTCTACGCGGTGCCGCAGATCGGAGCGGCGCTCGTGCCGATCAACTACCGGCTCACAGCAGAGGATTTTGTCTACATCACCTCGCATTCCGGCGCGAAAGTGCTGTGCGTCCACCCCGACTACCTCGACGCCATCGACGGAGTCCGCGACCAGCTGAGCGCTGTCGAACACTTCGTGAGCCTCGGCAGCGCCGGCGGCCGCAAGGGGTGGACCGAGTACGAAGCCGTCGTCGCAGCGTCGAAACCGGATTTCGCGCGCCCCGAGATCGCCGAGGGCGATCTCCTCACCATCAACTACACCAGCGGCACGACGGCCAAGCCGAAGGGCGTGATGATCACGCACCGCAACGCGTGGGCGAACGTCGTGGGCACTCTCGTCCACTTCCACATCACGGTCGGCGACCGTTATCTGTGGACACTGCCCATGTTCCATGCGAACGGATGGACGTTCGTGTGGATCATCACGGCGGTCGGTGGAACGCACATCTGCCTGCCAAAGGTGGAGCCGGCGCGCGTCTTCGACCTGGTCCGCACGGAGCATGTCGGCTGGCTTTGCGCCGCGCCTACAGTCCTGATCGGTCTCGCCAACGCTCCGGCCGACGTGCGGGGCGAGGTGCCTGAAGGCGTCCACGTCATCACGGCGGGAGCCGCGCCGGCCGCCGCGACGATCGAGCGCATGGAAGGTGATCTCGGCTGGGAGGTGACGCAGGTTTACGGACTGACCGAAACCGCCCCGTTCATCACGATCTGCGAGCCTCGGCCAGAGCACAAGAACCTCGGCACGACAGAACTTGGGATCGTGAAGGCCCGCACCGGGGTCGAGCTGATCACGTCAGGCGAGCTGCGCGTCGTCGACGACACCGGGAAGGACGTACCCGCCGACGGCCAGACCCTGGGCGAGATCGTCGCCCGCGGCAACGTGATTATGCAGGGTTACTACAACGACCCCGAAGCGACCAAGAAGGTGATGGGCGACGGGTGGTTCCACACCGGCGACGCCGCGGTCCTGCACGCAGATGGCTACGTCGAGATCCGTGATCGGATCAAAGACGTGATCATCAGCGGAGGGGAGAACATCTCGAGCCTCGAGGTCGAAGGTGTTCTGCTGCGCCACCCCGCGGTACAGGAGGCGGCGATCGTCGGGCTGCCTCACGAGAAGTGGGGAGAGGCGCCTTTCGCGTACGTGGTGCTGAAGCCCGGCGCGAAGGCCAGCGAGGCCGAGCTGATCGCGTTCACCCGGGATCGCCTCGCGCACTTCAAGGCGCCGCACGGGGTGACTTTCGTTGCAGAGCTGCCCAAGACCGCGACGGGGAAGATCCAGAAATACATCTTGAGGAAAGGCGCCGGGGCGGTCGTCCGCCAGTAGGTCCCTAGACAGACACCTCGGTCTTCAACCACGTGAGACCGTCGCGCGCGACTCGCGCGGTGACGAACGTGACGGGAGCCAGCGATCGCTCGTCGAAGAGTTTCACGGTGCGTGGTAGGAATCGGTATACCGGAAGGCTGTCGACCTCAGCGTCGTAGTCACGGAATCGGCGGCCGTAAACGCGCCTGGCCTCTCGTGCCGCGTTTTTCGCCGCCACGCCGGCGGTGCCGAAGAGCTGGATGCCGCGGTCCGGCTTGCCCCAGACCTGTTTGGAGGCAAAGATCGTCACTGCCGCCGAGCTGTTCCGCGCCAGATTGCGTGAATGGAGGGATTCCGGATCGGAGATCCAGACGACTTCGTAACGATCGCTCCACGCAAAGTACATGTGGTTGATGTGGGCGCGACCACCAGGCGATACCGTCGCGAGAGCGCATAGGGGAGAGGCATTCATCAACCGGCGCGCCACCCGCTCGAGGGTTGCGGACGAAAACCTGCGAGACCTCCGCTCGACCGTCATCTCGGAGCCATGCGCCTTTCACCCATCAAGATCAGTCGTCCAATTGCCAGTTTGCCTGCGGCGCTCTCCCTGGACATGCCGAGATGGTCATGAGCCACTCGACAGTGTTGCCACAGCCATATTTTTCGTACTCTCGGCGCTCGTCGAACAAGGCTGCGGAACGACCAGCTCCAGGGTCAGAGCGTCAATATTTTGACGGTAGCGCGCCAGGGCGCGCCGAGGGGCTTGGTGCCTTTTCGTGAGGTGCATCTCGGCCGAGCATACGAACGTGCATTCGATTTCGGAATGCAGCCTGTTAATTTCGAAATACACTGCTCAACAAGATGGCGGTGGTGGATTTGCCCGACCGGTACAACGTCGCCGTCGACCTCCTCGAGCGCAACCTCGCCGCCGGCCGTGCCCCCAAAGTCGCCATCCACTCCGCCACGGGCGATACGACCTATGGCGACCTGCAGAAGCTGGCCTGCGGCGCCGCCCGCGCTCTGCTCGACCTGGGCGTGCGGCGCGAGGAACGCATCCTCATCGCCGGCTATGACTCCCCGGGCTGGGTCGCCGCCTTCCTCGGCGCGACCCGTATCGGTGCGGTTCCGGTACCGGTCAATCCCCTCCTCCAGCGAAGCGAGGACTATGACCACTTCATCGAAGACTCGCTGGCCAGGGTCGTGGTCGTCGACGCCAACACCGAGGAAAAGCTCACGCCTGCGGTGGCGCGGGCCGTCCACCTGCAGCACGACATCCCGTACACCTGCATCACCTACGCCGAGCAGGTCCTCGGCATCACCGAAAAGGACACGACGTTCTCTACCACGGGCCTCTTCCACGCCTATGGGTTCGGCAACAACCTCACCTTTCCTTATTGGGTGGGCGCCAGCACGGTGCTCCACGCCGGGCGGCATACTCCCGCGACAGTCCTCGACACGATCGAAAAGCGAAAGCCAACGCTCTTCTTCAGCGCACCCACGCTCTACAACGCGATCCTGAACTTCGAGGGTGCGAAGAGTCGCGACCTGTCCAGCATCCGGCATTGCGTCGCCGCCGCCGAGGCCCTGCCCGCCGAGGTCTGGCGCCGTTGGAAGGATGCATTCGGCCTCACCATCCTCGACGGAGTCGGCTCGACTGAGATGCTGCACATCTACTGCTCCAACCGCCTCGACGACGTGAAGCCCGGCTCCAGCGGCAAGCCCGTGCCTGGCTACGAGCTGAAGATCCTCGATGACGAAGGCGGGCCTGTGCCAGAGGGCGAGGCCGGTGATCTTTACGTCAAAGGCGACAGTGCCCTCGCGCTCTACTGGGCGCAGCACGAGAAGTCGAAACGCTCGATCCTCGGCGAGTGGTTCTTCACCGGCGACCGATATCGCGTCGACAAGGACGGCTTCTACTGGTACGAGGGAAGAAGCGACGACATGATCAAAGTGAGCGGTCTGTGGGTCTCGCCGATCGAGATCGAGGCCGCGCTGCTCGAACATACAGCGGTGGCCGAAAGTGCGGTGGTCGGCCTCAGCGTCGTAGTCACGGAATCGGCGGCCGTAAACGCGCCTGGCCTCTCGTGCCGCGTTTTTCGCCGCCACGCCGGCGGTGCCGAAGAGCTGGATGCCGCGGTCCGGCTTGCCCCAGACCTGTTTGGAGGCAAAGATCGTCACTGCCGCCGAGCTGCAGGAGCACTGCAAGTCGCGCCTGCAGCGCTTCCAGTATCCGCACCTGATCGAGTTCGTGCCCGAGCTGCCCAAGACGGTCACAGGCAAGATCCAGCGATACAAGCTGCGCGAGAAGGAAGCGGCACCTGCGTAATCACATCGCGGTCCTGCCTTGCGACGGAGCGGGCAAGGAAGTCGTCCCCGAGGCGATCAAGGTCCTCCGCGCGGCCGGCGCCGACCTCGACTTCCAGGAGTACGACGTCAACGCCGACCAGTACATGCGCACCGGCGAGCCGATCCCCGCGCAGGTATGGAGCGACCTCGAGAAGGCCGACGCGATCCTCTTTGGCGCCGTCGGCGACCCACGGCTGGACGACGCCGCCTACCTCGCGGGCGTGTTGCTCAGGCTGCGCTTCGAGCTCGACCTGTACGTCAACCTCCGCCCAGCGAAGCTCTTCGACGATCGGCTGTCACCGCTGCGCCGCGAGGACAGGCGAAAGATGGACCTGCTCATAGTGCGCGAGAACACCGAGGGCCTTTACGTGGGCATGGGCGGCCGCTTCAAGAAGGGCACCGAGCACGAGGTGGCGATCCAGGAAGACCTCAACACCTACGCCGGCGTCACGCGCACCCTCGAGTACGCATTTGGGGCGGCGAACCGAGAGGTCGTCATGGTCGACAAGTCCAACGCAATGACGCACGCCGGCGGCCTGTGGCAGCAGCAGTGGAAGGCCGTCTCAAAAAAGCACCCCAAGGTCAAGACGCGCCATCTATATGTGGACGCCGCCGCGATGCAGCTGGTGCGCGACCCGACCCAGTTCGACGTCATCGTCACCGGCAACCTGTTTGGCGACATCCTGTCCGACCTGACGGCCGAGCTGATCGGCGGCATGGGGATCGCCCCCTCCGGCAACGTCAACCCGGAGACGAAGCGGGGACTGTTCGAGCCGGTCCACGGGACGGCGCCGGACATCGCCGGCCGCGGCGTTGTCAATCCAATCGGGGCGATTCTGAGCGCATCTATGATGGTTAGACACCTGGGTCACACCGAAATGGCTACCGCGATCGAGGGTGCGGTCGAATCGGCAATCCGCGCCGGCGAATGCACGCGCGACGTCGGAGGCAGCCTCTCGACCTCAGAGTGCGGTGATGCTGTGGCGAAGAGGTTGAGGGACTGACGACATGGGCATGACCATGACCGAGAAGATCCTGGCGCGAGGAGCCGGTCGCGACAGCGTGCGTCCCGGCGACCTCCTGCTCGCGAAAGTCGACTTCGCGATGGGCCACGACCTGACCATCCCGCCCGCCGGAAAGATCATGCGCGAGCAGATGGGCGCCGAGAAGATCTGGGATCCCGAACGGGTCGCGGTCACCCAGGACCACTTCCAGCCGGCCAAGGACGCCGCGAGCGCGACCCTGGGCCGCCTTACGCGCGAGTTCTCGCGCGACATGGGCATCAAGTGGTACTTCGAGGTGGGGCAGGGCGGCATCTGCCACACGGTGCTGCCGGAGAACGGCCTCGTCCTGCCTGGCGAGCTCGTCGTGGGAGCCGACTCGCACAGCTGCACATATGGCGCCCTCAACAACTTCGCCACCGGCATCGGCTCGACCGACCTCGCCTGCGTGCTTGCCCTCGGTGAGCTGTGGTTTCGCGTGCCCGAAACGCTGAAGTTCGTCTATCACAACCGGCTCCGGGAATGGGTCGAGGCGAAAGACCTGATCCTCTACGTCATCGGTCAGATCGGCGTGGACGGCGCGCGGTCCAAAGCCATGGAGCACACGGGCGAATCGCTTCGCTACATCGACATGGAGGCCCGCCTGACCATGACCAACATGGCGATCGAGGCCGGCGCGAAGAACGGGATCATGGAGTTCGACGAAGTCACCAAGGAGTACCTCGAGGGTCGCGCCAAGCGGCCGTACACGCCGGTGAGCTCCGACCCGGATGCCGAATACGAGAAGGTCTTCGAGTTCGACGCGGAAAAGGTCGAGCTGGGCGTGGCCAAGCCGATGTCGCCGGACAACTACGCACCGCTGTCGGAGGTCGCGGGGACGAGGCTCGACCAGGTTTTCATCGGCTCGTGCACGAACTCCCGCATCACCGACCTGCGGCGCGCGGCTGCCGTTCTCGAAAACCACAAGGTTGCGCCGGGCGTGAGGCTCATCATCACGCCGTCCTCGCACCAGGTCGCGATCCAGGCCGAAAAGGAGGGACTGATTCGCACGTTCCTCGCCGCCGGCGCCGCGTGGACGACCGCCACGTGCGGCGCGTGTCTCGGTGGGCACATGGGCGTGCTCGGAGAGGGTGAGGTGTGCCTCAGCACCACCAACCGCAACTTTCCCGGCCGGATGGGCCACCCGAAGGCGCTGGTCTATCTTTCCAACCCGGCCGTGGCCGCGGCGAGTGCAGTCGCAGGCGTCATCACCCACCCCAGCGAGGTGCTGGAGAAGATGCCCGCGGGCCTGGCGTGACCATCCGCCGGCATGGCCTGGCAGCGGTGGCGGCTGCCACGGTTGCGGCCATCGCGCCGGTGGCCGTTTCCGCAGCCTCGACCCCGAGTCCGGCGACTGTGCGTGCGGCCGTGGCTGACCCAGTGGAGACAGGGTTCCTGGAGTTTCTCGAGGGCGCGTCGGGCAGCCTGGAAGGTCCGTTCGATGCCACGACGTATGCCAACAGCGTGGCTTCCGACAGAAAGGGCCGCGGCAGCGTCCTGCAGGCACTACACGACTACGGCTTCGTGACGGGTTACGGTCGCGACTGGTGGAAGTCAGGAAGTTCGGAGCGGCTGGAGGAGGTTGTCCTGGTCTTCGCCGATGCTCGGGGCGCGACGACGGCCGCTCGCACGAGCCGGACGTCGTACGCCAAAGGCCAATACTTTCAATCCTTTTTCGACGCCAAGCTCAACGATGGCGCATACGGAGTGACCGAAGGCGAAGACGGTTATTTCTGGTCGGTCATAGTGTTCACGAAAGGCAATGACATGTTCGCCATCGAGCGTGGCTCCTACTCGGACTATCCAACTGCGCAGAGCATCGCGCAGGCTCAAAAGGCGTTTGAGTTCGCGCCGAACAGCATCGACGTGCCGCCGCCCGCGGTCGCTGGACCCGGGTTCTTGCCCAACCTTCGCCTCCTTGTGATCGGCGCGTTGGTTCTGCTGCTCCTCGCGGCATGCGCCATCGCCGTGGGTGTGTTCGTCGTGTTCAAGCCGTGGTCGCCTCGCCTCCCGGCGGTCGAGGCGGAGCCGAAACCGTGACACTGCCCAAAGTCGTGCGTGGGCGCGCTTGGAAGTTCGGTAGCAACGTCGACACCGACCAGATCATCCCGGCCAAGTACGCGATCTATTCCCTCGACGAGAAGGAGCTCGGCAAGCACGCCATGGAAGGCGTGCCCGGCCGCGACACCTGGGCCTCCCAGGTCGGGCAGGGAGACATCCTCGTCGGCGGCTCGAACTTCGGATGCGGCTCGTCGCGAGAGATCGCGCCGGTCGCGATCCGCGGCGCCGGAATCTCGCTGGTCATCGCCGACTCATTCGCCCGCATCTTCTTTCGCAACGCGATCAACATGGGCTACCCCATCCTTCAATCGCCGCAGGCGGCCGAGGCGGTGGAGGATGGCGACGAGCTCGAGGTCGACCTCGAGGAAGGCGTGATCCGCAACTTCACCAAAGGCGACGAATATCGCGCCGAGCCCTTTCCGAAGTTCATGAACGACCTGCTGCGCATGGGCGGGCTCGTGCCGTGGGTGCGCAAGCAGCTCGAAGAACGGCGTCGAATGGCCGCGTCGCGTGGATGACATTCATCCGGTAGACCTGCAGGAACCCCTCGAGGAGCTGGCTCGCGACCCGAAGCGCTTCTCCCACGACCTGAAGTTTCCGCCGGTCGAAAAGATCCGCGTCTACGACGACACGCTCCGCGACGGCGAGCAGATGCCCGGCGTCGCCATCACGCCCAAAGACAAGTACGAGCTCGCCCGCATGCTGTCCGATATCGGCGTCCATGTCATGGACGTCGGATTTCCTTCGGTTTCGGAAGGAGAGCGCGAGACCCTTCGCCTCGTTCTCGAGGGTCGCAAGCGCGGCGAGCTCAGGCCCGACCTCGAGGTCGTCTGCATGATGCGTTCGACGCGGGGCGACATCGACGCCACGATGCGCGTGATGGATTCGCTCGGCTACGCACGCGACGAGGTGACGTACTTCATCTTCACCTCGGCTTCGGACTTGCACGTCAAGTACAAGCTGGGCAAGACGCTGCTGCACCGCGACGGCATCCCCGATTCGGAGTGGCTCGAGCTCCCTGTCTCGTACTACCGCGAGGCGAACCTCCGCATGATGTGCGAGGCGATCAAGTACGCGCGAGAGCAAGGCGCGACCTCGATCGAGTTTGGCGGCGAGGACGGCAGCCGGGCCGACGTCGACTACATCGCCGAGATCCACCGCGAAGGCCTCAAGGCGGGTGGGACCAGACCGTCGACGCCGGACACCGTCGGCTGCTACTCGCCTTTCGCTGTGCGTGAGTACATCCCCGCGATCAAGGCCGCCGCCCCGGATGCGCCGCTCGTGGTCCACTTCCACAACGACCTCGGCCTCGGAGCCTGGAACACCGTCACGGCGCTCGGCTCCGGGGCGGAGGTTTTCACCACCAGCGTCAACGGCATCGGCGAGCGCACCGGCAACGCCCCGATGCACCAGGTCTTGCTGCAGCTTCGCTACCTGTTCGGGATCGAGATCCCGGGCTTCAAGTACGAGAAGCTGCGCACCCTCGCACGCACACTCGAGCGGATGAGCGGGGTGCCCGTGCAGCCGACCGAGCCGGGCATCGGTCTCAACGTCTTCAGCCATGAGTCAGGCATCCACACCGCGGGCATGCTGATCCATCCCGCGATCTACCAGTTCATGCCGCCCTCCGACCTCGGCGCCGAGATCACCTACGTCTACGGCAAGCATTCCGGGGCGCTCGTGATCGAGCATGCGCTCCGCCACGCCGGGATCACTCCCGAGCCCGAGCTGGTGGCGAAGGTGCTCGCCGAGGTCAAGCGGGTGCGCGAGGAGCGCGCGGAGCGGAGCGATTTCTCCGAGTTCCACCGCCAGTACTACGATCACCTGAACCGCATGGGACTCACCGCCGAAGAAGTTGTCGACATTGCGAGGGCATTGACCGCAAACTAGCGGGCCATGAATGCGGCGCCTCCGCGCCAGCTGCCGGCGCGCTCAGCCGGGTCCTTCTTCGCCTCGGCCGCGCTGCTGCTGATGACCGGCGTGCTTGCATTCTTCGCCGTCAGCGATTTCCGCGACCCGACCGTTCCGACCTATGCCAGCCTGGAGATCTACGCGGTCCCGATCGGGGCCTACGCCGCGGCCGTCGTCCTCGTACGCGATCAACGCCGCCGGCTGGCTCTCGTCGCCGGCGCCGCGGGCGCCCTGGGCGGCGTCGGTTTCCTCGCCTTCAGGGACACGCTGGGATTCCTGGGCGACGTTGCCTTCGTTCGCGCCGACGCCCTTGTCTGGGGCTTGATGTTCTTGCTGCTGGGGGCGGTCGCGATGGCCTGGTGGGAGTCACGGCTGCCTGTTCGGCAAGGTGTCGGGCAGGCCGTCGCCGGCGGCGCGCTGGGGGGCGCGCTCGCCTACGGCGCGATCATCGCCCTTGCCGTCATCGCGCTCTCGCGCTGCGGAACCTGAACGCAACAAGGGGATAGGTAAACTCCCTTCAATGGCGACCACGACGCGCGCCGACGCCAAGACTCGCGAGGAGTACCTGAACCTTCATCGCTGGATGTGCATGGCCAAAGCGCTCGACGACCGAATGCACATCCTGGTCAAGCAAGGGCGCGCTCCGTTTGTCGGGTCCAGCCGGGGGCACGAAGGCATCCAGGTCGCATCGACCGCGGCGATCGGACCCGACGACTGGCTCGTGCCGCATTACCGCGGCCTCGCCAACGCGATCGTGCGCGGGCTGACCATGAAGGAGTGGATGCTGGCAGTGTTCGCCAAGGCCGGTGATCCGCTCTCGGCGGGGCGGAACCTGCCGGGCGGCTGCTACAGCTACCCCCGGCTGAAGATCGCGCCCGTATCCCAGGTCGTCGCGAGCTGGATCCCGAAGGCGGCCGGCATCGCGTACGCAGCCAGGCTCAAGGGCGAGGGCAGCGTGACCCTGTGCACGTTCGGTGACGGGGCCACGAGCCAGGGCGAGTTCCACGAGGGCGTCAACTTCGCCGCCGTCCACCGGCTGCCGGTCGTGTTCGTGTGCGAGAACAACAGCTACGCCATCTCCGTTCCGATCCGTCTCCAGATGGCGAACCCGGACGTGGCCGACCGCGCGACCGGATACGGCGTCGTGGGGGTCACCGTCGACGGAACCGATGTGCCGGCCTGCTACGAAGCCTGCCGCGAGGCCGTGGCGCGTGCCCGGCGCGGCGAAGGGCCAACCCTCATCGACGCCAAGATCTGGCGCATCAACTCTCACACCTCCGAAGACAACCACCTCAAGTACCGGACCCAAGAAGAGCTCGCCGAGGCGTCTCGACACGACCCGATCACCCGCTTTGGAGCCTGGATGGTCGAACGGGGATGGCTCACCGCCGAGGGCGCGGCGAAGGTGCAGGCAGCCTGTGACGCGGAGGCGTCGGAGGCCGCCGACTGGGCCGAGCTGGAGCCCGACCCCCTGCCAGAAGACGCCCTGAAACACGTCTTCGCCTGAACCTGGATACAAGTTCAGAAACCGAAGTTAGACTGACTGCGATTTGGAGACCGAGCCCTCGGCATCCACTGGTTCGACGCCCCCGGAAACCGCTTCCGAGGAGCCGGTCACCGCTGTCCCGACGAGCGAGACCACGCCCGTCTGGGCGCACACGGTGCCGGTAGAGCCCGCCGAGAACAGCGCAGGCGCGACGGTTTCGACGGACGACGAAGAGGCGCTGCCCGCCCTGCCGATGCAAAAAGGCGATCCCGACTGGTCCAAGACGCAGTCGTCGGCCAACGGCGAATCGGCCGGGACGACGCCCGGGTGGGCGACGACGGTGCCAACCGCGCCCGACGAGCCGATCCCCGAAATCCAGGCCTCCGCGACAGCCGAGCCGGTCGACGCCACCGAGCCGGTGGATGCCGAGGAGCCGGTCGATGCCGACGAGCCGATGGCTGCCGCTGAGCCGTCGGCGGTCGTGGAGCCGGCCGAGGGCCGCGGACGAAAGACCGCCGGGCCCGTTGCTGCCGAAAGGCCGGCGGTGACGTCCCTCACCGAGCCGTTGAAAGCCGTCGCGGGGGACGCAATGAAGTCGACGTGGCCCCCCGCAGCCGAATCGGCGCCCGCGCCCCCGCAAGAGACGGACATCTGGCCTCCCGAGCCTCCTACTGAGAGGGCGATGCCAGCGTGGCCGCCGCCGTCGGAGCTCGAGGAACCCTCCACGCCGGCCCAGGTGATCCCGAGCTGGCCGGATTCCTTCGCGCCCGCGACCGAGGAGCCGACGTTGCCTGCACCGGCGGCCAAGGCTCTGGCGCCCGAGCCGAAATCCATCGCACCCGAGCCGAAAGCCATCGCGCCCGAGTCCAAAGCCACCGCGCCCGAGCCGAAATCAGTCGCGCCCGAGTCCACACCCTTGGAGCCTGCGCCCAAGGCCGTTGCACCTGAGCCCGAGCCGGATCCGGTGGCGCCTGCACAGTCCGGACCTCCGGCTCGGCCGGCGTGGGCGCCCAGTCCCAAAGCTCAGCCTGCGACGCAGGCACCGAGGGCCCAGGGGCCCGACCCGCTGCCAGTGCCGGCCTGGGCGCCAAGAGTTCCGCTGGCCGCGGAACCCGGGACGCCGACCTGGTTCTCGCCGAAAGAGGAGATTCACCACACGACGGCGCAGCCCGCGGCGCAACCCGCCCCGTCGCCCGCTCCCAAGCCGACTCCGGCCCCGCCCGCCGGCGGTGGCCAGCTCCCCGTGGCGCAAATTCCCGCCATGCCGGTGGCACCCGCCAAGCCGGCCCAGCCTGGCGCCGCGCAGTCGACCTGGGAGGTCGTGGAACAGAAGTCCAAGTCGGGGCCGCATGCGAAAGCCGAGCCGGGTCCTACGGCCGAGGACAGGTCCTATGCCGAATGGTTCGCGTGGGCGAAGCGCGGCGGAGCCCCCGCGAGCGCGTGCCACGCCGCGGCGCAGGGTGCGTTCAAAGCCCTGTCGGGGGGCAAGGACGTCGCCACCGCCGTGCAGTGGGCGACGGCTGCGATGAGTCGGCCCCCGGAAAACGTGAGCTACGCGCGCCAGACGTACTGCGCCTGGTTCTCGCTCGCGAACATCGACCTCAACCTGGACCAGCACCGGGCCCACGCCTTTGCGACGGCGGCCATACGAGCGCTGGACACGGGGCAGGACGCGTCGGCCGCGCATGCGGCCGGGCTGGTCGCGGCGGGAATCAAGTAACCACCCTCGTCGGCGTCGTCGCGGACACACACTGCCCGGAGTTTCTCGACCGCCTGCCCGACAAGCTTTTCCAGGTCCTCGACGGAGTCCAGGTTATCCTCCACGCGGGGGACGTGAACGGCGCTTCGACGCTCGACGAGCTTGCGCGCATCGCTCCCGTCGAGGCTGTGCGCGGCGACCATGACAGCACCCTGGGCTCACTTCCCCCAACCCGTGAGATGACGGTGGAGGGGCAGCGGATCGTGGTCGTCCACGGCCACCGATCGCGCTGGATCGAAGAGCCGCAGACGTTGCTCTGGACGCTGAGCCTGGGCTACTTCCGTCCCCACGGGGGGCTGCCCCGCAGCCTGCGGCGCCGGTTTCCCAACGCGGACGTGATCGTCTACGGCCACACGCACCGCGCGCACATGCGGAAGGTCGAGGGCGCGCTGCTGTTCAACCCGGGCGGTGTGCATCAGTGGAATCCGACTACGACCAAACGGCGTCTTGCCCAAAGGCCGGGTTGGTTCGAGTGGTGCTGGCTGCAGGTGGCCCGGCACCTGCGCCGGTACGAGGCGCCGACGGTCGGAGTCCTGGAGATCGACCAGGACGGGATCCTGCCCAGGATCATCGGCCTCTAGCTCTTCTCTAGAGTCTTCTCGATGCCCAGCGTGACTTACAGAACAGCCACGCTCGGAGACGCCGAGCTGGCGGCGGACCTGATGACCGCCGCCTATCCCGCGCTTCCGCAGGACCCGGTGATCCTGCGCCTGCGCTGGGAGAGGCCGCGCACGGGTTTCGCCTACGGCAGGTTCATCGCCGAGCGCGATGGCGGGCCAATCGGCTACCTCGGATGGATTCACGGGCCGTGGGAAAAGGTTCCCGACCGCCACTGCGAGGTCGAGGTTTGGCTCGACCAGAAACATCTCGACTCTCATGTGTTGATCGCGATGTTCACGTGGATCGGCGACCTCGCGTCCTCGGAGGGTTCGCGCTTGCTCATGAGCTACTGCGCGGAGGATGAACCTGAGATGCTCGACTCCCTCGCCGCGCTCGGCTACAAGCGGGAGCGGATCGAGAGATGCTCCGAGCTCAATCTCCGAGAACATGGCGACCGCCTGGTGGCCGATGCGAAGCAGGCGCGCGACAGGCTCGCCGGCGAAGGCATCGAGCTCGCCACGCTCGCGCGTTGGAAAGATCCGGCAGCGCTGCACAGGCTGTGGGAGCTGTCGAACCTGACGGCGCAGGACATGCCCCACACGCTGCCGATCATCGACGAGGCTTACGAGGACTTCGAGCGACGAATGCACGCGCCCGACCGTCCGCACGATCGGATCTGGATCGCGCTGCACGACGACCAGCCAGTGAGCATGTCCTACCTGAAATATCCGCCCGTCCGCGGGACCGTGTGGACCAGCTACACGTGCACGCACCCGGCGTATCGCGGCCGCGGCCTGGCCAAGGGGGTCAAGCTCCAAGGTCTCGCCCAGGCAGTCGAGCTTGGCGTGCCCAGCGTCTGCACAGACAACGACTCCGAGAACGCGCCCATGCTTCGCATCAACCAGCAGCTCGGCTACGAGCCCCGGCCGGGATTTGTCGAGCACCACAAGCGGGTAACTAATCAAGGTGCCTAAGACCAAGGACTTCTACGAGGTGCTCGGTGTGCCGCGCACTGCCACGCAGAAGGAGATCTCGTCTGCCTTCCGCAAGCTGGCGCGCAAGCACCATCCCGACCTGAACGCCGGCGACAAGCAGTCGGAAGCCCGCTTCAAGGAGCTCTCGGAAGCCCACGAGGTGCTCTCCGACACCAAGAAGAGAGGCCTGTACGACGAGTTCGGAGAGAACTGGGCGTCGGCGCAGGCCGCGGGCGTCCAACCTGGCGCATCACGGGGGCCGGGCGGATTCCGACCCGAGGCCGGCCAGCGCGTCGAGTACCGCACCGTCACGCCCGACGACATGGAAGACCTCTTCGGTGAGGGGGGCGGATTCGGCGACCTCTTTGGCTCGATCTTCAACTCTCGCGGCCGGGCGCGCCAGCAGCAGATCGACGTGGAGGCTCCGATCACGGTGAGCCTCGCCGAGATCTACCGCGGCACGAGTCGGACGGTCGAGCTGCCGGGCGGGCGCCGCGTTGAGGTGCGGGTGCCGTCCGGCGTCAAGGAAGGCACGGTGCTCCGAGTGCCCGGCCTGCGCGCCACGGTCCAGGTCGCGGCCGACCCCGTCTTCACCCGCGAGGGCAAAGACGGAAAGGACCTCCGCGTCGTGGTGCCGGTCCCGCTCCACGTCGCATTGCGCGGCGGCGAAGTTTCAGCGCCGACGATCAAGGGCGGCCAGGTCAAGTTCACGATTCCCGCGGAGACACAGAACGCGACCAAGATCCGCCTGCGGGGCCTGGGGCTGCCCGATCCAAAGGGCGGCGCGCCGGGCGACATGTACGCAGAGGTGCGCGTCCAGCTTCCCGTCCCCATGGACGAGAAGACGCGCAAGTGGGCGGCAGAGCAACCGATCTGAACGCGATCGTCCGCCCGCGCCGGCTGCTGCTTCCGCTCGTCTTCATCTCTGGCATGGCGTCATTGGGGGTCGAGTTCGGCGCCGCGCGGCTGCTCGCGCCTTACTTCGGGACGAGCCTTTACGTCTGGGGCGTGCTGATTGGTCTCATCCTCATCTATCTGTCCGCCGGCTACGTCATCGGCGGGAGGCTCGCCGACCGGCATCCGCGCGACGAGGTGCTGTACCAGATCACCGCTTGGGCGGGCTTGTGGATCGGCATCATGAGCCCCTTCGCGATCCGGCTCCTGCTGCGCGACGTCGAGACTGGCGGCAACACAGCCGGTCGGGTGTACGCGCTGTCGACCGCGGGCAGTATCCTCGGCACGTTCCTCCCGGTCTTCTGGTTCATTCCGACCTACGGCACGCGGCCGACGCTGGAAGGCTTCGGTCTCGCCCTGGTCGGGGTCTCGATCGCGGGACTGTGGCCGCGCCGGAAGTTGTACGCATCGTTTGCCGCGGCCGTGATCATCGCCTGGATCTTTCTGCCCTCGGGCATCAAGCCGCCCCAGGTTGGCCAGCTCGTGTACGAAAAGGAGTCCGCCTATCACTACATCCAGGTCGTGCGCGACGGGTCGAAGACCGAGCTGATCCTCAACGAGGGCGAGGCCGTGCACTCGATCTACGACACGCAGAGCCTGGCGACCGGAGGGCCCTGGGACTACATGGTGGTGGCCAACTCTTTCCGACCTGCTCAGGCTTCGGAGGTCAGGCCCAACGACATCGCGATCCTCGGCCTGGCCGGCGGCACCGCGGCGCGGCAGTACACGGCGGCGTACGGGTCCGGCGTGCAGATCACGGGGGTTGAGATCGACCCCGACATCCTGGATGTCGCGCATCGCTACTTCCACCTCGACGAGCCGAACGTACATCCCGTCGTGGCCGATGCCCGTTACTGGCTAGATACGCAGGCACGCCAGTACGACGTCGTCGTGATGGACGCATATCGACAGCCGTACATCCCGTTCCACCTGACGACCCGCGAATTCTTCAGCGAGGTACGCGACCACCTGCGACCGGGTGGCGTCGCGGTGGTCAACGCGGGACGGACGCGGACCGATTACAGGCTCGTCGACGCGATCGCGAGCACGATGGCGGCCGTTTACCCGAGCGTGTTCCTCGTCGACGTCCCCGAGTTCAGCAACACGCTCGTCTACGGGACGACCGAGCCCGTCACGCTTGCCGACGTGGAGCACAACCTGGGGCTCGTCAGCGAGCCGTTCGCGCGAGACGTCGCGCAAAGCGTCCTCAGCGACGGCCGGCTTCGGCTGTCGCCGTACCACAGCCAGGTTTTCACCGACGACCTGGCGCCGGTCGAGCGCCTGATCGACGAGATCATCTTCGGCTACGTCACCGGTCGCTAGCGCTTTTCCGGGTGGAGGACTCCCTTCACCTGCTCGCCGGCGAGCGACTGATCCCCCTCGAGACAAAGGAGGCGCACGCGGCCCAGGGCCACGACGCGATCGTCCTCGTCGATCACACGCGCCTCCCACACCTGTGTGCGCTGCCCACGCGTGATCGGTGTCGCGATCGCGCGCAGCTTGACCCCGACGCGCACCGCGCGGATGAAGCTGGTGTTGTTCTCGAGGCCGACCACGTGCTGCCCGCGCGGCAACGCGAACAATGCAGCGCCGATCGAAGCGAGCGACTCGATGAGCCCGCAGTGCACGCCGCCGTGCACGATCCCATATCCCTGCAGGTGCTCGGTCCCGGTGACGAGCTCCGCGCGCACCTCGTCCTTGGTCGCGAGCGTGATCGTGATCCCCATCGCCTGGAGCCAGCCCTCGGGCATCTCGTTGAGACGCGCCGAGTAATCCTCGCCCACGACGCGTAATCGTACTGACCACAAAAAAGTGAGGGTCGGGATGTCCCGACCCTCACGCGTCTACGTTCGCAGTGCTACCGCCTCCGACTCCAGGAGCCGGATCCGGATTGTGGAAGCTCTAAAGGCTAGAAGCTGCCTTCCTCCCGAGCTCCCGGCTGGCAAACGAGGCGGCCGGCACCACGATTCGGTTTATCCAAGCTTCGCCTCACCTCCTTGCCCCACGGGCGTTGAACTTCGCGTCGAAGTGTACCGAATAAACTCTTCGGTCGATGCATCAGCGCTATGTCGCGGTGTGCGGCGCCTCGGAGGCGACCCCATCGCAGCTGGTTGCGGCGCGCGAGGTCGGCCGGCTTCTCGCCCGGCATGGAGCAGTCGTGATCAACGGAGGATTTGGCGGCGTGATGGGCGCGGCGAGCGAAGGCGCGGCGAGCGAGGGCGGAACGGTGGTCGGCATCCTGCCCGACACCGACCGCGGCGGTGCGAACCCGCATCTGACGATCGCGCTCGCGACCGGCCTGGGCCAGGCGCGCAACACCGTGATCGTCACGGCGGCGGACAGCGTGATCGCGATCGGCGCCGGATGGGGCACCCTGAGCGAGATCGCGATCGCCCGGCGCCTTGGACGTTCCGTGTTCGCCCTCGACACGTGGGACGTCAGAGGCCTCGAAGTCGTCGATTCACCCGCGGAGGCGGTGAAGCGTGCCCTCGAAGACTAGAAGCTCGCACATCAAAAAACGAGTCGTCAAGAAACCTGACGGCCGTTACCTCATCTACTTCGAGAAAGCTTGAGCGAGCTCCGTTGGAATCCACTGCTCGAAGAATGGGTCACGGTCGCGCCCTGGCGCCAGGACCGCACCTATCACCCTCCCGCCGAGCACTGCCCGCTGTGCCCCACCAAACCGGGACAGCCCGAGACCGAGATCCCCGAGCCCGACTACTACATCGTGGTCTTCGAGAATCGCTTCCCGTCCTACACCGGCGATCAAGGCCGGGCCGAGGTGGTGTGCTACACGCCCGACCACGACTCCTCTCTCGGCGAGCAGAGCGTCGAGCACATCCGCGACCTCATCGAGGTGTGGCGCGACCGCACCAACGAGCTGGGTCGCCTGCCCAATGTGCGCTACGTCTTCGTCTTCGAAAATCGCGGCGAGGAGATCGGGGTCACGCTGAGCCATCCCCACGGCCAGATCTACGCCTACCCCTTCATCCCGCCCGTCGTCCAGCGTGAGCTCGCCTCCGAGGCGAAGCACATGCGCAGAACCAAACGTTGCCTGTACTGCGACATCATCGAGGGCGAGGAGAGGGAGAGCGGCGTCCGCACGGTGCTTCGCGACGACCGCTGGATCGCCTTCGTGCCGGCGTTCGCGCGATGGCCGTATGAGGTGCACCTCGCCCCGATCAATCACCGGGGCGGCCTTGCGGACCTCGACGTGGAGGACGACGAATCGTTCGCGCGCAACCTGAAGCAGCTGCTGCAGAAGTACGACCGGCTCTTCGGCAAGCCGTTGCCCTACGTGATGGCGATGCACCAGAGGCCGCCGGGGCGTGCCTCGCGGCACCATCACTTCCACGTCGAGTTCTATCCGCCGAATCGCACGCGCGACAAGCTGAAGTACCTGGCGGGCTCCGAGCTGGGCGCCGGCGCATTCATCCTCGACGCGCTCGCCGAGGACACCGCCGCGGAGCTTCGTGGCATCTGAACGCTCGTGGCACGGGAAGGCGCCCGGCCGGGTGAACCTCATCGGCGAGCACGTCGACTATCTCGGCGGGGTCGTCCTGCCCGCAGCGGTCGATCGCTTCACCGAAGGCTGGGGCAGTCCCGCCGCGGAATGGTCGATCGAAAGTGACGTTCCCGGCGGGCTCCGGTATGCGCAGGCGATCGGCGACGAGCTCGGCGTCGGGCCACAGGCCGTGCACGTTGCCTCGCAGGTCCCACCGAACGCGGGGATCAGCTCCTCGGCGGCGCTGCTGGTCGCTCTGGCTTCAGGCTTGCAGCCGGGGATGGATGGCAAGCAGGCGGCGCTCGCATGCCAGCGTGCCGAGCAGAAGGCGACGGGCGTGCAGGTCGGGGTCATGGACCAGTTCGCGTCGGCCCTAGGGAGGCGGGGCTGCGCGCTGCTGCTCGATTGCGCGACCCTGGAGTACGAGGTGGTGCCCTTTCCCGACGAGGTCGCGATCGCGGTGATCGATTCAGGCGAGCATCGCTCGCTCGCCTCGACGCCTTACAACCAGCGCCGGCGCGAGGCCGAGTCAGGTGATCCGAAACGGCGCAAGCACGTCGACTCGGAGATCAAGCGTGTGCACGCGTTTGTGGAAGCGCTACACGAGCGGGACTTCAACCGGATGGGTGAGCTGCTCAAGGAATCCCACCAGAGCCTGCGCGATGATTTCGAGGTGTCGACGCCACACGTCGATGCGCTGGTCGAGCGCGCGTGGTCCGCGGACGGTTGCTACGGCGCGCGCATCATGGGCGCGGGCTTTGGTGGCAGCGTCCTGGCCCTCGTCGAGGCGCGCGAGACGGAATCGTTCGCTGAAGCCATGAAACGTCCGATCCTCTTCTGCGCCACCGCCGACGGCGCCTTCGTGGGAACTCCGTGAGCGACTCGCTCTTCATGCCGCTCACGCAGCGCGCGTCCGGGAGGCGAGAGCTCACCGGCTGGGAGGCGGTGTGGATGCCGCTCGGCGAGGGCGAGGCGGAACGCCTGACCATCGGTCGGGGCGTGGGGTGGAAACCGATCGAGGTGCCGCGCCAGCTCGCTGCAGCGGAGGGCCGTCAGGCGGTGTGGTACCGCACGGAGTTTCCTCGTCCGGACCACCCAGGTCGCGTGGTGCTCCGCATCGGCGGCGCGTTCCTCGCCACCAACGTGTGGCTGAACGGGCGGCTGCTCGGTTCGCACTACGGCTACTTCGCGCCGTTTGGTTTCGACCTGACGCCATATCTCAAAGCGGAGAACCTGCTCGTCATCTGCTGCGAGTCACCGATCGAGACGCAGCCTGAGAAGAAGCGCCACATCATGGGCCTGTTCAACGACGGCGACCTCAAGCCGTACCCGGCCTCCGCGTACGCGAGTCTGCCAGAGCCCTACCGACCCGAGGTCCCTCTCGGGCTGTGGCAGCCGGTCCAGCTCGAGTACGTCGGCCCGATCTCGGTGGACTGGCTCCGACTAAAGCCGAGCTTCGAGGCGGGTGACGGACGGCTCGAGGTGGAGGCGCGCCTGCGCAACCTGGACGGCCGGCAGATGGACGGTGAGGTCGAGCTCGTGGTCCCGATTCCGGGCCGCGAGTCGCTCAAGCTCCGCAGAGAAGTCCGACTCGGCGGCGGGATGGAGCAGACGGTGGCCATGCGGCTGGCGCTCCCCGGCGCCAAGAGGTGGGAGCCGTGGCGCTTCGGCGAGCGGCACGTGTATCGCGCCGAGGTCATCGCGCGCGCGGCCGACGGGGCCGAGTCTTCGCGCATCGACGACGGGTTTGCGTTTCGTGAGCTGTCCTGGGACATCGGACCTCGGCGGTGGAGCTTTTCCGTCAATGGACGGCCAGTGTTCCTGCGCGGCGCGTGCTATGCACCGTCGTACCGGCTGGACGAGCTCAGCGCGGAGCTTTTCGCCTCCGATATCGCGACCGCAAAGGCGGCCAACCTCGACGCGTTTCGCGTCGTGGCCAACGTTCTGCCGTCGGAGTTCTACCGCCAGGCGGATGAGGCCGGCATGCTCGTCTTCCAGGATCTCCCGCTGACGGGCACGTACGTCTACCACGGCCGCAACGACGAGGCGCGGTTCTTCGAGAGCGCCGCGCGGCAGCAGCAGGCGGAATTGGTGACGATGCTGCACAACCATCCGTCCATCGCGCTCTGGATCGCGCATGACGAACCGCCGTGGCTCGCGACCAACTTCGACCTTGGTGACGTCCACTCGGTCCGCCAGAACCACTCGATCGACCAGGAGCTGAAGTCCACCTTCGAGCATCTCGATCCCAGCCGCCCGGCCGTGGCGGCTTCGGGCGATATCGACCTTCACCTGATGGTTGGCTGGTCGGGCGGCTCGTGGCGTGACATCGGGCTCGTCGAGCCTCTGATGGTGACCGCGTTTGGCGCGCAATCACTGCCGGACGTCGACTCCCCAGCGTGGGACACGATCGGCAAGCGTTGGCCGGTCGCCGACGATGATCCGGCCTGGCGCCACGCGGGCTTCCAGCCTGTCAACTGGGCCGAGCGGGGCGTGGGCCTTCCATCGGCTCATCCCAGCCTCGAGAAGTACATCGAGACCTCGCAGCAGTATCAGGCGCGCCTGCTGCGCTTCGCGGCCGAGCACTTGCGAACGCGGAAATTCGAGTCGTGCTGGGGCGCTTTCGCATATCACCTGGTCGACTTTTTCCCCGGCATCGGATTCGGAATGCTCGACGCCGCGCGCCGACCCAAGCTCGCACTCGACGCCCTCGCGACCGCTTTCAAACCCACGCGGCTGATCGTCGAGCCGCTGGGATTCGAAGCCGCTCGGCCATTTGGTTTCGTGCAGGATCCGCGGACGCCGTTTGCGGCGCGCCTCGTCATCGTCAACGACGACCCCGAGGTCATGGGCCGTGGCACGGTGCGATGGTCGGTATCTCGTGAGAAGGCTGCCGGTTCGCGCGGACTCGATCGTGTGCGCGACGCGGTGCAGAAGAAGTCTTACTCCGGCGCGGTGGACGTGGAGGTGCCGACCGCGTTTGAGCCTGCGGTCAGCGCGACCACGCTGAGCCTTCCGCTGGCCGCCGAGGGCGAATACCGGATCGAGGCGACGCTGACTATTTCAGGCCACGAAGTCGATCGCACCGAGCTCGCTTTCGTGATCACCTCGGCGCAGGCGCCGGTGCGGACGCGACCGGAGATTCCACGCTACCTGGCGGAGCGGCTGGCCGACCTCGACAGCTTGCGTCCAGAAGCCCATGGCATGAGCTTCGCGCTCGAGAATCGAACGCGACCGGCCGTGCTCGCGGGCGTCACGGGACTGCGTCTCGACGGCGTGCTCGTCACCGGCCACCAACTGCAGATCGAAACCAACGCCGGTCTCGCCCCGCTACCCAGGCGTCTCGACATGCCGCTGGGCCGGCGCCAGCTGATCCATGTGGCCACTGGTGAGCAGCTTGGAACCGGTGCGCATTCACTCGAGGCCGACGTCACGGTCCCGGGGGTGGCGTCGGGCCGATTGGTGATTGAGAACGGTCCCAAGTCGCATGGTGAATCGTGATCGCGGTGGCATACTTCCTCACTACGCAGTTGGCAGGCCGTTCTGATAACTCATTGCCGCACTAGGCGAAAGGGAGGCTCTCCACCGTATGCCAAATGAATACGCAGTGATCCTCCTGGCGCTGGCGGCGCTGCTGACAGGCGGGCTCTACCTGATGACCCGCCGCCGCCGCAAGAAGAAGAAGTCGGCCCCACCGGTGCGTCCGGCGGCCCCGACGAACCAGACCGCAGGCGTGGCCGCCACCTGGGCGCCCCCGACACCGGCCCGGCCGCAGACGGTCGCCCCCACGATGGTCGCTCCACCTCCCGGTACCTCGGGGTGGGGGGCCCCGGCACCGGCCAAGCCTGCGCAGGGCGGATGGGGATCTCCGGCGTCGCCGGCCGTCGCGTCGAACCCGCCGTCGACGTCGCCGAGCTGGGGTGCTGCTCCCGCCGCGCCTCCCGCTCCGGCCCCCGGAGCCTCGCCGGCCCCGACCTGGGGCTCGCCCACGGCGCAGGCGCCTGCCGCCGGATCCTCCCCGACCTGGGGGTCGCCCCCACCGGCACCCGCGGGTTCGCCGCCTCCTCCACCCGAGTCGACAGCGCCATCGTGGGGCGCGCCCCCGGCGCCTGCGCCCGCGTGGGGTCCGCCACCGGCGGCTCCACCTGCCGCCGCGCCTGCTCCCGAGCCGGCCCGGCCCGGCTTCCCAACCGCGCCATCGTGGAATCCTCCGGCGGCTCCGGGATGGGATGCGGCTCGGCCGGCTCCCGCCCCTCCTGCCGCACCGGAGTCGGCCGACTGGGGTGCACCGCCAGCTTCGGGCCCCGCCTCGCCGCCGACCGTCGCGCCTTCCTGGGACAGCCCGGCCGCGGCGTCGTGGGACATCCCCAAGACCGAAGAACCCGCCGCACCGCCGGCGCCATCCTGGGGTGCGCCGCCCGCGCCGCCTCCGGCCTGGGGCACCCCATCCGCACCGGCGCCGCAGCCGCCCAAGCCGCCGGTCGGAGCTCCGCCTCCGCCGTGGAACGCGGCTCCGGCGCCGGCGTCGTCAGCGCCTGGCGCCGATGAAGCTGCAGCCGCACCGTCTTCGACCGACGCCGATCTGGCGGCGGGTGCGCAGGACGCTCCCGAGCAGCCGGCCGCCAAAGCGCCACCTCCGCCCATCTGGAAGCCCGGTGCGTCTGACGGGCTCGGTGACGTCGCCGCGACCATGGTCGCCCCGCCGCCTGCCGACGCCGGCGGTGCGGAGCGCGAGCCGACGACCCTCATGCCCGCCTGGCAGCCGCCACCTACAAATCCCCCGTCGCTGCCGGAGACGATGGCGATGCCGGCGAGGCAGCAGCCCGCCGCGGGCGTCGCGGCCGGGCCTCAGTCCGAGCTGACCATCGAGTCGGGACCTGACGCGGGGCACAGCCATCGCGTGGGCGACCATGGACTGCGGATCGGCCGTTCGCCTGACAACGACATCATCCTGCGTGACCCCGCGACCAGCGGGCACCACGCGCGCCTGGAGCGCCGAGCCGATCAGTTCTGGGTCGTCGACCTCGGCAGCACGAACGGCACGTTCGTCAACGGCGAATCCATTCAGGAGAAGCAGTTAAATCACGGCGACCGCCTCACCGTCGGCCAGAACTCAGTCCACTTCTCGCTTATCGGAGCCTAATGCCGGTCCGGCTCGGTAGGTAGCAATTGCGACTACGCATCGCGTGGGCCACCGACCCAGGGCTCGAGCGGGAGGAGAACGAGGATTCCGTCGCCGTCTGGCGGAACAAGGCCGGACTCGACACCCTGATCGTGGTCTGCGACGGGATGGGCGGCCACGCGGCGGGCCAGGAGGCGAGCTCGCTGGCCGTGCAGACGGTGACCAAGGTCCTCGCCGAGGATGGGGAGGAGGGCCCCGACGTCGAGCGTCTGAAGCGCGCGTGCAAAGAAGCCAACAAGGCGGTGTTCAAGGCGGCGCAGGACAATCCCGACTGGTTGGGCATGGGCAGCACGATGGTGATCGCCGCCATCCGTTCGGGCGAGATCGCGGTGCTCAACGTCGGCGACAGCCCGGCCTATCTCTTTCGGAGCGGGTTGGCGAAGCTCATCTCGCAAGACCACTCCTGGCCGGCCGAGCAGGTCCGCCTCGGGTTGATCAAGCCGGAGGAGGCCGCTAACCACCCTCAGAAGCACAAGCTCACGCGCGCGGTCGGGGTGTGGGAGCAGGTGCAGCCGTTCACCGACAAGATGAAGCTCGAGGAAGGCGACGCTGTGGTGCTGTGCAGCGACGGGGTGGAGACGGCGGGTGTGAGCGTGGAGGAGATGGGACGCCTGCTGCTCAAGGACGGGAACCTCGACCGAGGCGCGGAGCGCGTGATCGAGCGATGTCGGGAGCTCGGCGCCCCGGACAACGTGACGCTCGCGGTGGCGCGGGTGGAAGTCGACGTGACGAAGACCGCGGTGCTGCCGAAGCTGAAGATCTAAAAAGCTCGGGCCAGGATCTCCGCTACGTGCTCGACCTTCATCGCTGAGCCTCTTTTCTTCAGGCCCGCCTCCAGCTGCATCTGGCAGCCGGGGTTGGCCACCGCGAGCACGTCGGCGTTGGTGGCGAGGACGTCGTCGAGCTTTTCCTGCAGGATGCGATTCGACATTTCAGGCTCGAGCGTGCTGTAAAGGCCCGCGGCTCCGCAGCAGATGTCGGCATGGCGCATCTCGACCCACTCCACACCGGGCAGCGCGCGCATGAGATCGCGCGGCTGCTTCTTGATCTTCTGCGCATGCGCGAGGTGGCAGGCGTCCTGATACGTGAGGCGGATCTTCACGTCCCGCTTGGCTTCGGGCAGGCCGACCTCGGCGAGCCATTCGGTCAGGTCCTTCACCCGTCCCTGCAGCTCGGGATAGAAGTCCTTCAGGTGCGCGCCGCATCCCGCCGAATCGACGATGAGGGCGTCGAAAGCCCCCGCCTTGTACAGGCGCATGTTCGCGTCACGGAGCTGCTCCGCGCCTTGGAGGTCGCCGTTGTGCGCGAACAGCGCGCCGCAGCATCGCTCGCCGGGCGGAAACCACACCTCGCTGCCGGCGAGCTGCAGGAGCTTGACGGCCGCGTCATGGGATTGCGGGTACAGGATCGGCATCACGCATCCGACCAGAAACGCGACGCGGTGCTTGCGCTCGCCGATGGCCGGGGCGACATTGCCGGCCGGAACGCGGAACGGCGCCCTTAGAGGTGGAAGCATGCGGCCGGAACGCGCGATCGACGTGAGGTGCAGCTTCTGCGCCAGGCGCGTTGCCGTCCCCGCGGCGCGCAGCCTTTCGGGATGGGCGAGGAGCTGCCGCAGGGCGACCCGGCTCGTCGCGCGCTTGGCCGACGGCCGCCTGACGTCTTCCACGTCTGCTCGCCCGGCCTCGATGATGCGTCCGTAGGGGACGCCCGACGGACACACGCCTTCGCATGTCCGGCACCCGAGGCAGAGGTCGATGTGCTTGACCTGCTCCTCGTCGAATGGGAGCGTGCCTCGCTTCCACTGGGTCATCAGGTAGATGCGGCCGCGGGGGGACTCGGTCTCGAGACCCGTGACCCGAAACGTGGGACAGGCGTCGAGGCACAGGCCGCAGTGGACGCACGTGGCGAGGTCGTCGTCGGACAACCGCGAGAAGGGAGTTGTCAAACCACAAACCTGCCCGGGTTCAAGACGTGGTCCGGGTCGAACGCATTCTTCAGACGCTGCTGAAGCTCGAGCGTCGAAGGCGGCGCGCCCCATGCACCCGCCTCGCGCATGAAATCGTCCGGCGCGGCGAGCATGACCAGTGAGCCTCCCAACGATTCGGCCTTTGCGCGGGTGACCTTCACGGACGCAGCGTCCGAGCTGATCGACCAGTACGCGATGCCGGCGCCAGGCGACGCCCACCAGTCACCCAGGTCGGCGACTACCTCGCGCAACCGTTCCCTGGGCACGGCGATCCGGGCCCAGCGCTCGGGCGCACGACTGGCGTGCTCCTTCCACGCCACTTCATCCGTTTGCTGCCACCCGAGGTCTTTCACGACTCGACTGATCGCGTCGGGGCTGCCGGTGTACCGGGCCAGGACGCGGCCGTCGGAGAACAGCTCGAGTGCCGAGGGGGCGACGGGCGTGGCCAGCGCGCGTTCCGCATCCGCCCAACCCTCGCCGCTCGACACGGTCATGTCATGGAGCGGTTTCGGAAAAACCTTGAACGAGGCGGCCACGATCACACCGAGCGAGCCCAGCGCACCGTAATGCAGCTTCATCATGTCGTAGCCGCTGACGTTCTTGACCACGCGACCACCGCCGG
>VBFV01000145.1 GCA_005881335.1 Chloroflexota bacterium
GTCGCGGTACCGTGACTTCATGTCCTACGAAGAGGCGCCGGCTTGCGATCGGCACGACGAGACCGTGACGATGCAGCTGCGCACCATGCACTCCGACTCCACACGGCCTGACGTCCTGGTGGGACTGTTCGAGTGTCCGGAGTGCGGGCACGAGCGCAGGCTGCCGATCGGCAAGGGCGAGACCGCCGAGAGCGCCGCCTAGCCGCTAGCTCAGGGCTCGGATTTCGCCGGTTGTATCCAGCGAGGCGTTTCGACCCGGTGGATTCCGCTCCGCTGGCGTCAGCGGTGCGGAGCGCTCGCCCGGAGCGACCCTTGGAGACTCTTCCTCAGTTCTTCGCGATCAGTTCCCGCAGCACCAGCGGCAGGATGCCGCCGTGGTGGAGGTAACCCACCTCGGTTTCGTTGTCCACCCGCGCCCGGGTCGTGAACTTCGTCACCTTGCCGTCATCTGCCGTTGCCTGCACCTCGACCGGCTGACTCGGCTGGATCGTCTCCAGGCCGTGGATCGTGTAGCGCTCCTGGCCCGTCAGGCCGAGCAGGTGCGCGCTCTGTCCTGGCACGTACTGCAGCGGCAGGATGCCCATGCCGATGAGGTTGGAGCGGTGGATGCGCTCGAAGCTTTCGGCGATCACCGCGCGCACGCCTAGCAGCAGCGGACCTTTGGCCGCCCAGTCGCGCGACGAGCCGGTCCCGTATTCCTTGCCCGCGAGGACGATGAGCGGCACGTTCTCCGCCTTATATCGCTGCGCGGCTTCGAAGATCGTGACCTCGTCACCGTCCGGGAAGTGGCGCGTCCAGTAGCCCTCGCGTGAGGCCAGCGCATTGCGCAACCGGATGTTGCCGAACGTGCCGCGCTCCATGACCTCGTGGTTGCCGCGCCGCGCGCCGAAGCTGTTGAAGTCGAAGCGGTCGACTCCCTTCTCGATCAAATAGCGACCGGCGGGGCCGTCGACCGGGATCGCGCCCGCGGGTGAGATGTGGTCGGTGGTGACGGAATCGCCGACCACCGCGAGCACCCGCGCGCCGTCGATGTCGGTCAGCGCCTTCGGTGCCGGCGAGAAGCCCTCGAAGTACGGTGGCTCTTTGACATAGGTCGAGACCGGATCCCACGCGAAGATCGGCCCCGTGGGCGCATCCATCGACTTCCAGTGCTCGTCGCCTTCGAAGATGCGCGAATACTCGCGCTTGAACATCTCCTGCTTGACGCACCGCTGAACGACGTCGTTCACCTCGTCCTGCGACGGCCACAGCTCGGAAAGCATCACCGGCTTGCCGTCCGGTGTGTGCGCGACCGGGTCGGTCGCCAGGTTCTTCTGCACCGTTCCGGCCAATGCAAACGCGACGACCAGCGGCGGCGACGCGAGGTAGCTCGCCTTGACCAGCGGGTGGATGCGCGCCTCGAAGTTGCGGTTGCCGGACAGCACCGCCACCACGCTCAGGTCTTCTTTGGTGACCGCGGCCTCGATCTCGGGGCTCGCGAGCGGACCCGAGTTGCCGATGCACGTCGTGCATCCGTAGCCGACGAGGAAGAATCCGAGCTTCTCGAGCGGTTCCATCAGATCGGCCGTCTGCAAGTAGTCGGTGACCACGCGTGAGCCGGGCGCGAGGCTGGTCTTGACGTAGGGGCTCACCGTGAGGCCCAGCTCGACCGCCTTTTTCGCCAGCAATCCCGCCGCGACCATGACCGACGGGTTCGACGTGTTGGTGCAGCTGGTGATGGCCGCGATCACCACCGACCCGTTCTCGACCGTCGCCTCGGGCTTGGCCGCCACCGCGACCGTCGCCCGGCCGTTGATGGGGCCGCCTTCCTCTGTCAAACGCGAGATCGCCTCCGGCTCCGGTTTGGGTCCCTTGGTGAACACGGTCGTGAAGCTCTTCCACACGTCCGGCAGCGCGACGCGATCCTGCGGTCGCTTCGGTCCGGCCACGCTCGACTCCACCTTGCTGAGGTCAAGCTCGAGCAGCTCGGTGAACTTCGGCGGCGGCGCACCGTCGACCCTGAACAGCCCCTGCTCTTTCGTGTAGCGCTCGACGAGGTCAATCTGCTCGCGGTCGCGGCCCGTGACTTCCAGGTAGCGCAGGGTCTGATGGTCGACCGGAAACAGCGCCGACGTCGCGCCGTACTCGGGGCACATGTTGCTGAGCGTCGCGCGGTCAGGAACCGACAGGCTGGACAGGCCGTCGCCACAGAACTCGACGAACTTGTCCACGACACCGTGCTTGCGCAGCATCTCGGTCAAAGTCAGCACCAGGTCGGTGGCCGTCGCGCCAGCGGGCAGCGCGCCGGTGAAGCGGACGCCGACGACAATCGGCGGCGCGAGGTACGCGGGCTGGCCCAGGATCGCGGCCTCGGCCTCGATCCCGCCCGTGCCCCAGCCCAGCACTCCGAGGCCGTTGACCATCGTCGTATGGGAGTCGGTGCCCATCAGCGTGTCGGGGATGGCGACCTTCTTGCCTCCGATGTCTCGCACCTGGACGACCTTGGCGATGTACTCGAGGTTGACCTGGTGGCAGATGCCCATGCCGGGAGGCACGAGCGAGAAGTTGTGGAACGCCTGCTGCGCCCAGCGCAGGAGCGAATAACGCTCGCGGTTGCGCTCGATCTCCTTCTGGATGTTGCGCGTGTAGGAGTCGCGGAATCCGAAGGAGTCGACCTGGACCGAGTGGTCGATGATGAGGTCCACGGGGACCAGCGGATCGACCCTTCCTGCGTCTTTGCCGGCCCGCTGCATCGCCGAGCGCATCGCCGCCAGGTCGACCACCGCGGGGACCCCCGTGAAGTCTTGCATGAGGACTCGTGCGGGGAGGAATGGAAGCTCCGCGGTGGCCGGCGCAACCGCCGGCCAGTGGGCGAGCACGCCGACGTTCGACTCTTCGGTGACCCCAGCCTCGACCAGGCGGACCAGGCCTTCGAGCAGGACCTTGACCGTCATCGGCAGCCCGCTCGGATCTTCGATCCCGGCTCGCGCCAGGTCGCGGAGCGGATAGAACTCGAGGTCTGTTCCGCCGAGTCGCGCTCGTTGAATCATGATCAGATCCTACTAGTCGATTTATGCGCCCTGCGCGCGCCCGGCGCGCCCCGCTGTGCGCATGGCTTCAGCCATGCGTTGCGGTCCCTCGATTTTCTCGATCTCCTCGATCGGGATCGGCAATGCCAGTCGCCAGTTGGGCATCTCGCTTGTGGTGCCCGGCACGTTCGGTCTCTCGTGGACCCCGAGTGCGTCCTCCATCGAAACCAGCACCACCCGTGGTCGTCCACGCGCCAGCCGCTCATAGACGGCGACGGCCACGTCGATGGGTGGGGTCTCGTCGGGCATTTGAGTCATGCTCACGAGCTTTTCGCGGAGGTGATGGAGCCGGTGCTCCGGCTCGCTTCGCGTCCAGATGCCCGCCACCGTCGGCAGGTCATGCGTACCGACCGCGGCCACCGCGTCTCGCGGCCATTGGTCAGGGTCCGAGCCTTCGAACCAGACCAGTCGGTACGACAGCGATCCTCTCTTGCGCAGGTTCTTGCGCACGGCCGGCTCGACCAGGCCGAGGTCCTCGCCGATGATGAAAGCGTGCGCGCGTCTGCTCTCGCCGGCGAGTAGCGATAGGAGAACCTGGGCCGGGTATTTCACGTATGCGCCCTGGGCCGCGGTCTTGCCGTCCGGGATCCAGAACAGCCGGAACAGGCCCATCACGTGGTCGAGCCGCACCCCGACGGCGTGACCCGATGCGCTCCGGATGGCGTCGATGAAAGGCGCCCAATGGGCTTGGCCGAGCTTCCACGGATTGAAGGCGGGGATGCCCCAGTCCTGGCCATCGCGGAAGAACTCATCCGGCGGCGCCCCGACCCGCATTCCGGGGGCGAGGTAGTCTCGCCAGCGCCATGCGTCGAAACCGTCCGACGCGAAACCGACGGGCACGTCGGTGATCAGTCCGATCTCGCGTGACGCTCGCGCGAGCTGCTGGTCGACGTGGAACTGCAGCCATTGGTGGAATGCGATGCGCTCGGGGCTCAGATGGCCGACGTCTTCCGGCCAACCCCTCCACGCCGGGCCGTGGACCTCGCAGACCGCGTTGAACGTCGCGAAGTCGCGGAGCGCCGTTCCCTGCCGCGCCACAAATGCGGACAGGCCTTTGGGTTGGGGGGCGATGCGAAAGATCTTTTCCAGCGCTTCGGACTTGAGCTTGAAGACCTCGTCGTAACCGATCAGCCGCTGTTGGTTCAGACCGCGCGCCGCGTCGCGCTCAGCCGAAAGGTCGACCCGTTCTGCGCCCTCGATCTCCTCTGGCCGCAGGTAGATCACGTTGCGAAATCGGCGCGTCGATGCGTAGTACGGCGACGCCTGGTACGGCAGGGTCGGGGTTTGCGCGCCCAGTGGGTTGAGCAGGATGCAGGACGCACCGGCCTTGCGCGACCACCGCGCGAACCTGCAAAGGTCGGCGAGGTCGCCGATGCCCCAGCTGTCTTGCGAACGAAGCGCGTACAGCTGGATCGCCCAGCCCCATGCCCGCCTCGGCGCGGGCCAGCACGGATCGTCCGGAAGTTTCGGTCGCCTGCGACGCGGAGGGCGCTCGGCGGCTGCGCCCATTGCGGTGAGGATCGCCTGCTCGACCTCCGGAGTCGTCTCGACAAGGTCGCCCTGCCACCCGTGATAGGCGGGCAGGATTCCCCACCGGCGCGCCTGCTCGGAAATGTTGCTCAGGCCAGCGCGCGAAACGGTTCTGGCTCAAACCCGGCCAGGACTTCCTGCCATCCGGCCAGAGCCTTCATCACCGCGGGGTCGTCCCGCACGAGCCACGACAGATGCCGCAGCGCATGCTCGAGCACCGCGTCGACGCCGATCGAGCGCGGCGCCGACATCGCCTCGCCACGGGCCAGCTTGGCTCGCCCTACGGGGAGCGAGAGCAGCGAATCGGGCGGGAGGCGCGACGGCGCTTCCACCACCGCGACATAGGTCAGGACGATCCGGCCATCCTCGTGCCGCCACGACGTCGAGTGGACGACGATCGGCCCGAGCGGATAAGACTTCAGTACGTCGAGCACCACCTCGGCAGGTTTCGCCGAGGTGGGCAGGCCCACGCGCAGCGAGTCCGCGTGCGTCGGCTTCATCCAGAACAGCGCGCCATCGCGCACGCCCACCGGCAGGACCTCGAGGGTCTGGGCGACGAAGTCCGGCGACCACGGGACCGAGGAGATCGGCGGCCCAATCGTCTCCACGAGCTCGGCCATCCTGCCTCTCGCGGTGCGCCGGCTCGGTCCGGTTTTACCCGCCATTCCGGTGACCGGCCTTGGTCCCGTTCGCGACAGTCCTCCAGATCGCCCGGACCTGGGCCGGGGTGATCTGCTGCTGGTGCTCGGAGCGTCCGTGCGCCTGGATGCTGGCGATGACCTCCGATTTCGAGCCTCGGGTCGTCCACCCGCACCTGCAGGTGACTTCCATCAACACGCCAAAAGCCTAACGCGGGGATGGGCCGCGTACGATGCTGCCATGGCGATCGCCGAAGACCTGGAAATCGCCGCATTCCTGAAGGGCCAGCCGAAGAAGCTCTTCATCGGGGGCCGCTGGGTCGAGGCCGCAAGCGGCAAGACCTTCGAGACCATCAACCCCGCGACCGGCGAGGTCCTGGCGCGTGTGGCGGAGGGAGGCGCGGAGGACATCGACCGCGCCGTCGCGGCGGCGCGCAGCTCCTTCGACCGGGGCACGTGGCGCGACCTGCCGCCGGCGGAGCGGGCCAAGCTGCTGTGGCAGGTCGGCGACATGATCGAGGAGCGGGCCACCGAGTTCGCGCAGCTCGAAACCCTCGACAACGGAATGCCCATCAACGACGCGCTGCTCTTCCACGCTCCGCTGGCCGCGGCGACGTTTCGCTACTACGCGGGATGGGTGACCAAGCTGGACGGCGCGACGCAGCAGATCTCGCTGCCGGGCAAGTACCTCAGCTACACGCTTCGCGAACCCATCGGCGTCGTCGGACAGATCATCCCGTGGAACTTCCCACTGTTGATGGCCGCGTGGAAGATCGCGCCGGCGCTCGCGTGCGGCAACAGCGTCGTGCTCAAGCCTTCGGAAGAGACGCCGCTGAGCGCGCTTCTGCTGGCCGAGCTTTTGCAGGAGGCGGACCTGCCCGCCGGGGTCCTCAACGTCGTGCCGGGCCGCGGCGAGACGGCGGGCGCGCGGCTGGCCTCGCATCCGGACGTCGACAAGATCGCCTTCACCGGCTCGACCGAGGTGGGCAAGCTCATCACCAAAGCGTCAGCCGAGAGCAACCTGAAGCGCGTCAGCCTCGAGCTCGGCGGCAAGTCGCCCAACATCGTCTTCGCCGATGCGGACCTGACCAGGGCGGTGTCCGGAGCGTTCTTCGGCATCTTCTTCAACCAGGGCCAGGTGTGCTCGGCGGGTTCGCGCCTGTTCGTGCAGGAAAAGGTGTACGACCAGACGCTCGACGAGCTGCTGAAGACGCTGAAGGACACGCGCATCGGTCCCGGCATCGATCCGGTGACGCAGATGGGACCGCTGGTGTCGAAGACTCAGATGGAGCGCGTGCTGGGCTACATCAACACCGGCAACCAGGAAGGCGCGCGTCTATTGGCGGGCGGCCACCGCGCGGGCGGTCTCGATTCCGGTTATTTCGTGGAGCCGACCGTGTTCGCGGACGTCGACGGCAAGATGCGGATCGCGCGCGAAGAGATCTTCGGGCCGGTCGTCGCCGCCATCCCGTTCTCTGACGAAGACGACCTGGTTGCGAAGGCGAACAGCACGATCTACGGCCTGGTCGCCGGTGTGTGGACCGGCAACGTGAGCCGCGCTCACCGCGTGGCGCACGCGCTGAAGGCGGGCACGGTTTACGTCAACTGCTATCACATTGTCGACCCTGTCACACCCTGGGGCGGGTACAAGCAGAGCGGATGGGGGCGGGAGCTCGGCCCGTACGCGCTGGACCTCTACACGGAGACCAAGAACGTCATCGTCGACATCAGCTGACGGTCACGCGCGCAGCGCGGCGATACCCCTCCAGTCGGCGATGAAGCCCTGACTGAGCGCCCGCCAGATGAGGCTGCGGTGGCGCCAGGCGGGCTCCGCGAGGAGCAGGGCCAGGATCACCGCGAGGACGAAGTGCGACGGGTAACTCATGCGGATATAGGCGCCGAAGTCGTACGTCGCGTGGGCGAGCGCGGCGGTGGTCGTGTTGAGGTGCCGCCTGATGAGGCCGTACCCCAGGCCATGGACGAAAACCATGCCGAGAATCGGCGTGAACCCGTACTGGACGTGGACCATCGCGAATAGCGCCGCCGTCACCACGATGCCAAACCTCGGCTGGAGCGCTCCACGGAACAGCGTCTCCTCGCCGACCCCCGCGAGGACCGCGAAGATGGGAAGGGTCCACCACGGCAGGTCGCCGAAGATGTGCTGCGAGTTGGCCGAGATCGCATAGAGCGCCTGCGGAGTCAGGAAGAAGGTCAGCAGGTTCACCGGGATGTTGGACAGCGAGAACACCTGCGCGAGCAGCAGCGCCAGCGCCACCTGCCACCAGCTCGGCGACGCCCATCCCAGCCTTTCGATCGCCGGTCGCCACGTCCGCCACACGCCGAGGCCGACGCCGGCCAACGCCAGGGCGACAAGCGACAGCTCTGTTCCCGCAAGCGCCTGCAGCGATTCCTTACCGTACGAACGGGGGTCGAGCGCGAGGCCGCTGACCTGGTAGTAGACCCAGTGGGTCGCCACGCCGACAGCCAGCTGGACCGCGACGAGCAGCAGCGGATCGGTCCGGGTTGAGATGAACGCGCGCCAGAGGCTGAGCGCGATCACCACCAGCGCGCCGGCGACGAGGAGCCAGCGGGCCGGCGCGCCTCCGCCCATGATCCGAAGCACGTTTGCGACGGCGATGTACAGGGCGCCGGCCGCGCTCAACAAGATCGCTGTGACGGCTGCCCACCGCCGAGTGCGGCCGATCGCGGCGATGAGCACCAGTCCGGCGGCGAGCCATTGCGCCGTGTACGTCGAATTCAGCGTCGCGCCGGGCGGGGTCAGCAGGACGGCTGCGACGGCGAAGATCGGCACCCACAGCCGGGCTCCCAGCCAAGATCGGCTGATCACACTTCAACCCTACCCGGGCTGTACCCTGACCCTGGTTTGCGCTCGGGGGTCCTATGTCTTTTGAGCATGTTGTCGGTCTTGGTCGAGCCGCCCGGCAGCACTCCGCCGGCGACGCCTGAGGCGCCGCCCGTGCCCGTGGCCGTCCAGTTCGAGGCCGACATCTTTCAGTCCCCGCTGCCCACGTGGACGCCTCATTGCCTCGGGTTCGGCAGCCCGTGGACCTACTGCAACGGCACAGCCTTGCGCGCATGCCCGTCCGGCGCGGTCTGGCGGCACACGGGAGCGGACCTGCAGACCGGCATCCAGCCTGTGAGTGCCGCGGGTGATGGCGTGATCGTGGGGTACCTCACTGACCCGCAGTTCCGCGGAGGCGTGCTGATCCGCCATCCGACCACCACCGGGGTCGTCATCACTCAGTACTGGCACGTGTGGCTGCGGGCGGGCTACTCGGTGGGCACTCCGGTGAAGCGAGGCGAGGTGTTCGCCGACGTGGCGGACATGGGCTCCCTCACGCACCTGCACTTCGCCGTCTTCAACGGGGAATTCGAGCCGCACGCGTGGAACGGCGCCCTTCCGCCGACAGCGTGCTCAGGCTATCCGGTGTTTCCCTATCGGTTCATCGACCCCACCGCGTTTATCCAGTCCCATGCGCTTGTGCCCCTGGCGCCATTGGCGCGCGGCATCCGAATCTATTCGTCGTAGGCCAGGTTCGGGCGCAGCCAGCGCTCCGCTTCGGCTGCGGTCATGCCCTTGCGGCGGGCGTAGTCCTCGATCTGGTCGCGGCCGACCTTGCCGACCATGAAATAGCGCGACTGCGGGTGAGCGAAGTACAACCCGGACACCGCGGCGGTCGGTGTCATGGCTCCTGACTCGGTGAGATTCATGCCGATCGACCGTGCATCCAGCAGGTCGAACAACGTCTGCTTCTCGGAGTGGTCCGGGCACGCCGGGTAGCCGAACGCGGGCCGGATGCCGCGGTACTTCTCGGAGATGAGCTCGTCGTTGGGCTGCTTCGGCCCCTTCTCGTACCACGATCGCCGCACCAGCTCGTGCAGGTATTCGGCGAAGGCCTCGGCCAGGCGGTCGGCCAGCGCCTTGACCATGATCGCCCGGTAGTCGTCGTGCTCGGCGACAAACCGCCCGGACAGCTCGTCCACGCCGAGCCCCGCGGTGACGGCGAAGGCGCCGATGTGGTCCGCGTCAGGCGCGACGAAGTCCGACAGCGACAAGTAAGGCTTGTCGTCGCCGTGGTCGACCTGCTGCCGCAGCATCGGGAAGCGCACCCCGTTGTCGAGCGCGATGTCGTCGCCGTCGGCGCGCGCGGGCCAGAAACCGTAAACGCCGCGTGCCTGGAGCCAACGGTTGGCCTGGATCTCGTCGAGCAGCTCCTGCGCGTGGCCGAAGAGCTCGCGCGCGGCCGCGCCTTGCGACGGGCTGTCCAGGATCGCAGGGTATTTGCCCTTGAGCTCCCAGGCGTGGAAGAAGAACGTCCAGTCGACGTACCCGCGCAGCTGGGCGAGCTCCGGCTCGATCACCTTCCTGCCCACGAAGGGAGGTTGGGGCAGCTCGCCGAACGGGAGCAGCAGCCGCCTGGCCCGCGACTCGGTCAGGGTCAGAAGTGGGCGACGCGAGGACGTGTGCTGCGCACGCAGCTTCTCCTGCAGGGCGGCGTTTTCGCTCTCGAACTTCCCGCGGCGGCCGTCGTCGAGCAGGTCTGAAACGACACCGATGACGCGAGATGCGTCCAGGACGTGCACGGTCGTGCCGTCGTACGCGGGCGCGATCCGAACCGCGGTGTGCTGCTTGGAGGTCGTCGCGCCGCCGATCAGCAGCGGGATTCTGAAATCGCGCCGCGTCATCTCTTTCGCGACCCCCACCATCTCGTCCAGCGAGGGCGTGATGAGCCCGGATAGGCCGACGACGTCGGCGCCCAGCTCAATGGCGGTGTCCAGGATCTTGTCCGCCGGCACCATGACACCGAGGTCGTGGACCTCGTAGTTGTTGCAGGCGAGGACGACGCCGACGATGTTCTTGCCGATGTCATGCACGTCGCCCTTGACCGTGGCGAGCACGAGCTTGCCGCGCATGCGCTGGCTGCCGCTGGCCTCCTTCTCGGCCTGCATGAACGGCTCGAGGTAAGCGACCGCGCGCTTCATCGCGCGCGCGCTCTTCACCACCTGCGGCAGGAACATCTTGCCGGCGCCGAACAGGTCGCCGACAACCTTCATGCCGTCCATCATTGGGCCCTCGATCACGAGCAGAGGCTTGCCGTATTTGACCCGCGCCTCCTCCGCGTCCTCTTCTATGTAGGCGACCTCGCCGTGCAGGACCGCGTACTTGAGGCGCTCTTCGACTGGACCTTCTCGCCAGGTGAGATCGACCTCGCGCTTGGTGCCGCCGCCGGAGATCGACTTCGCAAACTCGACCAGCCGCTCGGTCGCGTCGGGGCGGCGGTCGAAGATGATGTCCTCGACCATCTCGAGCAGGTCTTTAGGGATGTCCTCGTAGACGACGAGCTGGCCCGCGTTGACGATGCCCATGTCGAGGCCCGCCCGGATCGCGTGGAACAGAAACGCGGAGTGGATCGCCTCGCGGACGCGGTCGTTGCCGCGGAACGAGAACGAGAGGTTGGAGATGCCGCCCGAGATGTGCACCCCCGGGCACCGCCGCTTGATCTGCCGGGTCGCCTCGATGAAAGCCTTCGCGTAGCCGGCATGCTCCTCGATCCCGGTCGCGATGGGCAGGACGTTGGGGTCGAAGATGATGTCCTCCGGCGGGAAGCCCGCCTTGTCGACCAGCAGGTCGTACGCGCGCGAGCAGATCGCGACCTTGCGCTCCACGGTGTCGGCCTGGCCAACCTCATCGAACGCCATCACGACAGCGGCCGCCCCGTGCATGCGCACCAGCCGCGCCTGCTCGAGGAACGACTCCTCGCCGCCCTTGAGGCTGATCGAGTTGGCCACGCCCTTGCCCTGGAGGCATTTGAGGCCCGCCTCGAGGACGCTGATTTTCGAGCTGTCGACCATCACCGGGATCCGGGCGATCTCGGGCTCCGTCGCGATGAGGTTGAGGAACCGCACCATCGCGGCCTCGGAGTCGAGGAGGTCGGCGTCCATGTTCACGTCGAGCAGGTTTGCCCCGCCTCGCACCTGTTCGAGCGCGACCTGGACCGCGCCCGCGAAGTCGCCCGACTCGATCAGGCGGCGGAACCGGATCGACCCGGTGACGTTGGTCCTCTCGCCGATCACGACGAAGCCCGAGTCCGGGCTGATCTCGAACGGCTCCAGGCCGCTGAATCGAGGCCTGGGCTCGAGCTTGGGTACCTGACGCGCCGGGATAGCGGCCATCGCCTCCCGGATCTGGCGGATGTGCTCGGGGCCCGTGCCGCAGCATCCGCCCGCGGCGTTGAGGAAACCGGCCTTGGCGAACTCCTTTAGCAGCGAGCTCGTGGTGGGCGGCTGCTCGTCGTAACCGCCGAAGCTGTTGGGCAGGCCGGCGTTCGGGTAGCAGATCACGTAGACCGGCGCGACTCGCGACATCGCTTCGACGTACGGCCGCATCTCGGTGGCGCCGAGGGAGCAGTTGACGCCGGCGGCGAAAGGCTCAGAGTGCTCGACTGACGTCCAGAATGCTTCGACCGTCTGGCCCGAGAGGTTACGGCCGCTGCGGTCGACGATGGTGACGGAGACGAAGAGCGGGATCTCGGGCGCGACCTCTCTCACCGCGGCGATTGCGGCTTTGGCATTGAGCGTGTCGAAGACCGTCTCGATGAGCAGGATGTCGACGCCGCCTTCCTTCAGCGCGCTTGCCGCCTCGGCGTAACCATCCCGAAGCTGGTCGAACGTGACCTCGCGATACGACGGGTCCTCGACCTTCGGCGACAGGGAGAGCGTCACGTTGGTCGGGCCCAGGGAGCCGGCGACGAAGCGGTTCTCGTATGCGTCCGCGGCCTTGCGCGCGAGGCGCGCGCCGGCGAGGTTCATCTCGTAGACGAATTCCTCGAGGTCGTAGTCGGCCTGCGAGACGCGGGTCGCGGTGAAGGTGTTGGTGGTGACGATGTCCGCACCGGCCTCGAGGTAGTCGCGATGCACCTGCGTCACGAGGTCGGGCTGGGTCAGGCACAGGACGTCGCTGTTGTTGCGCAGCGGTTTGGGGTGGTTGCGGAACCGTTGGCCTCGGAACTCCTCATCGCTGAGGCCTTTGTGCTGCAGCATCACGCCCATCGACCCGTCGAAGATCACGATCC
>VBFV01000146.1 GCA_005881335.1 Chloroflexota bacterium
TCGCGATTGCCAACGTCGCGGCCTTTGCCAGCCGGCCGGCCAGCTCGTCGACCGCGGCCGCGAACTCTTCTGGCGCCACTGCACGATCGACCCACCCGACTGCCTCTGCATCCTTGGCCGACAGCCGCGTCGATTCGATGATGTAGCGCTGGGCCCGCGCCCTCCCGATCAGGCGAGGCAGTCGCTGGGTGCCCCCGGCTCCGGGGATGATGCCGAGCGAGGACTCCGTCTGGCCGATGCGAGATCGTCCGTCTTCGACCATGATCCGGAAGTCGCAGCACAGCGTGAGCTCGCTCCCGCCGCCCAGCGCGTGGCCATTGACGGCTGCGATCACCGGCTTGGGGCAGCGCTCGATGGCGTTGAAGTGATGGTTCATGCGCCGCATGAAGAGGGCGATCTGGTCGACGGCGTCCGGCGCTTCGCGGTCGACGCCGGCGAGCGAGGTCAGGTCGGCGCCGACGCTGAAGTATTTCTCGTATTCCGAAGCCAGGATGACCACGCGGACCGAAGCGTCGTCGCCGACCTCTTTGAACGCGGCGGCGAGCTCCTGCATCAGGTCCTCGGCGATTGCGTTGTTGCCCTTGCGGTGCATGACGACCCGCGCCACGGCGCCCTCGCGTTTGACGTCGACGAGTTCGCCCATCGCTACGCGGTGAAGAGTGGGATGCCGCCGGCGACCTCGACCACCGCGCCGGTGATGTACGAGGCCTCCTCGGTGCACAGGAAGGCGATCGTGTTCGCGATGTCTTCGGGCTGGCCGAATCGCTTGAACACAGTCCGCGACTTGAATCGCTCGTACATCGGGTTGTTGGCGGCCGCGGCCTTCCCCGCCTCCGACTCGATGATGCCGGGCGCGATCGCGTTGGAGGTGATGTTGTGACGGCCCCCCTCGAGGGCCGCGGTCTTGGCCAGGCCGATGAGCCCGGCCTTCGTCGACGAGTAGCTCGCCTGTCCGAAACCGCCGAGCGTCCCCGCGACCGACGACATGAAGATGAGGCGTCCCCACTTGTTCTCGACCAGGTACGGCCACACCTCCCTGGTGCAGTTGAACGCGCCCGTGAGGTTGACCTTCACGTCTCTGTCCCACAGCTCGTAGGACTGGTTGGGGATCTGCGCCGCGTGGTCGAGTGTCGCGGCGTTGTTGATCAGGATGTCGATCTTGCCGAACTCTTCCCTGACCTTCTTGAACACGTCGCGGATTTGTTCGCGGTTGGTCACGTCCATCTTGATCGCGAGCGACTTGCGGCCCATCTTGCGGATTGCTTCGGCGGTCGCGTTGGAATGCACCCAACCCTGCGAGACCGCGATCTGCGCGAGCATGCTGCCCTGCGACTCAGCCGTCTGCTGAAGGTTGGGGTCATCTTCGACCAGGACGTCGGTGATGACCACGTCCGCGCCCATCCCCGCGAGCGTCAGCGCGTCCTGGCGCCCGAGCCCGCGCGATGCACCCGTGACAACCGCAACTCTTCCTGTCAGGTCGAACATCGCTTACCCCCGTAATTTGATGGTGGCGCGCTGGCCCGAGATGGCGTCGGGAACTCGAGCGTCATGGCTCGTAATCGGCGCTTGCTTTCGTCAGCACTGCTTCGCCCTTCTGATTCACAGCGGTCAGCTCGAGCGTGCCCCCGCCTGCGGGCTCGGCTCGAAACGTCACGGTGTCGCCGGGCACGACCATGCCCGCGAAGCGCACGGACATCCGTCGCAGGTGGTCCGAGCCTCCGGCGGCCTGCGCCGCCACAGTCGCCAGGATCCCCATCTGGAGCATCCCGTGGGCGATCAATCCCGGCAAGCCGACCGACCGCGCGAAGTCGTCGTCGAGATGGATCGGATTGCGGTCGCCGGATGCCTCTGCGTACTCCGCGATCTGCTCGCGGGTGAAAGTCACCTTTCGTTCGCTCATGACGCCGGCGCGCGCGCAGGGCGCACTTCTTCGCGGATTACAAACAACGCGCGAGACCGGCTCAGCGGCGCGCCGCGTTCGTCGGTGGTGTCCGTTTCGAAGCTGACGAAGCGCATGCCACGCCGGCTCGTATCGGAGGCGACGCGGCCGCGCGAGATCACGGTCTCTCCGGCCTCGGGGTGCCGGTGCCACTCGAACTCCTGCTCGGCGTGGAGCAGCTTCGCGAAATTCACCGCCGCCTCGTCGTCGCCGAGCAGCTGCGGTACGGTCACGCCCAGCGAGTAGACCGCGGCAAACGTCGGCGGCACGCCATCAGCCGGGTCGGCCCCGATGGCGGTCGCAAACGCCGCGACCGCGTCGGGTTCGATCTCAAATCTCACCGCCGGGTACGTGCGCCCGGCGACCGCTGCCACGGAAAAAGGTTAGGGCCTTGTAGGACTCAGACGCGCGAGCACCCTGCGCAGAAGGAGCGGCCGCAGCGCGGACCATGCCTCCATCACCGAGGACCGACTGCTCGATGCCATGTCCGGGGGCGCGTAGGCCGCGACGACGAAACCGTTGGCCAGGGCGCCGACCGGTTCGGCCGCCTCGGGGAAGGTCCGCTGCAGGCGCCGGCCGATCTCCATCGGAGTCTCGCCCGGCCGGCGTTCAGCTCCGGCGAGGCTGGCTAGGGCAAGGGCTCGCCTCCACACACCCATCACGGAGCGCGGGCGCAGATACCTCGACACCGCGACCAGGAACAGCAACAGGGCGGCCAGGACGACCCCGGCGATCTTGCTCAGCGTCGATGCATCGAGGGAGCCCACCCGAAAACCGCCGGCCCCCGCCGTGCTGCCCGTGTCGGTTCGCTCGCCGCGGTCCGTCTTCGGAGTCGCACCTGGGCCGCCGACGCCGACCCCGGCCACCGGGTCGTTGCAGCCGTTATCTCGCAGGCACGGGTTGACGCCCGTCTGGCCGCGCTGGATCGGCGTGTACAGACCCAGGTCGTCCGGCGTGGGCTCGAAGGGAATCCAGCCGTACGGTTGCTGGTCGGGCGCTGGCGCCGGGAAGTAAACCTCGACCCACGTGTGCGCGTCCTCGCCTCGCACGACGTAGTTCTGCACGTTCGGGTCGAGCTGGCCGAGGCCGTAGCCGTTGACGAGACGCGTGGGGATTCCGAGCGACCGGAGCATGTCGCCCATCGCGGTGGCGAAGTATTCGCAGTATCCCTTGTGGGAGACGTTGAGGAAGTAGTCCATCGTGTCCATGCCCTGCGGGGTCGCCGGCGGCGACAGCGTGTACACGAAGTTCTTCGGGTCGCGGAGGTACGTCTCGATCGCGGTCGCCTGGTCGTACGGGTTCTTCGCTCCCGCCGCGTTGACGATTTCCAGGGCGAGCGCGTGAATCTTCGCCAGAACCGCCGGGTTGCGATAGCTGTTGGCCGGTATCGCTATGTATTGCGCCAGCCAGTCGGGATAGGTCGTGCCGGCGTCTTGGAGGTCGGTCGTGGTCGCGGTCGAATAATCAACGGTGACCGCGTAGCTACCCGCTGACGTGGACGGCTGCAGGCTGCCCAGCCGGTCGATCGTGTACAGGTTGTTGCTCTGCGGACCTGCCCGAAGCGGAACCTGGGTCGCCATCGTCGGACGATCGACCCGGTAGGCCTCGCCGGGGTAGAAGACCACGTCTCGGAAGTCGGTCGGCGGATGGAGCATCCGGACGTCGATCGTCGCGAGCTCCATCTTCTGGTACTGCTCCGCGAAGTCGGGGACCTGGTTCTTCCCGACCACCTCCTGCACGCCGATCGCGCGCGGATAGCGCCACACACCGTTGGCCTGCTGCGTGATGTTCAAGCCTCGGAAGTAGCGCGCCTTGCTCGCGTAAGTACCGACGATCGTATAGGTGAACACCGGGTCCAGCGTCCGCTTGAGAGGACCGCTCAACTTCACTTCATCGGTGAACCCGGTGACGCCCGTGCCGGGACCCTTGCCAAAGAATCCCGGGTGGCTGAGGCGCTCCTGGAGCTGCGCCCAGTTCGAGAAGATGCCGGTCTCCACGTCGAGCGTTCGGTCCACCGTCGAGAGCGGGGGCAGCAGGATGCCGATCACGATCAGGGCCGCCATGGCGACGAGTCCGCTTTCCCAGAAATCCCAGCGCGCATCGCCGGTGAGCTTCACGTTCGCGCGCGCCGCGTTGGCGATCGAGCCCGTGTAGTTGGTCCACAACAAGAGGGCGAGAGTGAGCACGAGCATCGCGAGCGTGTATCCGTTCTGGTCCTGCGGCACGTTGAGGAGGTTGGTCGCGAACGCGGCGGCGCCGGGGATCAAACCCAGCATGGGTTTGCGCCAGCGCAGCACGCACCAGGCGAGCCACGCCCCCGTAACCCACATCAAGAGGCAGATGAGAAACAGGTAGAACGACGGCTCCTGCGCTGCGGTCCCGTCAGCGATGCGATTCCACCAAACGGCGACAAGCTGGGGCCCGATGGTGTCGCTCGGGTGGCTGTGATGGATCTGAGGCCAGGCTCCCCAGAGGGCGACCACCGGCGCGAGGACGAGGCCGATCCCCAGCCCGATCCATTCCCGCACGCGCGAAAGCGCGAGCACCGCCATCACCACGGCCGCGAGAACCGCGATGACGATGACCACGTCGATGCCGTTCACCCACTGCACCGTCGAGGTGGACCGGGCGACGGTGACCGTCAACAGCAAAACCAGGACGACCGACCAGAAGCGGCCGCCACCCAGCGAGCGGCGCGCGCTGTCCCACAGCAGCTCGCGCCGGTTCAGCGTGCTCTCGAATGCAGCCTCCGGACCGGCCAGCCTGCCTTCAGGCGATACGTATCGCATCCCTGGTCCTCACGAGGCGCGCAAAGTCGTCGCCCTTGCGTACGACGTAAAGGTCGACGTCCTGGCCCAGGTCGAAGCTGGGGTTCTGGTCAGGGCCGCCGAAGCTGGCGATGTCGAGGTAGAACACGATGAGCGTCGAGCGGCGGCCTCGCACCGCCTGCAACAGGCGAACCCATTCCGGGTCCGCGCTCGGCGTGATGACCGCGATGGCGCGTCGGGGGAGCCTGCGGATGCGGTCCCACGCCAGCGTTTGGGTGAGTGGCGTGCGGCCGTCGGCCTGGCACACCGCGAGGAAGTCGAGGATGAGGCGGTCCTGCCTGACCGCGCGGTGCGGCTCGAGCACGGTGCCGCGCGAGTCGTTCGCGATCAATCCAACCTGGCGTCCCCGGCTGTGCACCTGCGCCGCCATCGACGCCGCCAGGCTGACCGCGTATTCGACCGTCGACTCTTCCCCCTCACCGAAATGGACGCCGCGGTCGAGGTCAAGAAGGATCCACAGGTCGGTGGTCAGGGGCTGCTCGAACGTCTTCGACATCAGCCGCTGGTGCTTGGCCGAGAGCGGCCAGTGGATTCGCCCGAAGCTGTCGCCCGTCGCGTAGTCGCGCACGCCGCCTGTCTCCGGCGGATAGTCAGCCCAGGCGCCGAGCGCCTGCGAGCTCCCCACCTGCTGCGAGCTCGGAGTCATCAGGTCGGGCACCGGCCGGACGCGTGGGTAGACGAGGATCGATGTGCGCTGGGTGATCTTCAGCTCGCGGTCGAACAGGCCGAAAGGTTCCCGTACGCGCAGCGATGTCGGACCGAGCGCCATCCAGCCACGCCTGCGATACACGCCCCGCGCCCTCCATCTGACGGCCTCGCCGCCGAGCGAGATCACCCGGCCGGGCTGGTAGTCAGCGATCTGGCTGAGGTCGCGGACCTCGACCCAGGGCGCGGGAATCCAGCCCTTGCGCCGCACCTCGAACTGCTCCTCGTAGACCTCGCCGACGGTCGGCGTGCCGGGGTCGACGCTGCGGGCGACCGTGATGCCGCGAATCGCCAGCCGGGGCCATACCCATGCGATCACGAACAGGAGGCACAGGGCGTACCCGAACACGAACGCCGTGCGGATCGCGGTCAGGTACGTGAAAAACATGAGGAGCCCGAGCGCGCCGGCGAGGGCGACCTTGCTCATGGGGAACCCTCTTGTTCGCTACCCGTCGTACGCCATCTGCGGCACGTGCTCGCGCTCGAGGAGGCCCGCCACCAGCTTGCCAGCGCTCTGGCCCTGCATCTCGGCGTTCGGACGCAGGATGATGCGGTGCGCGAGCACCGGCTCGGCGAGCGTCTTGATGTCGTCCGGGGTCACAAAGCTTCGGCCCTGGATCGCTGCCAGCGCCTGGCTCGCGTGGAACAGGTTCAGCGTGCCCCGCGTGCTGGCACCGAGGGCGACTTCGGGATTGCCGCGCGTGCGTCCCACGAGCCTCGCGATGTATTCGCGCAGCTCGGGCTTGACGAACACCTCGCGGACGGCGCTCTGGGCGGCATCCAGCTCGTTGGGTGAGACGACCGGCTGCAGCTCTTCCATCGGCGACTCGACTTTGTGCTGGTTGAGCAGGTTGGCCTCTTCCTTCTCCGTGAGATAGCCGAGCTTGACCTTCATCAGGAAGCGGTCGAGCTGCGCCTCCGGCAAGGGGAAGGTGCCGGAGTACTCGACCGGGTTCTGGGTTGCCATGACCATGAACGGCTTCGGCAGGATGTGCGTCTCACCGTCGATCGTCACCTGGCGCTCTTCCATCGCCTCCAACAGCGCGGACTGGGTCTTGGGGCTGGCGCGGTTGATCTCGTCTGCGAGCACGATCTGCGCGAAAACCGGCCCAGGTCGGAACTCGAAATCGCTGATCTTCTGGTTGAAGGCGCGCACGCCGGTCACGTCCGAAGGCAGCAGGTCGGGGGTGAACTGGATGCGGCGGAAGGTGCAGTCGAGGGAGCGGGCGAGCGACTTGGCCAGCATCGTCTTGCCGACGCCGGGCACGTCTTCGATCAGCAGATGGCCTTCGCAGAGGAGGGTGACGAGGCAAAGTCGGATCTCGTCTTCCTTGTTGATGATCGCCCGGCTGACGTTGGACAGGAACGAGTCGGCGACTCGCGTGACGACTTCGGCTGACCCCATCCCCGCGATTATAGGTTCGCCCTTCTGGTGCCCCATCTCAGTTGAATACGGCTGAGGGGGGTGTTTGGTTCCGCCATCTGCTACCAAATTCGGCCGCTAACGTCTTCTTAATCAGATGAGGCTCGCACTGGCGGCCCTGGCGGTGGCGATGGTGGCGTGCGGCTCTGCCACGCCCGCCCCGGCCGTGGGCACTCCGCTCAATACGACCCAGCTGAAGTTCGCGGTCATGGACTCAGTGGGCAAGCCCGTGTACTGCGACCCGGATTTCTACCCGATCGCCCGCCAGGGCGGCGAGGAGGCGAACGCCGTCTCGACCTACCCGCAGATCAAAGCCGACGCGGAGTCCTACGCCGCGATCGTCGCCCACGAGCACCTGCCTTCGGGCGACCTTACCGACGCCCAGAAGCTCGTCGTCTACCGGGCCTGGAAGCTCCTCCGGGCGCTGACCCTCACCGAAACCTACAGCGGGCAGGAATACGTGTTCGAGTACCGCGTCCAGTCCGCAGGCGGCAGCGCGGCATACGAGATGGTCAAAGGAACGGTGCGGATCGATGGCGTGGTCAAGGTCAGCTCGCGGACGCCGAGCGGCCCGCCGAACTGCCCGATCTGCCTCGCGGCCTCGACGATGATCGCGACACCGAACGGACCGGTCCGCGTCACCGACGTGCGGGTGGGAACGATCGTCTGGACGCAGGCCGCGGATGGTTCGCGGGTCGCTGCTTCGGTGATCCAGATCGGCAGCATCGAAGCACCAGCCGAGCATCGGATGGTGCACCTGTTCCTCGCCGACGGCCGCGAGCTGCTCGTCTCGCCAGGCCACAAGACCGCGGACGGCCGGCCGGTCGGGACGCTCAGGGCGGGCGATCGGCTGGATGGTTCGATGATCAATCGTTTGGAGCTCGTGCCGTACGCCGGCGGGAGGACCTACGACCTCCTGCCCGCCGGCGCAACCGGACATTACTGGGCGAACGGAATCCTGCTGTCGAGCACGCTCAGCTGACAACAATCAATTCGGTGAAGTTGGTGCCGGTGAAGTTGGTGCCGTCGATCTGAAATCCGATGCAACCCGCCGCTGCCTTCGGATAACCGATGAAACTCTTGAAAATGGGCCAATCCCCCGCCTTGGTGAGAGCGAACGGGCGCGAAAGGTCCAGAACCACTTCGGGATATAGATGCTCCGTTTGACCAAGAACAACATCAGTCCCGGTCGCCCTTCCCGTCGGGATGCCGTCACCAGCCTGACCATTCGCAGTAAGCGGATTCCATCCGAAGACCACCTCTGCATGGGTCTGCAGATCTCTCGCCCTGATCAGAATCGGGCCGGAGGCCTTCGTCGTATCCACGAGTACCGACCACACGCTCCAGGTACCCCAATTCGTAATCACGAATTGAGCACCCAGGCGTGTCGAATACACAGGTCCATCTCCAAGGAGGACTGCTTCAGGGCCATGAGCGGAAACGTCGGTCAGGGGACTGGTCGGGCATGGGTCGCCTGGTCGCACAGTTGGCATTGCTCGCAGCGGCCGTGACTCGAGGCGCTTCAACTCGGCCTGGTTGATGGTTTGCGGTGGCGCATTGAGGTCGCGCAACAACCGTCCGCCCAGGACCAGACCTCCGATCAACACCACCAGCAATACTGCGGCGACAAGCGACATCGGCCCGCGAAATGGCCTGCTCCATTGCGTGCGGGGCCGGTGCATCGGCACTACCCGGTCTCGGCCGTTGGCCACGACGAACGCCTCGACCTTGTGCTGAAGCGTGGGCGCCGGTGGCGTCACGTCATCGATGGCGGCGCGGATTTCGGCTCGCAGGCTCATCGCAGTGCCTCCTCAATCGCAAGTCCGGGTCGCAGCCGGTGGATCGCGCGGTATAGGCGAGCCCGCGCGGCATCTGTAGAGGCGCCGACCACCAGAGCGATATCAGCCACCGGCATGTCGAGGTAGAAGTAGAGGACGACGACCAGCCGGTCGTCGTGCCCAAGTTGGAGCAGGGCTCGACGGAGGTCCGCTCGCTTCACAGAGTTCTCTTCCGAGGACGGGACTGAGAGCACGCTCGGAAGGCCGAGGTTGACCCAGCTGACCCACCGGCGCCGTTTGGCGTTGCGGCACTCGTTCGCGACGATGCCGAGGAACCAGGCACGCAGCTTGCTGTGGTCGTGGAGCTTGCTGAGCTTGCGCCAGGCGATCAGCGATGCATCCTGGACGACGTCCTCCGCCGCAGGTGCGTCGTGAAGCATGGCGCAGGCCAGGCGGTAGGCAGGCTGAACGAGCGGAGCGAGCAAGTCCGTGAAGGACCGCTCGCTCGCCGGGTGCACTTCGGTCATTGCCCTGGTGGCCACGCGCTGGGACAGTGTGTGCCTCGCTAGATCGGAATGACGTTGCCATTGGGGTCGGTCGGCCGCGGCGACACCTGCACCGGCAGTGGCGTGCTGTACGGGATCCCCTCCGTGTATCGCGGAACGGTGGTGTCGACGGTGGTCGTGGTCACGTTGGCGGGCGCGGTCAGAGCCCTCACGAGGTAGCCTCCCGCGCCGCCGAGCACGAGGGCCGCCAGCAAGGCGGCTACGAACAGCAGGACGACGCCGCTCGGGATCCGCGCCTGGCGGAAAGATGCTCTCGCTTCCATCGGTGGACTCTCCTTGTCACTTATTTGGTCGCGAGTGCCGGCGCCGTGGCTCGATTCGCTTATCTATTCACGTCGCCGGCACGCCGCTTTGTGACACGGAGGTTGCGAAAGTACCTAGCAGGAGAGGAAGACTTCGCTGAACCCCATGCCGTCGACCTGCCATCCCGTCGAACCAGTCGAATCGTTTGGAACCCCTACCGTGAATCCCCACACGAACGCGTGGGGTTTCGATGGAGGGTTGACCGTGACCAGGGCAGCATTGTTTGCGTACAGGACCAGTTCGGCGTGCTGCTGGACGCGGGTTCCGTTCAGCGTGTCTGTGCCAACGACCGGGCCGGCCGCGTACTTACCCACGAAGACCACGTTGACGTTGTTGACGACGTCGCGCACACGAACAACGATGGGACCTGCGATTTGCTGGTCGGTGTAGAAGACGTTGTTCCAGTAAGTGCCCCAGCTTGTCCTCGGGCCCAATCCCCCGTAGATGGAGAGCGGCCCCGAACCGACGGTGCCATCTGAGTTCCAAGGACCGGTGTTGCACTCGGTCGCAGCCTTCAGGACCGGAAGCTGCAATGGACGCGCCTCCAGTTCAGCCAGCTGCGATTGGTTGCTTTGACCGGCGGGGCTGCTTTTATGCAGCGCATTCCAGTCCTGGACTATGCGGCCACCGACGAATACAGCGGCGACCAACACGATTAGCAAGAGCACCGCCACCAGAGACAGCGGTGCCCTGATACGAAACAGCATCTTTTCTCTCCTACGTCGGGTGGCGCCTTCCGACAGCACGGTCTGCACGACGCGTTCGGGCAGGCCCCCCATCGAAGGCGTGATCTGGTCGAATGCCGAATGAACGTCCCTGCGCAGGCTCACCTGAGTGCCTCCTCGATCGCCACGTCCGGACGCAGCTTCTTGATCGCCCGATACAGGCGCGCGCGCGTCGCGCCGACTGATGTGCCGGCGACAGTGGCCACTTCGTCCACCGGCATGTCGAGGTAGAAGTAGAGGACGACCACCAATCGATCGTCGTGACTCAATCGTGAAATCGCGCGGCGCAGATCGGTGCCGCGCAGCGTTCGCTCCTCCAACGAAATAGCGGGCAGCTCCTCGGGCACGCCGACGCTGACTTCCACCACCCACCTCTTGCGGCGGGCGTTGCGGCACTTGTTGGCGACGACCCCGAGGAACCAGGGGCGGAGGCGGCCCTGGTCGCGCATCCGGCCGAGCTTGCGCCAGGCTGTGAATGACGCCTCCTGCACGGCGTCCTCCGCGGCTTGAGCGTCATGGAGCATCGCGAGGGCAAGGCGGAAGCCCGGTTCGATCAGCGGCTTCAAGAGGTCGGCGAAGGTCGATTCGCTGACCTGTTGCGAGGCGCTGGACGGCTTGACATCGGCCACTCGCTGCATGTCTCACCTATTCCTGTCGCCCGCGGGGCGGTTTGTTACACCTAGCTGACTTCTTCCTCTTCGACCAGGCGCAGGTGGCTGCTCACGTCAAGGCCGAGGTGGCGAGCAAAGAAACCCGCGACGCGCTCGACGTACAGCGGCCGGTCGGCGAAATACGCGCCCGTGTGGGGCGCGCCCTGCACGATCCAGATCTCGCGCGGGCCGCGGTACGCGTCATACAGGCGCCGGCTGTGATTGACGTTGGTGATCGCGTCGGCGCCGCCATGGATGAAGAACAGCGGCCGCGGCTCGAGTGAGCTCAGCACCTCGATCGGGCTGCACGCGGAAAGCCAGCAGCGTGTGCGAAGCCACAACATCAACCCGGTGAGCCAGACGAACGGAGTCCCCGGCAGCTTGCTGGCGCTGCGGACGTTCTCGATCAGCAGCTTGCGCAGGTCGCTGAACGGGCTGTCGAGCACCAGTGCCTGCACTCCGGGCTCGCCGGCGGCGCCGAGGAGGGAAACGACCGCCCCCATCGAGTAGCCCAGCAGCCCGATCCGTGCATTGGGGATGCGCTTGCGCGCGAATGCGATGGCCGCCTGCAGCTCCAGCACCTCCTTGATGCCGAACGTGATCGGCGCGCGGTCGCTCCCGGGCATGCCCCGGTACGAATAGAGGATGACGTTGAAGCCTTTGCGCCACAGCGCGACCGCGATCCCGAGCGCACCCTGCCGCTGTCCTTTGTGGCCGCCCGAGACGATCACCGTCTGCGGCGACCCCGGCTGGCGGAAATGCCACGCGCCGAAGTTGATCCCATCCGCGGTGACCAGCTCGACCTCTTCGTAGTCGGCCTGGAACTCAAACGGGGTGAACGAGAAATCGTCGAGCCACATCGGGCGGGCCGGCACGAAGGCGCGGCGATACACCTGGTAAGAGAGGGCGAGAAAGAGAACGAGAAGAGCGCTGAGGACGATGCCGACAGCAGCCAGTGGATCCATCCGTGTCCTGAGTCGAAGCTTAACTAGA
>VBFV01000147.1 GCA_005881335.1 Chloroflexota bacterium
CTGATCGATTACTCGGTCCCCACCGCCAATGAGATCCCGAACTTGATCACCGACAACACCGTGACGCCCAGCCCGACCAACGAGCTCGGCGTGAAAGGTATCGGCGAGGCGGGAACGATCGCGGCGAGCGCAGCCGTCATCAACGCGATCACCGATGCGCTGACACCATTCGGCATCAAGCATGTGGACATGCCCGCCAGCCCCAACCGGCTCTGGGCGCAGATCAAGGAGGCACGCAAGTGATACCGGCCGCCTTCGAATACGCACGCGCCTCCTCAGTCGAGGAGGCATCCAAGCTGCTCGGCAAATACGGGGAGGATGCGAAGGTGCTGGCGGGTGGGCACAGCCTCATCCCGCTGATGCGGCTGCGCCTCGCGCAGCCAAGCGCGCTGGTCGACATCAACGGCATCAAGGACCTGGACCACATCAAAGAGGACGGGCAGAAGCTGCGCATCGGCGCGTTGACGCGGCACGTGACCATCCAGAACTCGAAAGTGGTGAAGGACAAGCTGCCATTGCTCGCCGAGGTGGCGGGCGAGGTGGGGGACAACCAGGTCCGCAACATGGGAACCATGGGTGGCGTCATCGCGCACGCGGACGCGGCGGGCGACTACCCGACCCTGGCCCTGATCCTCGAGGCGGAGATCGTCACCAACCTGCGCACGATTCCCGCTCGCGACTTCTTCCAGGACCTGTTCACCACCGCGCTGGGGCCGGACGAGATCGTGACCGAGGTGGTGTTCCCGGTCGCCAACGGGCCGCACAAGTACATCAAGTTCCGGCGCCGGCTATTCGACTGGGCCATCGTCGGCGTGGCGGCGCAGAAGATGAACGGCGGATGGCGCATCGGCCTCACCAACGTCGGCGTCACGCCTGTCAGGGCGACCGCGGTCGAGGAAGCGCTCAAGCAGGGCGGCAAGCCGGAGGAGGCGGCCGAGCACGCGTCGGACGGGCTCGACCCAAGCGGCGACCTGCGCGCCAGCCCGGAATACAAAAAGCACCTCGCCCGCGTGCTGACCAAGCGGGCGATCCAGCAAGCGCAGGGCGCGTAACGAGTCGCGAGGTGGCCTGAGGCCCGGCTGACCCGGGCCGGGCCACCTTCCCGGATAGTCCGGACTATCCGACCTTTGCTGTGGACTGCAGGTCGGTTCGTCCGGACTATCCGGGTACTCGGCCTGCCTCGTACTCTTTGTCAGCGTGAGCGCACCCGCGACCATCGAGGACGTCGAGCAACGTCTGCGCGAGCGCCGCTACATCGGCGACCGCGCCCTGGCGACGTCCATCTTTCTGGCTCTCAAGCTGCAGAAGCCTCTCTTCATCGAGGGTGAGGCGGGCGTCGGCAAGACTGAGGCGGCCAAGGTCATGGCCGAGGTGCTGGGCGCGCGGCTGATCCGCCTCCAGTGCTACGAGGGCATCGACCTCGCGCACGCGGTCTACGAGTGGAACTACCCGCGGCAGCTGCTGCATATCCGGCTGATGGGCGAAGGTGAGGACCGTCGCGTCGCGGAGCGCGAGATTTTCAGCTCCGAATTTCTGCTGCGGAGACCGCTGCTGGACGCGATCGACAACGACGACCCGACACCGCCGGTGCTCCTGATCGACGAGATCGACCGCTCGGACGAAGAGTTCGAGGCGTTCCTACTTGAATTGCTCTCGGACTTCCAGGTCTCGATCCCGGAGATCGGCACCATCAAGGCGCGCCAGGTGCCGTTCGTCGTCATCACCTCCAACCGCACGCGCGAGGTCCACGATGCATTGAAGCGCCGCTGCCTCTATCACTGGATCGATTACCCCGACCTCGACAAAGAAGTGGAGATCGTGCGCGCGCGTGCGCCCGAAGCCGCGGACGGGCTGGCGCGCGAGGTTGCCGCGCTGGTGCAGGGGCTGCGCGGCATGGAGCTGTACAAGGTGCCGGGGGTCGCGGAAACGCTCGACTGGGCCCGCTCCCTCGCCGCCCTTGGCGCGACGCGGATCGACTCGGGTCTCGTCAACGCGACGATGGGCGCGGCGCTCAAGTACCAGGAGGACCTGGAGCGGGTCCGCGAGCAGGTGCCGGCTCTGGTCGAGAAGGCGCAGCGTGCCTGAGGTCGTCGATTTGCTGCCGCGGTTGGGAGCTTTCGCCCGACTGCTGCACGACGCCGGGTTGGAGGCGGGGCCGCGCCGGCTGACCGACGCCACGCGTGCGCTAGGGCTCATCGACCTCAAGCAGCACGACGATTTTCGCTGCGCGCTCCGCTCGGTCTTCGTCAGCCGCAAGGAAGACATCCCGACCTTCGAGGCGGCATTCGACATCTTCTGGGCTCCGCCCGACCCGCGCGTAACCGCGGGGATGATGCCAGGTCGCAACCGGTCGATGCCTCTATCTCCGGAGCGTGCCAAGGCCTGGGCGAATGCGTTGGGCCTGCACGCATCGCAGATGAACCGCGAGAACCCGAGCGAGTTCCCCGCCAGCTCCAGCGGTTACAGCGCCGAGGAGCTTCTGAGGCACAAGGACTTCGAGCAGATGACGTGGGCGGAGACCGAGCAGGTCCGGCGGTTGCTGGAGCAGTCGCCCTGGCGCATGGCGGAACGGCGGACCCGCCGGTTGCGACCTTCGCGCTCGGGCCGGATCGACCTCAGGCGCTCGGCGCGGCAGGCGATTCGCTCGAGCGGCGAGCTGATGACGCTGTTCCGACGCAAGCCGCGCGTGCGACGTAGACCGATCGTTCTAATCTGCGACGTCAGCGGCTCGATGGAACGCTACTCGCGGCTGCTAATGATCTTCGCCCACGCGATCGCGCGGCGCGAAGACCTCGAGGCGTTCGTCTTCTCCACGCGTCTCACGCGAATTACGCGATTGCTGCGCCAGCGAGATCTCGACCGGGCGCTCGACTCCGTGAGCAAAGGCGTGCACGACTTCAGCGGGGGCACGCGGATCGGAGACGCCGTCGGTGATTTCAACCGTCGTTGGGCGCGGCGCGTCCTGGGCCACGGCGCGGTCGTGATCATCGTGAGCGACGGGTGGGACCGTGGCGACCCGGCGCACCTCAGCGCCGAGCTGGTCCACCTGCGCCGGTCGGCCCACCGGTTGATCTGGCTCAACCCGCTGCTCGGCTCCGAGGGCTACGAGCCGCTGACGCGTGGCATGGCCGCCGCGCTGCCCCACTGCGACGACTTCCTCACCGCCCACAACGTGCAGGCGCTGGACGACCTGGGCCGGCTGCTGGCGTCGCTGGATTCCCGGAAATCGAGATGAGAGAAGTACTTCAAGAGCTCAACGAGTGGACGCGCGACGGCGAGGACATCGCCATCGCGACGGTGATCGAGACGTGGGGCTCGAGCCCGCGGCCTCTCGGTTCGAAGATGCTGGTCACCCGCTCGGGCAAGATGGCCGGCTCGGTTTCGAACGGGTGCATCGAGGGCGCCGTTTTTGAGGAGGGGCAGAAGGTCCTGAAGTCGGGCACGCCGAAGATCGCCGCCTTCGGCGTGGCCGACGACGTGGCGTTCGAGGTGGGGCTCGCGTGCGGCGGTCACATCGAGGTTTTCGTGCAGCCGCTCGGCAAGGTGCACAGGCAGCTCGTCGGGATGCTGAATCGCGACGAGGCCGCGACGCTCCGAACGAACCTGACCACCGGTGATGCGGAGCTGGTTACGGGCACGCCCCCGGGGACCGAGCTCGCGCGGCGAGACGGAGAAGTTTTCGTGGAGCCGTTCCGGCGCCCGGCCCACCTCGTGATCATCGGCGCGATCCACATCGCGATCCCGCTGCACCGGCTGGCGAAGCTGATGGGATATCGCGTGACGGTGATCGACGCCCGCGCGAAGTTCGCCACCAAAGAGCGTTTTCCGGAAGCCGATGAGCTGATGGTCGCCTGGCCCGACGAAGCGATGAGCAAGATCCCGATCGACAGCTCGACCTATATCGTCGTCCTGACGCACGATCCCAAGTTCGACCTGCCGGCGTTGCGCTCGGTGCTCAAGAAGGACGCGGGCTACATCGGGGCGATCGGCAGCCGCAAGACGAACCAGAACCGTTTCGACGCGCTGCGCAAGGAAGGATTCACCGAGGAGCAGCTGGCACGTGTTCACGGACCGATCGGTCTCGACCTCGGAGGGCGCGGGGCCGAGGAGACGGCGCTCGGGATCCTCGCCGAGATCACGGCCGTGCGATTTGGCGGCTCAGGCGTATCGATGCGAGCAGCCCCTCCGGCCCTTCCCCTCCGGCGCGTTCCGCGCCACCTCCCCACAAGTGGGGAGGAAAAGGCCACCTCCCCATGAATGGGGAGGCCAGGGCTTGAGCGAAACGTTCATCGGCGGATTCATGAGCGGCCTGCTGTCGCGTGGTTTCCTCGGAGCTCGGGTGGGCTACGGGTTTTACTTCACGACGGCCAGGCTCTTCGGCGTCGATCCTGGCAGCCACGGAGGGTCGGAGCTCACGGCCACGATGGGCGGCTACATCGACGGTCAGCTGATGCCCTCGCTGCCTGCCGACGAGAACGACAAGCTGATCGAGCGACTGGAGCGGGTGAAAGATTTCGAGCTCGCCAAAGACCAGATCAAGCGCATCGAGCTCAAAAGGCCGGGGTCATACGGAATCGGGTTTGGCCGTATCACCGTGGTGCCTGACACCGGACACTCGATCAGCATCCAGCTTCGGCATCCGGTCGCCTACGACCGGCTCGTGCAGCTGACCCAGGCGTTCAGCCCCGACGTGGTGCGGACGCGGCCGTTCCTTTCTGTCTGAAGCGGCGCGCCTTCTCGCGGTTGCCGCAGGAGGCCATGTTGCACCAACGGCTCGAGTGGTTCTTGGAGCGGTCGTAGAACGCCCATCGGCAGGTGCCTGAGCCGCAGAGCTTCAGGCGCTCCCACTCCTCATCCTGCATCGCCGAGTACAGCGCCGCGACCAGCCGGCCGATCGCGCCCACTGCGCCAGACGCCTCCGGTTCGAGGCGTGGCCTGCCATCCGGTGCGAAACGCATCCGCAGGCGGCTGGCCGCGGCGGCCGAGTTGAGGGTCGCCAGGTCGACGGGGTAGATCGGCAGCGCTGAGTTCCCGCCGATCACGCCTCGCATCGCTTCCCGGACGGCAAGGGCGTTTTTCAGGTCGGAGTCGTCCACCGGGTGGTGCCCGGGCATGAGCTTGTTGGCAACCAGCCAGGCCCGGAGCGTGTTGGGGTCTTTGAGCTCCTCGACTCCGGGGTCGAGGTCGACCGTGTTCACGAACGCCTGGATCAAGCCGAGCTCGCCGCCGGCTGTTTCCCGTTCAGACATCGAGATCTAGTCTACCCATAACCACAAAAGACGCAACGTAGGTTATACTAACTGGCGTAAGAGATTAGACGGTTAGAAGGAGGTCGGCGTGAACCCTTATTTGAACGAGGACGTGATGTGGGAGCGGCTGAAGGACATCCAGCGCGAGATGGAGAACTCGCGGCTGTACGGGGCGCAGGGGCCGTCTCTGCTGACGGTGCTCCGCCGGCTGGGCGCCCACGTCTGGTGGCTTGGCCGCGCGACGCGGCGTCCGCCTCGACGCAAGCGCTGGGTCGACGGGCACGACGAATCTGCGACCTCGGAAGTCGCCTAGCGAGGCTACGCCGCCAATCGTTTCAGCACCGCCACCTGCTCGGCGTCGGGACCGCCACCCGCGCCGGGTACCTCGAGGATGAAGGGAAGCCGGGCGAGCCGCGGCTCGTGCAGCAAGGCACGAAAGCCTTCCTCGCCGATCTGACCGTCGCCGATGTTGGCGTGGCGATCGCGGTTGGAGCCGAGCCCGGTCACCGAGTCGTTGCAGTGGATGACCTCGACCCGCGACAGCCCGATCACCCGCTCCAGCTCGTCCAGCGTCTTTTTCACGTCGGCCGAGGTTCGCTCGTCGTAACCCGAGGCAAATGCATGGCACGTGTCGAAGCAGACCGAGACGCGCTTGTCGTTGTCCAGCGCGGCGAGCATCTGCTTGATCTCTTCGAACTTCGCACCGACGCAGCCGCCGAGGCCCGCGTTGTTCTCGATGAGCAGCTTTGCGGTCTTGGGATCTGCTCGGTCGAGCACGTGACGCAAGTGCTCCGTGATCGACGGCAGCCGCGCCTCGAATCCCGCGCCCTTATGCGAGCCCGTATGAAAGATCACGCCGTTGACGCCGAGCTCATCGGCCGCCTTCAGGTACCCGGCGAGCGTGCTCTCCGAGCGTTGGCGCAGCGTCGGGTCGTCGCCGGCCAGGTTGATCAGGTAAACGGCGTGAAAGTAAAACGGCGGATGGCCGTGCTTGGCGGCCGCCTCCTTGAACGTCGCGATCCGATTTTCGTCGAGCTTCGGCGACCCCCAGAACCCGGGCGGAGTAGGGTGAACCTGTATGGCTTCCGCCCCCATCGCCTTGGCGCGCTCATACGAAAGGTGCAGCCCGCCCGACGAATCGACGTGAGCTCCAAGAACCGGCATTCAGGAGAGAGTAAGCCGGGTCCCATCTGGCATGCTGGGCGCGCTTTGTCAGTCTTCGTCATGGGCGACCTTGACCTTGCCGTCCGAGGCCGGACATATCGCGAGCCTGACGGGCCGCACTCGATGGTGGTGCGCGGTCGCGACCTCGACTCCGCGCTTCAGCACCTGACCGCGCGCAACGACTGCCGTTCGCTGGCGGTGGTCGGTCTTCCTGAGCAGGTACCCGACCTGGCGCCGCTCGTCGGACGCCGTCTTCTTCTCGTCGACGGCGACAGCCGGCGGCTTCGCGATTTCGCCGAGGTCGCCATCCGCGCCGGCATCGAGGTGGAATGGATCCGCTCCGCGCGTCCTCCGTTTGAGCGCCTTGCGGCGGCACTGCTGCCGGTCGGCGGCATCATCCTCGCCGCGGGCAGGAGCTCGCGGATGCCGGGCTCGCAAAAGCTCTTGCTCGACATCGACGGCGTGCCGATGGTGCGGCATGTGCTCGAGGCCGCGTCGGAGGGTGGTTGCCACCAGACGGTCGTCGTCTACGCCGAGGACGACGTGAAGCGCGCCATCAATGGGCGGGCAGAGGTCGTTTTCAACCCGCAGGCGCAGAGCGGGATGGCTTCGTCGATCCAGGTCGGACTGCGCGCGATGCGTCAGGAGATCGAGGCTGCGATGGTCATCCTCGGCGACCAGCCGCTGGTCGGATCGAGGACGGTGGCCACGCTCCTGCGTGCCTGGCGTCGAGAAGGCTCTCGTCCTGCAGTGGCGGCGGCGGGCGCGGAAGGCTGGGCGCCGCCCGTGATCCTGTCGCGCGAGCTGTGGGGCGATCTCTTCGCGCTGACGGGGGACGCCGGAGCGCGCCAGGTGCTCCAGGGCAGGCCCGAGCTGCTCGACGTCGTGCCCGCGCCCGGCCGGTCCGACGACATCGACACGCCGGACGACTACGAGAAGATCGTCCGCCTGTTTCCGCGCCGCCGCCCCCGCCAGCGGGCTTAAGCTCCCCACCAAGTGGGGAGCTCCTGCCAGGATCGCGGAGCGATCCTCGCAGGTGAGGGGATGATCCTGTGGAACGCACGACGGCGTAGCATTTCATTCGTGCTAGTGATCGCTCTAGGAGTGATGACTTGAAAGATGGCTGGGTGAAGGCGGGCGACTTCCAGGACATCGTCTACGAGACCTGGGACGGCATCGCCAAGATCACCATCAACCGGCCCGAGGTGCGCAACGCTTTCCGGCCGCTGACCGTGGTCGAGATGTCGAAAGCCTTCGAGGTCGCGCGTGAGGACTCGCAGGTCGGCGTCGTGATCCTGACCGGGGCCGGGACCGAGGCGTTCTGTTCCGGTGGCGACCAGCGCGTGCGCGGTGACGACGGCTACGTCGATGCCGGAGGCACGGGGCGGCTCAACGTGCTCGACCTCCAGGTCCAGATCCGGCGGTTGCCCAAGCCCGTGGTCGCGATGGTGGCCGGCTATGCGATCGGTGGCGGCCACGTGCTCCACGTCGTCTGTGACCTCACCATCGCCGCCGACAACGCGAAGTTCGGCCAGACCGGGCCGCGCGTCGGCAGCTTCGACGGAGGCTATGGGGCGGGTCTTCTGGCGCGCATCGTCGGCCAGAAGAAGGCGCGCGAGATCTGGTTCCTCTGCGAGCAGTACGACGCCGAGCAGGCCCTCGACATGGGACTGGTCAACAAGGTCGTGCCGCTGGCGGACCTGGAGAAGGAGACCGTCGCGTGGTGCCGTCGCATGCTCGAGCTGAGCCCGCTTGCGCTGCGCATGCTCAAGGCCGGGCTGAACGCCGCCGACGACGGCCTCGCCGGCATCCAGCAACTCGCCGGCGACGCGACTCTCCTCTACTACATGAGCGAAGAGGCCCAGGAAGGCCGCGACGCGTACGTGCAGAAACGCAAACCGAACTTCGGGAAGTTCCCCAAACGTCCGTAGTGGTCGGCGCGCAGCGGCTAAGTCCCACCCAGGTGTGGTGGTCGGCGGTTCGACCCGCGACCCTGGCGGCTTCCGTCGCGCCGGTGCTCACAGGCACGGCGATCGCGATCCACATCGGAGGCGCGCGATGGTGGGCCGGCCTCCTCGCACTTGTGGTCGGGCTGGGCATGCAGCTCGGGGTGAATTTCGCCAACGACTATTCCGACTTCGAACGCGGCGCCGACGCGAATCGGGTCGGACCGGTGAGGGCTGCATCGTCGGGGGTGGTCGACCCGCGACAGGTGCGAGGGGCGGCCATCGGGGCTTTCACCGTGGCGGCGGCCGCGGGCCTCGCGCTCAGCCTCGCGGTCGACTGGCGCCTGCTCCTGGTCGGCGCGGCCTGCCTGCTCGCCGGTTGGCTCTACACGGGTGGACCGCGGCCGTACGGCTACCTCGGCCTCGGCGAGGTGTTCGTCTTCGTGTTCTTCGGCCTGGTGGCGACGATCGGCACGGTCTACGTCGAGACCGGTCGGATCACCGCGCTCAGCGTGTTGATGGGATGCGGGGTCGGATTTCTCGCCACTGCGGTGCTCGTCCTCAACAACCTGCGCGACATCGACACCGACGCGGCCGCTGGGAAACGGACGCTGGCCACGCGCCTCGGCCGTCAGAACACGCGAATCTCGCTTCTGGTGCTGGTGGCCGCCGCATTCGCGGTCCCGATCGTGGTCTTCATGACCATGCTCGCGAGCGTGACGGTGATGGCGATGCATTTCGGCATCCCGATCGCGTCCGTGCCGGTGCGCACCGCTTTCGCGAGCACCTCGCCTCCCGAGCTGGTGCGAGCGCTCAAGCGCATGGCCGCGGCCGAGCTCGCCTACGCGCTGCTGTTCACGCTGGGCATCTTGTTGTGAGCGTTCAGAGGATCAACGCGCGGCATCCGTCTGAGGTTGCGCGCCAGGTCGAGAGGCTGGTCCGAGACGGACATCGGACTTTCGTCGTCTGCCCCGTCGATGGCGGCGGAATGCTTGACCAGGAGCGTCTCGGCGCGGCGCGCTATGCGGCTGGGCTTCAGTCGAAGGTCGAGCTCGGCGCGGAGACGCCTGTCGCCGTCGCGGCGGCGAGGTGAGAGGCGAGCAGGCGGGCGAACGCATCGGGCCGCTCCTGATGCACCGCGTGACCGGCCCGCGGCACGATCTCGAACTTTCCGTTTCGCACCGTCGCCGCGAGCCTGCGAGCGGAAGCGACATAGCCGTGGTCTTGCTGGCCGGCGACGAATGTGCAGGGAAAGGTCACCTGGCCGAGCTCGTTCCAGACCGGTTCCATCGTGCCCGCGCCCATGCCGCGCAGCGAGCACGCGAGCCCCGCGACGTGGTTCTGGAGCCGCTCCGCCCGCACCTGGGCGACGTACGACGGGCCCCTACGCTCGAGCCCGGCGAACAGGGGCAGCGCGCCCCAGTAATCGACGAACGCTTCGATGCCTTCCTTCTCTATGCGCTCCGCGAGTCCCTCGTCCCCGCGCCGGCGACCCTCGCGGGCGTCCTCCTCGAGCCCGGCATGGGCGCCGATGGTGAGGAGCGAGAGCACTCGATCAGGGCGGCGGGCCGCGACGTGAAGTGCCAGCCGCCCACCCATCGAGTAGCCGGCGAGATGGGTCCGCTCGACTCCGAGGTCGTCCCACAGGGCCAAGAGGTCTTCCATGCAGGCGTCCATCGAGCACTGGGAACCCTGCCGCGTCTGGGTTTCGCCGTGACCTCGCAGGTCTGGCACGATCCACTTCCAGCCGGCGGGCATCTTGGAGATGACCTCGCGCCAGCTGCGGCCGCTCTGCGTGAAACCGTGCAGCAGGGTGATTGGAGGGCCTTCGCCTTCGACAAAGTAGCTGAGCCTGACGTCCTCACGCTGCAGAATCACGAATCGATCCTATGACTGACGTCGCTCAAAGCTTCGCCGCCACCTTCGTCGACGAGCTGGCGGCGCAAGGCGTTGAGTTCGCATGCGTGTCGCCGGGCTCGCGCTCGGCGCCGATCGCGATGGCACTCCAGAGGCATCCGCGGATCAAGGTCATCGTTCATATCGACGAGAGATGCGGCTCTTTCTTTGCGGTCGGCCTGGGTAAGTCGACGGGCAAGCCCGCGGTGGTGCTGTCGACCTCGGGCACAGCCGCGGCGGAGTTTCATCCGGCGGTCGTCGAGGCGGCGTACTCGCGCACTCCCCTGATCGTCATCACCGCGGACCGCCCGCCAGAGCTGCAGGGAGTGGGGGCCAACCAGGCGATCGACCAGCAGCATCTCTTCGGCACCGCCGTGCGGTGGTTCGTCGATCCGGGCGTCCCGGTCGAGATGCCGAATGCGGCGCGGGTGTGGCGCCGCCTCGCCGCGCGTGCAGTCGCCGAAGCTGCGAGCGGCCCGGTGCACCTGAACCTTCCGTTTCGAGAGCCCCTCGTGCCGCCGCCGGGCCAGGTCCCGGTCGCCGAGGCCGCGCCTGCCCAGGCGCTGACCAACGGCCGCCTCCTTCCGAGCCAGGCCCAGCTGGCGTCGCTGGCGTCGGCGCTGCAGCGTGCAGCGCGTCCGCTGGTCGTCGTGGGTGAGATTCGGGATGGCGAACGGCTTGCTCCGGCGCTTCACCGCCTGGGTGTTCCCCTGATCGCCGAACCGACCTCGCAGCTCCGTCGTGCCGAGGCGGGCGCCGCCGTCGAATCCTATGAAGCCCTTCTGCGCGCGGGCTGGTCGCTGCAGCATGGCCCCGACCTCGTGGTCCGTCTCGGCGCAACCCCGACGTCGCGGGTGTTGAACCGGTGGCTTGCCGCTGCTGCGGCGCCCACCTTCCTCATCGACCCCGACCATTCGTGGCGCGACCAGGACCACGTCGCGACCAACGTGATGGCGTGCGATCCGCAGCCGCTGCTCGAGGCGCTCCCTCCGCTCGACCGCTCGGCCTGGCGCGACCAGTGGGTCAGCGCCGGCAAGCGCGCGACGGCGGCAATCGCGGCGACGCTCGTGTCGACGCCGCTGCACGAGGGGCACGTGGTGAGGGCGCTCAGCTCGCGCCTGCCCGACCCCGGCCAGGTGTTCATCGGCTCGAGCATGCCGATCCGCGCCGCGGACAGCTTCTGGCCGCTGGCCCGACCGCAGCAGCGCTTCTTCGGCAACCGCGGCGCGAGCGGGATCGACGGCCTGGTGTCGAGCGGGCTGGGCGTGGCGACGGGCCGCGATACGGTGCCGACAGTGTTGTTGCTCGGCGACCTGTCGCTGTATCACGACATGAACGGCCTGTGGGCACTGCAGCGCCACGGCATCAAGGCGACGCTCGTGGTGTGCGACAACAACGGCGGCGGGATCTTCAACTTTCTGCCCCAGGCCGAGCACCAGGACGTTTTCGAGGAGATCTTCGCCACGCCGCTCGGGCTCGACCTGTCTCAGGTGGCGCGTCTGTACGGCCTCGTGTACAGCCCGGTGAGCGATCGCTCGGGACTCGAGCCCGCGATCGCGGATGCGATCGCAGCGCCAACACCGACGATGGTCGTGGTGCGCTTCAAGCGCGAGGACAGCGTGAACGGGCATCGCCTGATTTGGGAGGCGACGGCCTCAGCGCTGAAGGGTTAGACCAGCGCTGTCAGAAGGGCTTTGAACTTCAGCTCCGTTTCCTCGAGCTCGCGCGCCGGGTCGGAGT
>VBFV01000148.1 GCA_005881335.1 Chloroflexota bacterium
CCGACTACGTGCCGTTCATCATCTTCGCCATCATCGCGCTGGGCATGACCGCGTTGATCATCGAGGTCCAGCAGGCCGTGAGGAAGATCCCCATCCAGTCTGCGCAGCGCGTCGCGGGTGGCCGCGAGGTGGGGCGGAGGGCGAGCTTCCTGCCGCTGCGGGTCAATCACGCGGGCGTGATCCCAATCATCTTCGCGATCTCGGTGATGTTCCTGCCGACGATCATCGCCAACTACTTCAACGCGGCGCCGCCGGCCACGTGGTACTACAGGGCGGCCCACTGGATGGAGGGCAACTTCAGCCCGAGCACCGCCAACGTGCCGATGGCGATCACCTACAACGGTCTCTACTTCCTGTTCACGTTTGGGTTTACGTACTTCTACACCGCGATCACGTTCGACGTGCATGAGGTCGCGGACAACCTCAAACGCTATTCGAGCTTCATCCCGGGAATCCGCCCGGGACGTCCCACCGCGGACTACCTGCAGGCGGTGATGAACCGCGTCACCTTCGTCGGTGCGATCTTCCTGGGGTTCATCACGGTCATCCTGCCCATCGCGACGTCGAAGATCTCGGGCATCAACCAGCAGCAGATGTATCTCGGAGGCACTGCGATCCTGATCGTCGTGGGCGTCGCCCTCGACACGATGAAGCAGCTGCAGACGCAGCTGGTGATGCGTCAATACCGTGGGTTCATCAAGTGAACTTGCTGTTGTACGGCGCCCCGGGCAGTGGCAAGGGGACCCAGGCCAACATGCTGCGCTCGCATTTCGGCATCCCGCACATCGCGACCGGCGACATGCTGAGGGCCGAGATCCAGGCGGGCACCGAGCTCGGCCGCAAGGCTCAACCGATTCTGGCAGCGGGCCAGTACGTGTCGGACGGGATCATGATCGACATCGTCCGGAGCCGGCTGAGCCGCCCCGACTGCGCGCCCGGCTTCATCATGGACGGCTTCCCGCGGACGGTCCCGCAGGCCGAGGCGCTGGACGACCTGATGGCGGAGCTCGGCAAGCGCTTCGACCGCGTGATCTACCTGCAGGTGCCGGTCGACGATCTGCTGCACCGGCTGTCCGGCCGGCTGGTCTGCCCGGCCTGCCAGCGCACCTACCCGCCCGCCACCGCGGCATGCGAGGCCGACGGCAGCACGTTGGTCCAGCGCGAGGACGACAAGCCGGAGGCAGTCCGCCCCAGGATCGAGATCTACCTCGACAAGACCGTGCCGGTGCTGGACCACTACCGAGGTGGCGGGCTGGTTTCCGAGATCGACGGCCGGGGGACAATTGAGGAGATAAGCCGCCAGGTGCTGGCCGCCGTGAACGGAAAGGTTCCGGCCAAGAAGCGAACCGCATGATCAACCTCAAGACAGCCCACGAGATCGACCTCATGGCCCGCGCGGGCAGCCTGCTTGCGTCGGTGCTGCCCCCGCTGAAGGACGCATGCCAGCCGGGGGTCAAGACGATCGAGCTCGACCGCATCGCCGACCGCCTGATCCGAAAGGGGGGCGCCACCCCGCGCTTCCTGGGCTACAACGGCTTCCCGCGCTCGATCTGCGTCTCGATCAACGACGAGGCCGTCCATGGCATCCCCGGCAACCGCAAGATCGCCGAAGGCGACCTGGTCAGCCTCGACCTGGGCCTGGTCCTGGAGGGGTTCTGGGCGGACGTCGGCGTCACCGTCGGCGTCGGCAAGATCACTCCCGGCGCGGCCCGCCTGCTGAAGGTGACCGAGCAGGCCCTGTACGTCGGCATCGACAAGGCCCGGCCAGGCGGCTACCTGGGCGACATCTCGTCCGCGATCCAGAAGCACGTCGAGGCGGCCGGCTTCTCGGTCATCCGGCAGTTCGTCGGGCATGGCATCGGCCGCCAGATGCACGAGGACCCGCAGGTCCCGAACTTTGGGACGCCGGGCACCCCTCCTCGGCTCAAGCCGGGGATGACCCTGGCGATCGAACCCATGGTCAACGCCGGCAGCTACGAGGTCTTCATGAAGCCGGACGGCTGGACGATCTGCACCGCGGACGGCTCCCTGTCCGCCTACTTTGAGCACACCGTCGCTATCACAGAAAAGGGGCCCGTCGTGCTCACGAAGGGAGACCTCCAGTAGTTTGGTACAATCGCCGTTCGTGCCCCCACGCCCCCCACTCGTGAAGGGGGTCGTCAAAGAGCCTCTTCCCAACGGTGTGTATCGGGTTGAGCTCGAGAACGGGGCGTTGGTCCTCGCCCACGTCGCCGACCGTCTCAGCACCCACTTCACCCGGCTCCTCGCCGGGGACAAGGTAGGGGTCGAGCTGGCGGCCAGCGACCGGTCGCGAGGGCGAATTCGAGAGATTTGGAGATGAAGGTACGTCCGTCGGTCAGGAAGATGTGTCCCAGCTGCAGGGTGATCAAGCGCAACGGAGTGGTCCGGGTGATCTGCTCCAAGACGCCGAAGCACAAGCAGCGCCAAGGTTAGGAGAGTAGATGGCGAGAATCGCCGGCGTCGACATACCCCCGCAGAAGCGCGTGGCCATCGCCCTGACGTACATCCACGGGATCGGCGACACCACCGCCCAGAAGATCCTGAAGATGGCCAACATCGACCCTGACAAAAGGACCAAGGACCTCCCCGAGGAGGAGGTCGGGCGGCTTCGCCAGGTCATCGACCGCCTTTCGACAGGCAAGGAGATCGTCATCGAAGGCGATCTCCGCCGCGAGGTGGCGACCAACATCAAGCGCCTCACCGAAATCGGCTCCTACCGCGGCCAGCGTCACCGCCGCGGCCTGCCCGTGCGCGGCCAGCGCACCCGTACCAACGCCCGCAGCCGGCGCGGTCCGAAGCGCGCGGTGGCCGGGAAGAAGAAGGTGAAGGCCGGCAAGTGACCAAGAAGAAGGTCGTCCGGACCCGGCGCCGCGAGCGCAAGAACGTGGTCGCAGGTCAGGCCCACATCCAGAGCACGTTCAACAACACGATCATCTCGATCAGCGACATCGAGGGGAACGTCATCTCGTGGGGCTCGGCCGGCGCGCAGGGCTTCAAGGGCAGCCGCAAGTCGACTCCCTTCGCCGCCCAGCAGACCGCCGAGGCAACCGCGAAGAGGGCGCTCGAGCATGGCATGCGCTCGATCGAGGTGTTCGTCCGGGGGCCGGGCGCGGGCCGTGAGGCAGCGATCCGCTCCCTGCAGGCGACGGGTCTCGAGGTGAGCGCGATCACCGACGTGACGCCGATCCCCCACAACGGATGCCGCCCACCCAAGAGGCGGAGGGTGTAGCCGATGGCGAACTACAGTGGCCCCGTCTGCCGCTTCTGCCGCCGCGAGGGCGCCAAGCTCTACCTCAAGGGCGAACGCTGCTACACGCCGAAGTGCGCCATCGAGCGCCGCGCCTTCGCGCCCGGCATGCACGGGCAGGCGCGCAAGCGGAAGACGTCGGACTACGGCATCCAGCTTCGCGCGAAGCAGAAGGCGCGGCGAATCTACGGCCTGCTCGAGAAGCAGTTCCGCAACTACTTCAACCAGGCCTCGACCGAGCCGGGCGTGACCGGCATCAACCTGCTGCGCCACCTGGAGCTGCGCCTGGACAACGTCGTGTACCGGCTCGGGCTCGGCTCGTCGCGCAAGCAGGCGCGCCAGCTCGTGACCCACCGGCATTTCGAGATCAACGGCAAGACGGTCAACGTGCCGTCCTACCAGGTCAAGCCCGGTGACGAGGTCAAGGTCAAGACCTCGGACGGTGTGTTCGACGTGGCGCTGGAGTCGTCCAAGGTGCGACCGGTGCCCTCATGGCTTTCCTTCAACACGGACGAAAAGTCCGCCAAGATCCTCGCCCGCCCGGACCGGCACGAGATGGAGTCCGGCGTCGAGGAACAGCTGATCGTCGAGTTCTATTCACGGTAGTAAGTGCACGGAGGCTAGTTAGTTCAGTTGGCGATTGACACCCAGATGACTGTGACCCCCCAGGTCCGCAAGCTCGAGACGAGCGCGAACTACGGCAAGTTCGACATCGAGCCGCTCGACCCGGGGTTTGGCACCACGCTTGGCAACACGCTGCGCCGCGTGCTGCTTTCTTCGTTGTGGGGCGCAGCGGTGACGTCGATCCAGATCGACGGCGTCGCGCACGAGTTCACGGCGATCCCGCACGTGAAAGAGGACGTGACCGAGGTCATCCTCAACCTCAAGAAGCTGCGCCTGAAGAGCTTCACTGAGGACCCGATCACCCTGCTGCTCGACGTCAAGGGTCCGGCGGAGGTGCGCGGGTCGCACATCCAGGCCTCCTCGGACGTCGAGATCGTGAACCCCGACCTCTATATCTGCACGCTGGCCGCCAAGGGCCACCTGCGGATGGAGCTGAACGTCGAGCGGGGCAAGGGTTATGTCCCGGCTGAGCGCAACAAGCGCGAGGGCCAGCCCATCGGCGTGATCCCGATCGACTCGATCTTCTCCCCGGTGGAGAAGGCGAACTTCGTCGTCGAGAAGACCCGTGTCGGCCAGTCGACCGATTACGACCGGCTGATCATCGAGGTCTGGACGGACGGCACGATGTCGCCCGAGGAGGCGGTCAGCCACTCGGCCGAGCTCTTCACGCAGCACCTCAACCTGTTCGTGAAGTTCCGCGACAACATCGAGCGGCACGAGCAGGACCTGCGCGGCGAGAAGACCAGCCAGAACCGGTTGATGGACACACCGATCGAGGAGCTCGACCTGTCGGTGCGCGCGTTCAACTGCCTGAAGGCAAACGAAATCCAGACCGTCGGACAGCTGCTCCAGAAGAGGGAAGAGGAGTTGCTCGCGCTGCGCAACTTCGGGCGCAAGTCGCTCGACGAGATCAAGGAGAAGCTGGTCGAGAAGGGATTCATCAAGCCCGAAGAGATGGGCACGGTCCTGCGCGGCTAGCCGACTTCAATGCGCCACCAAAAGAGCGGCCGCCGCTTCAACCGAGACACCGACGCGCGCAAGGCGCTGATGCGCAACCTGTGCACGTCACTGCTCGAGAGCGGCCGCATCACGACCACCGAGGCCCGCGCGAAGGAGCTGCGACGCTGGGTCGAGCGCCTGATCACGACCGCCAAGGACCAGGACGTCAACGCTCGCCGTCGCGTGAGCGCGGAGGTCTCCAAACCCGAGGTCGTGGAGAGGCTGTTCTCCAACCTCGTCCCGCGCCTGGCGGAGCGGCCGGGAGGCTACACCCGAATCATCCACAAGGGCCCGCGTCTTGGCGACGCGGCGCCGATGGTGATCATCGAGTTAGTGGACTGAAGCATCCCCTCTCCCCCCAGGGGAGAGGGTCAGGGTGAGGGGCGAGGCAGAAGTTAAAAAGTGAATATCAAAATCGTGCTGGAGTACGACGGGTCGAACTTCGCCGGCTGGCAGCAGCAGGCCAAGGGCCGCACGGTGGAAGCCGAGCTGAAGCGGGCGCTGCGCTCGATCACCGGCGAGGACCACACGGTCTACGGAGCGGGTCGCACCGACGCGGGCGCCCACGCCGAAGGTCAGGTCGCGAGCTTCCACACCGACGGGCGCATCTCGCCCCGGCGGCTGATGGCGGCGCTCAACGCGCGGCTGCCGGAGGACGTGGCGGTGCTGTCCACCGAGGCGGTGGCCGACGATTTCCACGCTCGTTACTCCGCGCGCCGGCGCCGGTACCGGTACCGGTTCCTGGACCGGCCGGCCCGACCCGCCCTGGAGCGGGGGCGCTGCTGGCACGTCCGCGGTGCCCTTGACGTCGACGCGATGTCACTTGCAGCGCGGACGCTGGTCGGCAAGCACGATTGGACCACCTTCTGCTCGGCGTCCGAGCCGGCCGATACGCGGGTGCGCGAGATGCATTCCGCGAGCGTCAGGCGGCGGGGCGATTTGGTCGAGCTGGAGCTGGTCGCGGAGGGCTTCCTGCGCGGCATGGTGCGCAGCATCTCGGGCGCGCTGGCCGAGGTGGGCCGCGGAGAGCGGCCGCACGAGTGGGTGGGGGAGATCCTCCGGGCGCGGGATCGCCGCAGGGCGCCGCGCACGGCTCCAGCTGGGGGGCTGACGTTGATGGAAGTGATTTACTGAGGAACTCGCGAAAGAGATGAGCAAACAGAAAACGTGGACGGCGAAAGCCGCGGACCTGAAGAGTGATTGGTTTGTCGTCGATGCGACGGACCAGGTCCTCGGCCGCCTTGCGTCAGGTGTGGCCGCGATCCTGCGCGGCAAGCACAAGCCCACGTACACGCCTCACCTGAACACCGGTGACCACGTGGTGGTCATCAACGCGGCGAAGGTGAAGGTCACCGGCACCAAGCTCCAGACCAAGGAGTACACGCGGTACTCGGGATACCCGGGTGGCCTGCGCAGGCGCACGCTCGAGAAGGCCCAGGAGCTGGACCCAACGTTCCCGGTCACGACCGCGGTGCGCGGCATGCTGCAACGGAACACGTTGGGAGCCGATATGCTGAAGCGCCTTCGCGTCTACGCGGGCGCGGAGCACGGCCACGCGGCACAGAAACCGAAGGTCCTGACCTTCGATGCAAAAGGAAACTTGAAGATTGGCTGACAACCTGAATCGAGGCACCGGGCGGCGCAAGAACGCCATCGCGCGCGTCCGACTGACCCCGGGTGAAGGCCGCGTCACCGTCAACGAGAAGGACCCACTCGCCTACCTGGGCAGACGTGTCCTCGAGATGGCGGCCCTCGCGCCGCTTCGCGTCACGGGCACGCAGCGCAAGTTCGACATCTCGATCAAGGTCATCGGCGGCGGGACCAGCGGGCAGGCGGGCGCGATCGCGCACGGCATCGCCCGCGCGTTGACCCGCTTCGACCCCGACCTCCGCGCGGCGCTGAAGAAGGCGGGTCTGCTGACCCGCGACGCCCGCATGAAGGAACGCAAGAAGTACGGACTGAAGCGAGCCCGGAAAGCTCCCCAATACACGAAGCGTTAGAAGAGCCTTCCCGTCGGCTCGACTGGCCCGACTGCCAGAACACCCGCGACCTGGGTGGTCTACCCCGCCCGGGTGGTGTCACCCGTCCGGGCGTGCTGATCCGGTCGGACCACCTGGGCCATCTCACCGAGCCAGGTCGCGAGGCGATGAAGGCCTACGGCGTCAACGTCGTGATCGACCTGCGAAGCGAGTCGGAAGTCCTTGGCTCGCCGAACCCGTTCGCCGCCGGCGACGGCGCCGTCTACATCCACAGCGCCCTCATCGATGACGCCAACATGAACAAGCTCGGCGAGTCCGGGGGCATGTTCGAGCGCTACCTGATGATCGTCGAGAAACGGCGAGAGGCCTTTCGCGACGTCTTCCAGCGTGTAGCCGAGGCGGAAGGCGGCGTCCTGTTTCACTGCTTTGCCGGCAAGGACCGCACAGGCCTGGTCGCCGCGATGCTGCTCGACCTGGCCGGCGTATCGCCCGATCACATCGCCGCTGACTACGCCGAGACCGACGTGCAGCTCGCGAAGCAATACGAAGTGTGGATCAGCGAGGCGCCGCCGGACAAGCGGGCCGCGTTTCGCGATGAGCTTCGGTGTCCGCCGGAACGAATCCTGGGCGTGCTCGACCACCTTCATCAGAAGTGGGGAGGAGTCGATGGGTACCTCCAGGCTTCCGGCATGACCTCGGCCGAAATCGATCGCCTAAGCACGAAGCTGGCATAGAACCGGTAACCCCGCGTGCCTGACTGGTCAGGCCGCGCTCTCATCCGGCCCTCGAGCCGTGACGCCAGCGGACGTCGCCCTCCATCTGCGGCAGTCTCGCCCTTAACAACCACGGTTGGCAGGGCACCAACCCCGACCGACAATCGTCGACATGAAAGACAAAACACCAGTCGTCAAACAGCTCTACCGGCTCAGCATCGAACCACGCGTCATCGATCACCTCAGCAAGCTCGCTGCCAGGACGGGGGAGCCAAAGACGCGGCTCGCGACACGACTTTTCACCGATGCGGTGATGAGCTTCAAGCCGACCGCCGCCGCGAGCAGAAAGAACGGCGCTAAGCCCTAGCCGCCCTCACGCTCCGGATCGACCGCGTGGCCGCCAGGTGGATTCGCGTACATCGCCTCGATCTGCGGCTGGTACTTGGTGTTGATTACGCGCCGCTTGAGCTTCATGGTCGGCGTCAGCTCTTCGGACTCCGGCGACCACTCCGTCGGCAGGATGGTGAAGCGCTTGAACTGCTCGACGCGCGAGAGGTGAGTGTTGGCCGCGGTCAGCGCGCGCCGCACCTCGTCGATCACGGCCGGCTGCTCAACCAGCTCGGCCATCGACGAAGCCTCGACGCCGCGCGCCTTCGCCCATACCGGAGCGACCTGCGGATCGAGGACGACCAGGACCGAGATGAAGTTCCGCGAGTCGCCGACCGCGACCGCCTGGCCGATGATCGGGCTCGACTTCGCGAGCGCCTCCAGGTTGGCGGGCGAGATGTTCTTGCCCGCGGAGGTGATGATCAGCTCCTTCTTGCGGTCGATGATCTTGAACTGCCCGTTCGTCCCCGCCTCGGCGATGTCGCCGCTGTGGACCCAGCCGTCGGCGTCGATCATGTCCGAGGTCTTGCCGGGCTCCTTGTAGTAGCCGACCATGACGTTGCCGCCGCGGACCAGCAGCTCGCCGTCTTCGCCCAGCCGGACCTCAACGCCGGGCATCGGCCGGCCGATCGAAGGCGCCTGGTGGTCGTCCATCGGAACCACGGTCGCTGGACCGGTGAGCTCGCTCATGCCCCACACCTCAAAAAGGGGCATGCCGAGCGCGCCCCAGAACTCGTGCACCTCGGGGCGGCACGGCGCGGTCGACGTGATTGCCATTGCAACGCGGTCCAGGCCAACTTTGGAGCGCAGGAGGGTGAAGAGTGGCTGCGCGCGTTCGACCCCGGCAGCCAGCTCGGGCGGCACCGGTTGTCCTGCGTGGCGCAGGCGATAGGCGGACACCGCTGCCGACACGGCGCCCTGCGCCATCTGACGTTTGTCTTCGTCCGGCTCCGCGGCGATGCCGGCCTGAAGACCCGCCATCAGCTTTTCCCACACCCGCGGCACACCCACGAAAAAGGTCGGCCTCGCTTCCAGCAGGTACGGCAGCAGCAGGTTCGGATCCGGGCAGAGCCAGACCTCATGACCTAGATGAATGCCGCGCCACTGCGAGGTGAACCGCTCAGCCACGTGTGCCAGGGGCAGATAGCTGACGCAGGTTTCCGGGTCGAGCGGGTAGAAGCGCTGGATCGACTCGAGGGTCCACAGGATGTTGTTGTGGGAATAGACGACGCCCTTCGGCGGTCCGGTGGTGCCTGACGTGTAGATCAGCGAAATGGTGTCCTCCGGTCCGACCGCGCGCCACGATTCCTCGAATGCTTTTGGCTCGGCCGCGTGCATCTCCCGCCCCTTCGCGACCAGGGATTCCCACGTGATCACGCCCTCAGGGGCCGACCCGCGTACCAGCACCAGGTGGCGAAGCTTGGGCGTCGATGACCGGATGGCAAGGAACTTCTCGAGAAATCCTTCGTCCTCGACGAACGCGACCGTCGCCTCGGAATGGTTGGCGACGTACTCGATCTGCTCGGGGGCGAGTGTGTTGTAGACGCTGATCGCCGCCCCGCCCGCGTGGACGATGCCGAGGTCGGCGATGACGTGCTCGGGCGCGTTTCGGGCCATGATCAGCCCGAACTGCCCGGGGCCAAAACCCAGAGAGCGGAGGGCAAGGGTCACGGCGGCCACCTCGTCGCGGTAACCCCGCCACGTCAGGGTCCGCGTGTCGCCGTTCTCCTTCCAGTGCAGCGCGGGCTTGTCGCCCCACTTCGTGACGGCTTCGTTGAAGATCGTGCATACCGTCTTCCCCGAAACCGCCTTGTCGATGGCGGCGCGTTCCGCGATCACGTCCTGCATCAAGGCTCGGGAATACACTACTCGCTGGTGCTGGGGCGAGCTTGATCTACGTTCGATCACGCCGGTCGATCGTGACCCTCGGCGTGGCGGGGGTGGCCTGGGTGGTGGTCTTCGGCGCGCTTACGGTGGCGGCTTTCGCCATCGCAGGAGCCGCGGTCGCGGGATTCGCGTTCGCGGCAGGGGCGGCGGGGGGCGCGGGAGTCGTCATCTGGTGCCTGGTCCAGCTCTTCAACTGGCCGCCCGCCCGTCTCGCCCTCTTCCGCGACCGGCTGCTCGTGATCCAGGGCCGGCAAGAGATGGGGGCCTCGTGGGTGCAAATGGTCTCGGTCACGCTGACCGATCCTTACTCGTGGCCGAACGTCCGGGTCACGGATCGCCTGACGATCCAGATCAAGCACGAGATGCCGCTCAGCTTCAAGCCCGCCCGCTTCGGACTCGACCCCGCCGCCTGCCGCGACCTGATCCTGCGGCTGCGTGACGACCCGAAGCTCCGCTCGCGGCTTCCCGAGTTCGACTCGTTGCGCGACCTGGCCATTTCGCCGATCGTGGCGGGTGAGCTTATCGAGCCTCGTCTATAAGCCCGGTCTATAGTCGGGCGAGCGATCATGATCGCTCCTGTGGTTTCGCTGAAGGGTCGCGACTTCATCGACCTCGCCGACCTCGACCGGAGGCAGCTGCGACAGCTCCTCGACCTGGCCCACGAGATCAAGGCCGGCAAGTGGTCGAAACGGCCGCTTCAGGGCCGCCATATCGCCATGCTCTTCCAGAAGCCATCGCACCGGACGCGTGTCTCCTTCGAGGTGGGCATCGCCCGGCTCGGCGGCTCGACCACGACGCTGACCGAGAACGACGTCCAGCTGGGAGTCCGGGAGACGATCTCCGACGCGGCCAAAGTGCTCGACCGTTACGTCGACGGAGTGGTCGCGCGTTTGCGCTCACATGACGACCTCGTCGCGCTCGCAAGGGCATCCGAGAAACCCGTCATCAACGGCCTCACCGACCGCTCACATCCATGCCAGGTGCTCGCCGACCTGCTGACACTGGAAGAGGTGGCGGGAAGCCTGGCTGGGCAGCGTGTCGTATATATCGGCGACGGCAACAACATGGCGACCTCGCTGATCGAGGCCTCCGCGCTGACCGACATCACTCTCACGGTGGTCAGCCCGGCCGGTTACGAGCCACCGTCCGCCGTGATCGAGCGCGCGCGTAGCATCGACTCAGGAACCCACACGGTCACACTGACGAACGAGATCACGAACCTGGACAACGCGACCGCAATCTACACCGACGTATGGACATCGATGGGGCAGGAACGGGACCAGGAATCCCGGCGTAGGGCCTTCATGCACTACCAGGTCAACCAGGCTGTGATGGATCGCGCCCCCGGCGCCATCTTCATGCACTGCCTGCCGGCGCACCGCGGCGAGGAGGTCACCGACGAGGTCATCGACGGCTCGCGCTCGGTCGTCTTCCAGCAAGCCGAAAACCGCCTCTACGCGCAGATGGCCCTGATGGCGCAGCTGTTCAGCTGATGAGCTTCATCAGCCAGTTCTGGCTGCAGCTGCTCGAGGTGGTCCGCCACCTCGGCCCGGTCGAGGTGATCGACGTGGCCGTCGTCACGTTCATCCTCTATCAGCTGCTGCGTCTGCTCCGCGGAACGCAGGGCATTCAGATCCTTGTCGGCCTCATCCTGCTGGCGGTCGTCGGCGTGCTGTCCACCACG
>VBFV01000149.1 GCA_005881335.1 Chloroflexota bacterium
TTCGCAACGCGACCTTCTTCATCATCATCGCGGTCATCGTCATGTTCCAACCCGAGCTACGACGTGCCTTCGACCAGCTCGGCCGCATCGGCCACATCGGGCGCCCGCTGTCGCGATTCAACACCCGGCAGTACAACCAGGCCATCTCCGAGGCAATACGCGCCACAGAGCGACTGAGCATGAAAAAGACCGGGGCGCTGATCGCGTTTGAGCGTGAGGTCGGTCTCGAGGACTACGCGGCGACGGGTGTGCGCATCAACGGTGAGATCTCTGCCGAGATGCTGCAGTCGATCTTCTATCCCAACTCGCCGCTGCATGACGGCGCCGTGATCGTGCGCGGAGATCGGATCGTTGCGGCCGGATGTTTGCTGCCCCTGCCTGAAGAGGGCACGGTTCGCGAACGCCTCGGCACGCGCCACCGAGCGGCGCTCGGCCTGTCGCTCGCGTCCGACGCGCTGGTCCTCGTAGTCTCGGAAGAGACGGGCAACATCTCAGTGATCGAAGAGGGAAAGATCAACCGCAACCTCGACGCCGACGACCTGCGCCGGCG
>VBFV01000150.1 GCA_005881335.1 Chloroflexota bacterium
TGGTGCCGTTGCTCTTCTGCCGGGTGTAGGCGACCAGCGAGCAACCGACAGCGCAGTACGGGCAGATGCTGTGGAGCTCCTTGGCTCCCGCGATCCGCAGGTTCTGCTTGACCCGCGTCGACTCCGCCACCGCGATGTCGAAACCGAGACCCGTGGCAGCGACGGCGCCCGCTCCGGCGACGCCTACCTTGAGGAATTCCCGACGTGTGACAGTCGGCAAATCAAACCCCCCGAATGAGCT
>VBFV01000151.1 GCA_005881335.1 Chloroflexota bacterium
CCGCGATCAGCAGCCGGACCCGCGCGGTCACGGCCGCGATCGCACCCGCCAGGATTTGCTGTTCCGGTCCGTCGCCCTCCAGACCGATCATGTCGGCGCCGGCCGCCTCCAGCGCCCTCACCTCGGCCAGGAACTCTCCCGTATCACTGATCGTGGCCGGCAGCATCACCGCGACCTTGATCACGCCTATGAATCTAGCGCGAAATCCTTACCTTGCCGAGGCGTTCGATCGATTCGCGGAATGATTTGGCGAATCCGGACACTCCTTCGTCCTCGAGCTCCTGCGTGATCGCGGCCAGGTCGATGCCGACCATAGCAAGCCGTTCGAGGACGTGCCGCGCACCGTCGACGTCCTTCTGCAGCGTGAGCTCGACCTGCCCGTGGTCACGGAAGGCTTCGAAAGTCGCCACCGGCATTGTGTTGATGGTGGCCGGACCGATCAGCTCCTCGACGTACATCGTGTCGCGATAGCGGGGATTCTTGGTCGAGGTGCTGGCCCACAGGCATCGCTGCACCGCTGCGCCCGCGGACCTGAGTGCGTCCCAACGCGAGCCGGAATGAAGCTGTGTGAACAGCGCGTACGCCAGCTTCGAGTTGGCGATCGCAGCTCGGCCGAACAGGCCCTCCAGCTCGGGCCGGCGCGTCGAATCGAGCTGTTCCATCTTTTTCGTGAGCTGCTCATCGACTTTGGTGTCGACCCGGCTTACGAAAAAGCTCGCGACGCTGTGCACGCGGCCCAGGTCGCCGCCCCTGGCCCGATGCTGCTCGAGGCCCGCGAGAAATGCCTCGACCACCTTGACATAGCGCTCGATGCCGAAGATGAGCGTGACGTTGATGTTCGCGCCGTCGGCGATCATCGTCTGGATCGCGGGCAGTCCCGCCGGCGTCGCCGGGATCTTCACCATCACGTTCGGACGTGCGCATCGCCGCTGCAGCTCCCGCGCCGCAGCGATCGTCCGCTCGGTATCGCCGGCGACCTCGGGCGAAACTTCGATGCTGACGAAGCCGTCGCCACCGTGCTCTCGGTCGTAGACGGGACGGAAGACGTCGGCCGCTGCCTGTACGTCCTCGATGAGCAGGTCCCATACGATCGATTCGGGCTCCTGCCGCGCCTCGAGATGTCGGGCGATCTCGTCCGCATAGGCGTCCGAGCTCTCCAGCGCCCTGGCGAAGATGGTCGGATTCGCGGTGACTCCGCTGACGCCGGCATCGCGGTAGCGGGCCAGCAGGCCGGAACGGATCATGGTGCGGTCGATCTGGTCGAGCCAGACGCTCTGGCCCAGCCCCTTCAGCTCGGCGATCGGGTCTGTCTTTTCCAAGTGATACCCTCCAACCCTGAAACGCCAGCGGGTCCCTCTTTACTCCCATACTCGCTGGATGACCGATCGAGACGCGACCGACAAGATTCGTCAGCTGATGCCACTTGCCGCAACGCTCGACATGCGGGCCGACGCATACTCAGCGGACCAGGTCGCGATCTCCCTGGACTGGGCTCCGTCGCTGTGCACGGCCGGCGGCGTACTCCACGGCGGCGTGATCATGGCGGTGGCCGATTCGGCCGGCGGCGCGTGCGCCATGTTGAACCTTCCACAAGATGCATCCGGCACGGCGACGATCGAATCGAAGACCAATTTCATGGGGGCGGTCAGAAGCGGGAGCGTGACCGCCACGTCAACCCCACTGCACCGCGGCGGCACCACGATCGTCGTTGAGACCGAGGTGCGCGACTCCCGCGGCAAGCTGGTCGCAAAGGTCACGCAAACGCAGCTCGTGCTGCGTCGATGACGTCCTAGCGCTTCAGCGCCGCCGCCACCTTCTCGCGCAGCTCGTGCTTCAACGCGGAAGAGTCGAGCGAAGCGCTGAGGTGACCCGCGACAGTCTTCTTGAGCCGCTCGGGCAGCATGCGCTCGAACGTGGCGCGCGCCTCGTCGGGTCCCGCGACGTAGAGATGCATGTAGGCGCCAGTGGCCATCTCGCGCTCGACGGTTTTGACCGCGCTCTCGAGATTTGCCTTGGCCTTGTTCTCGGCCTTGCGCTGGTTGCTTGGCGCGGACGTGCCGCCGGCTCGAGAGTGCCTGACCTCGGTCCCGTTCACATGCTGCAGAGGGATGATCTCGTCGAGGATCGCCCCGAACGTCTTGGCGTGCTCCTTGTCCACGACCGCGATCAAGGCGGGCGGGTAATGCTCCAGCTGGCGGAGCATGGGCGCGAGCAGCAGCTCGCCGACTTCCAGCCTCTCATCGACGAGATCGTGCAGCTTGATCAGCTCCAGCACTCCATGCGGTTCGTCGGCAAAACCGGCGAACGCCGGGCATCCCGCCGGCCGCACCACGGCGACGTGGTGACGAAGCCGGCGCAGCTCGTACTCCATAAGCTCGCGGTCTTTCTCGCTCAGCCGGTCCTTGTAACGATGGAGCAGATCCCGAAACTCGATGTCGTAAAAGCGAGCGTCATAGCCCTCCGAACGCGCGGGCAGGTAAATGCTCACCGCGCGGTTCGACGCGCGACGCAATCGCGGCGCCAGGACGAACAGGGCCAGGAGGGGGCTGTAGTTGGTCATCACACAATCTTGAACGCTTGGGGAGGCCCAGTCGCAATCCGCGCGTGCCTCCCTCGCCGGTACAGTGGTAGGCAACCGCATGTTCGAGGACGAGACTTCTGTCGCGTGGCGGGCTATGCCGCGGCACGCGCCGGTCGTCGGCGCGGACGGGGCCGAGATCGGGACGGCGGAAACGCTGCTTGCCGATGACGACGAGGACATCTTTCACGGAATCGTCCTGAAGCGAAAGCCAGGCGGCGAGAAGGTGGAGATTCCCGCCCGCCGGATCACCAGGATCACCACGCGGCGCGTGGTCACAGACCTTGGGCCCAGCGACGCCCAAGCCCTGCCCGCCTACAAGGAGAAGTGACCGGGCCTACGTCCTTATCTATGTAGATCTATGGAGCGGCAGCCGGGCGCATAGTTAGTCGGCCCACGTATTACCATTTCAGCCCCCCGTCGTTGTAGAGGTTTGAATGGCAGGCTGCGGGCGGCGTTTGGCTGTCAGGGCGGGCGCCGCGTGTTTCGCGGCGGTGCTGGGCGCCGGCTCGACGGCGCTCGTGTCTGAGGCCGCCGCCACACCGCTCCAGATCACCGTCCAGGTCGGCTACCACAACACGGTCAAGCTCGGCCAGTGGATGCCGGTCACGGTCGACCTCACCAACTCCGGCCCGGCGGTTGACGGCACGCTTGAAGTCCAGGCCAACAACAGCACCGGCAACGGAGGTCCGCCCCTCGGCGCGGCGACCTACCAGACCCCGATCAGCCTGGCGAGCGGCGCCACCAAGCACGTCCGGACCTATGTGACCCAGGACGTCCCCGGGACGGTGGCCGTGCGTGTGGTCCAGGACGGACACGTGGTGGCGAGCCAGGAGACGAGCGTCTCCAACACTTACTCGGGCCTGATGGCCGGCGTCATCTCCGACCAGCCATCGGCGCTGGACAGCCTCGCCATCGTCCGGGCCGGTCTCTCCCCGCTGGTCGTCCATCTCACCCCCGCTGAGCTCTCCGATTCGGCGCCCGTGCTCCGGGCCTTCGACCTCCTCGTCATCGACGACTTCGCCACCGACACCTTGACCGGAGCCCAGCGCAACGCACTCACCGATTACGTGATGCAGGGCGGGGCGCTTTTGCTGGGGACCGGAGGCTCGTGGCACAAGACGGTGGCCGGCCTGCCGGCGGCCGTGCTACCGATGCAGCTGATGGGATCGATGGTCCTGGCCTCTGCGAGCGCGCTCGGCCCGGGGCGGGTCGAGGTCGCGACCGGCGTTGTGACCGCGGACAGCACCGTCTGGCTGGCTGAAGGCAGCACGCCTCTGCTGGTGGAGTCGTCGGTCGGTGGAGGCGTGGTGGAGATGGCGACCTTCGATTGGACGCAGGGTTCGATCACCGCCTGGAGCGGTACCGCCTCGCTCCTCCGCCAGGCCCTCGTCCGGGCGACTTATGGCAACAGCAACGGCAACTCACCCGGCGGACCCGTCATGACCAAGTTCGGCTCCAGCACCTCGATCGCGAACAAGGGCGGGGCGTTGACGAACGTGCTCGGCAACCTGCCCTCCCTCGGGCTGCCCGCCTGGTGGCTCATCGGCACGTTGGTGCTCGTGTACGTGCTCCTGGTGGGACCGGTCAACTATTTCGTGCTCCGGGCGCTCAACCGGCGCGCCCTGGCGTGGATCACCGTGCCGGCGATCGCGCTGGTGGGCTCCGCCGGGGCGTACGGCGCAAGCGTGGCCACCAAAGGCACCGCGGTGCTCGCGAACGAGATCTCGATCGTCCACGTGCAACAGGGCTGGGAGCGCGCGTATCAGGAGGAGTACACCGGCATCCTCACCCCATCGCGCGGCGACTATGAGGTTGGTCTCGGCGCTGGGCACAGGATGGTGAGCCCGATCTACTACTACTCAGGCTCGATGAACGACCCGAACTTCGGCGCGATGCGCGTGAACACGACCACCCAGGCCGTCACACTTCCGCGGATGAGCGCGTTCACGCTGCGCGGGTTCGCCAACGAAGGAATCGTGGCCGGGCCGCAATTGTCTGGGACGACCCGCTTCGACGCCGGCAAGCTCACCGGGACCGTCCGCAACCTTTCCACTCTTCATTTCACCGACGGCATCGTGTTTTCCGCCAACTCTTTTCAGAAGCTCGGCGAGCTCGGACCGAACGGAAGCGTGTCCTTCAGCTACCAGGTGGTGGGCGGCAACACCCTTGGAGGGCAGCCGATCTTCGTCACCGCCTATCCCAACGCCTTCAACGGAAACCCGCTGAACAATGCATCCGACCTCGAACGCGAGAATGAGATGCGGAGCGCCGTGCTGTCGGCGCTGATGGGCAACTACGGTCCCGTCACATCATCCTTTTCGGTGCCGACCGTGGTGCTGTGGACCAACCAGCCCTTCCAATCGGTCACCGTCAACGGAGGACGTCCGCGCACCTATTCTGAGAACGCGGTCGTGATGCCGCTGCCCCTCGGCCCGATCAGCGGAACCTTCCCGTCGTCGGTGGTCGCGGGTCGCATGGTCGACATCGACGCCGACGTCAGCCAGGGAGGCATGCCGGGTCTCATCGCGGCCCAGGGTGGCTCGATCACCTATTCGTTCGCGCCCACGCTGGCGACAGGCAAGCACCTCACCAGCGCGGCGATCGAAAGCAGCAACCCCTTCGGAGCCAAGGGTGCGATGGCCCCGAACGGCACAGCGGGGTTGGTGAAGGGAAAGGTGTGGGATTGGAGCAGCTCGACCTGGGTCGACATCGCCTACCAGGACAACATCTCGACGCCGATCCCCGACTCCGCGGTCAACCCGAAGACCGGGGAGGTCCGTTTCAGGTTGAGCTCTGACGGCAGCTTCTCCTCGACCTGGCTGTCCCTCTCAGGTGGCGTTGCATGATCGCTGTTCAAAACCTGACCAAGGTCTACGGCAAGCGCGCCGCCCTCGACCATGTCTCCTTCGAGGTGCCGGAGCGAGAGATCTTCGGTTTCGTGGGACCGAACGGCGCCGGCAAGACCACGACCCTTCGCATCCTGGCAGCGCTGCTCGAGCCCACCGAAGGCAAGGCCTACATCGACGGCGCCGATGTGACGAAAGAACGCGAGAAGGTGCACGCCCGGATCGGATACATGCCCGATTTCTTCGGCGTCTACGACCAGCTCACGCTCGCGGAATACCTCGACTTTTACGCCGCCTGCTACCGGCAGCCCAAGAGCCGGCGTCAGAAGATCGTCGAGGACCTGCTCGCGCTGGTCGGCATGACGGAGCGCAAGAACCAGCTGGTCGACACTCTTTCCCGCGGCCTGAAACAACGCGCGTGCCTGGCGCGCGCGCTGGTGCACGACCCCGCCGTCCTGCTGCTCGACGAACCCGCCTCAGGCCTTGACCCGCGCGCGCGGGTCGAGATGCGCGAGATCCTCAAAGAGCTCCAGGGCATGGGTAAGACGATCATCATCTCGAGCCACATCCTCCCGGAGCTCACAGAGCTCTGCACGATGATCGGCATCATCGACCATGGCCGCATGCGCGCCACGGGCTCGGTGCGCGAGGTGATCGCACGCCTCAGCAGCGGACGCCGGCTTCGCATCAACGTGCTCGACGAGAAGGACGCGGCGATCGAGGTCCTCACGCCTCTGGCAGGGATCAGGCACGTCGAAGCGGTGAACGGCTCGATCGAAGCCGAGTACGACGGCGACGAAAGGACTGCCTCGGACATCCTGATCGCGCTGACCGGGGCGGGAATCCGCGTGTCGAGCTTCACGCCCGTGGACGGCGGACTGGAGGATGCATTCCTCAAGGCGACCTCGGAGGAGGTCGGATGAACCCGGTCGCGCGAGCGCTCTGGAACCCGATCGTGGCCAAGGAGTACCGCACGCGGATGCGCACATGGCGCTCCCCGTTCGCGATCACGCTCTACGTCGTCCTCCTAGGTGGCCTCGGCTGGGCCGTGTTCGCGGCAATGACGGGCAACACGCTCGGACTCGGCGGCTCGGGCACCAACTACGGCATGTACCTCTTCATGTTCTTGATCGTGTTCCAGGTCGCGCTTCTGGGTTTCATCACGCCCGCGCTCACGGCAGGGGCGATAAGCAGCGAACGCGAGCGGCAGACGCTCGACCTGCTCTTCGTCACCCCGCTCGCGCCCTTCTCGATCCTCTGGGGCAAGCTGCTTGCCTCGATGTCGTTCGTCGTCCTTCTCCTCATCCTCTCCATCCCGCTGTTCAGCCTCGTCTTCCTTCTCGGCGGGATCGAGCTGGACCAGGTGGTTTATGCATTCGCGGTCACAGGGGCGACGGCGCTGACCCTCGGTTTCGTCGGGATCGCGTTCTCGTCGCTGTTCCGGCGAACGCTGCCGGCGACCGTCGCGGCTTACGGTGCCGCGTTCGTCCTGCTCCTGGGCGCGTACGTGTACGGCTTCCTCTTCCCGACTAACGCCGACCCCACATCGACAGTGGTTCCCGCGCCGCCCGCCGTCACCCTCATCAGCCCTGTCATTCCGCTCGTCACCATCGCGACCAACCAGCCCGTCTCGGGGTACGGCGTTCGCATCGACTACAGCCGATACACCAACAGCGGCCCCGCCGCCGGCGGGTACTGCACGCCAACCGTCAATGGCGCCATGTGCACCTCGGGACCCGTAAACACCTTCGGCGCGAACCAGAACACCGGCACCACGCTGCCGAGCGGTCTTTTCAAGGGCTGGCAGTACTGGCAGGCGAGCGTCGTTATGCAGCTCATGATCTGCGCGGTGGCGCTCGCATTCAGCGCGCTCGTCCTGCCCCCCGTCCGTCGCTTCCACCTGAGGCGGCGCCGACCCGTCACGGCACCCGCGCCGGCATGAGGCTCCCGTGAGCTCGCTCGAAGCGGTCGTCGGCAAGCTGCGCCGGTCGTCCGCACGCGCCAGCGCTGTGCGTTACCTGCTACACGCCCTGCTGGCGGCGGGCGCCTGGATCCTGGGCGTGGTGATCCTCGCCAGGTTCGTCCCGCTGGAACAGGCGTTGCGCGTGGCAGCGTTCGGCGTGCCGGTCGCGTTCGCCGCAGTCGCGGTGGCCTGGGCGGCCGCCCGCCCGGCTCCGATCAGCCTCATGCGAACCGCCGACCTCCGGCTCGGGTTGAAAGAGCGGCTGTCGACCGCGTGGGAGCGTCGCCTGGATGCCGGACCGATGGACGGCGCCTTGCGGCGCGACGCGCTCGAGAAGGCGGGACGGGCCAAGCTCGCGGCCGCGTACCCGGTCGGTCTCCGGCGCGGCGAGATGCTGCTGACCGTCGCGGTGGCCGTGGCTGCCGCAGCCCTCGTGCTGCTCCCGAACCCGATGGACCAGGTGCTCGCGCAGCGGCGGGCCGACCGCCACGCCCAGGCGCAGGCGGCGGCGACCATCGCGGCCGCGCAGAAGAAGATCGCCGCCGCCAGCACGCCGGCGCCGGTCGACCCGCAGGTGCAAAAGATCCTCCAGGACGCCAAGGCCAAGATCGCCGCGGCGCCAGATCCCCACGCCGCTCTGCAAAACATCACGCCCGCCGAGCAGAAACTGCTCCAGCTCTCCGACCCGCAGACGCCCGCCCGAGCCAGCGCCGCGCAGAACCTCGCCAACAACCTGGCCGCCACCAACGCGGGACGGACCACGAGCCAGGCGCTCACGGCCAGCCCGGGGCAGGGTGCGCAGTCGTTGCGCGACCTCGCTTCTCAGCTGCAGAGCCTGTCGCCCCAGGATCGCGCGCAGGTGGCAAGCGCGCTCGCGGCGGCGGCTCAGCAGACCAAGGACCCAACCATGGCTGCGTCTTTGAGGCAAGCATCGTCCGCCCTGGCATCCGGCGACACCAGCGCGGCGGCGATCGCCCTCAACGGTCTGGCCGGCCAGCTGGATTCGCTGCAGCAGCAGGAGAGCAACGATCAGCAGATCGCGGCCGCCCTCAACGGGCTCGAAGCCGCTCGCCAGCAGCTGGCCGCCCAGGCCGATCGCGACGCCGCACAGTCCGCGACCGGCACCGCTTCCGGCTCGCCTCGCGCGGGCGCCGGCGGCAGCGGAAGCGGCAGTGGCACCGGAACAGGCAACGGGAACGGGAATGGCAACGGAAACGGGAATGGAAATAGAAGCGGAACCGGATCCGGAAGCGGCAACGGCGGGACTGGAAACGGGGGGTCAGGCGGTCAAGGCAACAGCGGGTCGGGCGCCGGTCAGGGCTCAGCGGCGCAGAGCACCGAGCGCGTCTACGTCCCGGCCGCCGCTCTGCCCGGGCAGTCCGAAAACGACCCGGCACCGCTTGGCCCAGGCCAGGACGTGCCGCTCACGCCGTATACCCAGGTGATCCAGGCCTACGAGCAGACCGCCCTCGACGCCGCCAACCAGAGCCTCATCCCGGGGAGCGAGCGCGACCTGATCCGCGCCTACTTCTCCAGCCTTGGCGAGACGAGCGCCGGCAAATGATCGCCGAAGAGCCGCGCCTCGACCCGGGCCGCGTCACCGAGCTGGCGCAATCCCTCGAGACCGAGCTCGCGCGGCTGATCGTCGGCCAGAAGGGGTTGGTACGCGACACGGTGATCGCGCTCATCGCCGGCGGCCACACGCTGCTCGAGGGCGTGCCCGGTCTGGGCAAGACGGTGCTGGTGCGCTCGCTGGGTCAGGCGCTCAAGCTGAGCTTCGCCCGGATCCAGTTCACCCCAGACCTGATGCCCGCGGACATCGTCGGTACCAACGTCATCCGCGAGGAGAAAGGGCGCCGCGAGTTCCAATACCAGGCGGGTCCGCTGTTCGCGAACCTGGTGCTCGCTGACGAGGTGAACCGCGCGACGCCCAAGACGCAGAGCGCTCTGCTCGAAGCGATGCAGGAGCGCACGGTGACGGTCTGCACCGAAACCCGTCAGCTGCCTGTCCCCTTCTTCGTCCTCGCGACTCAGAACCCGATCGAGCTGGAGGGCACGTACCCGCTGCCCGAGGCCCAGCTCGACCGTTTCTTCTTCAAGTCGCTGGTCCCGTTCCCCAGCCAGGAGGAGCTGCTGGAGATCGCGCGCCGCACCACCGGCAACACCACCCCGCAGCTGGAGGCGGTCGCCGACGCCGAAGCGATCCTCGCCGCGCAGCAGGTCGCGCGCGAGGTCCCGATCGCGGAGCACGTGCTCGCCTACGCGGGCAGGCTCATCGCCGCCACCCATCCCAACCGCACGGAGCTCGATAGCGTGAAGCAATACGTCCGGTTCGGGGCCAGCCCTCGCGGCTTGCAGACGCTCGTGCTGGCGGGCAAGGTGCGGGCTCTGCTCGAAGGCCGGTACAACGTCGCGTTCGACGACCTCGTCGCCGTTTCGCATCCCGCGCTGCGCCACCGCGTGTTCCTGCGGTTCGAAGCCGAGGCCGACGACGTGACGGCCGATCAGCTGATCGACGAGATCGTCGAGAAGACAGACAAAGCCAAAGCAGCGGGCTAGGCATGGCTGCTCTGCTCGAGCCGCCGCTCCTGCGCCGACTCGAAGCCCTCGCGGTCCTCGTGCGACGCGCGGTCAAAGGCCAGATGGGCGGCGAGCGGCGCTCGGTCAGCCGCGGCCGCTCACCCGAGTTCGCCGACTTCCGCAACTACTCGCCAGGCGACGACTACCGGCTGATCGACTGGAACGCATACGCACGGCTGGACCGGTTCGTGCTTCGGCTGTTCGTCGCCGAGGAGGAGCTCCCGCTCAGCCTGTTCATCGACCTGAGCGGCTCGATGGATTGGGGCCGGCCCAACAAGGCCGAGGTGGCGAAGCGCCTCGCCGGGGCGATCGCGTATGTGGCGCTTGCCTCTCTCGACCGCGTGCGGCTGACCGTGTTCGCGGAGGGCCCGACCTCCGGCGGCGCGCCGTATCGCGGCCGGCACGCGGCGGCCGGGTTGTTCGCGCGGATCCAGTCGTTTCCAGCGGGCGGGCCGACCGACTATGCGCGCCTGGTCGCGCCGATCACGCGCCAGCGGCCGGGGATGACGGTGCTGATCACCGACGGGCTTGGCGCCTCGCCCGTCGAGCCCGCGATCACCGCCCTGAGACTGGCACGGCAGGAGGGGGCCGTCCTGCAGCTGCTGGCACCGCAGGAAGTCGCGCTCGACTGGACCGGCGACGCGCGATTGAAGGATGCGGAGACCGGCCTCGAGCGTGAGTTCACCGCGACGCCCGCGACGCAAGCCGCGTACCGGACCGCGCTGGGGCGGCGGACAGATGAGATCGAGCGAGCCGCACGCCGCCACGGCCTTCGCTTTGCGCGCCTGGTCTCGGACCAGCCGATCGAAGACATGGTGCAGCGAACCCTGCGACAGGTCGGATTGCTCGGATGACGTTTCTCGCGCCGGCTGCGGCCGCACTCGCCATCACCCTCCCCGTGATCGTCGCGCTGTACTTCCTGCGCATCCGCCGGCCGACCCGTGTCGTGCCCTGGCTGGACCTGTGGCCCGACCAGATCCGTGACCGCCAGGCGAACGTGCCGTGGCAGAGGCTGCGGTTCAGCTGGCTCCTGCTCCTTCAGCTGCTGGTCGCGGGCGTGCTGGTCGCCGCCGCGGTGCAGCCGGCGCTGTCAGCCAGTGCGAGCCTCGCGGCACACACCGTCGTGTTGCTCGATGCGTCCGCATCGATGCAGGCCAAAGACGTGCAGCCCTCACGCCTCGATTGGGCCAAGCGCGAGATCGGCGCGATGATCGACCAGCTGGGCCCGCAGGACCGGATGACGCTCATCGCCATGCAGTCGACGGCGCGCGTCGTCGCCTCGGGGTCCGGCGACCACGACGCCATGCACCGCGCCCTCAACGGGATCGGCCCCTCGAACGGCCCCGCCGACCTTTCGGGCGCGCTTTCGCTCGCCGCCGGCAGCGTGCGAGCGGGAGAGGATTCGCGCGCGTACCTCTTCAGCGACGGCATCGTCGAGCCGCTGCATACGTCCTTCGCCAATGGCCTGCCCTTTCCGATCGAATATCACCGCGTCGGCGTGCCGGGAGAGAACATCGGCCTCACCTCGCTTACGGTGCGCACCAGCGCGCAGTCACGAGCCGCGTATCTTCGCGGCGTGCGCCGCGCGCGTTCCGCGTCCTCCTGGTGACGCCCGGAAACGTGTTCCTCGAACAGGCGCTGCGGCTGCGGACCGACTTCCAGCTCGACGTCATCGCGCCCGCCGCGTATCGCGCCGCGACGTCCTACGCGATGACCGTCTTCGACCGCTTCTCCCCGCCGGCGCTGCCCGAGGCCCCGTTCATCATGGTCGACCCTCCCGCGGGCAGCGCCCTCGCGGGCGACGCGGCGGTCGGCATCGGGAGGGTTCGCGCCTCTGACGCCGGCGACCCGCTGCTGACCAATGTCCCGCTGCAGGACGTGCACGTCGCAAGGAGCCAGGACTTGCGCGCGTCGAGCTTTGGTCGAGCGCTCATCACCAGCGTGCAGACACCGTTGGTGATGGTCCGGGACGAGCCGTATCGGCAGGTGCTCGTCGGCTTCGACATCCATGACTCCGACCTTCCGCTGCGCATCGGCTTCCCGGTGCTCATGCAGAACCTGAGCGAGTGGATGCTGCCTCCATCGGTGCCGAGCCGCAGCTTTCATCCGGACGAGCCCGTGACCATCGTGCCGGAGACCGGCGCCACGACCGTCACGGTCGTGCGACCCGATGGGAGCCGCCGCCAGCTCGCGACAGGCTCGATCGCCACCTTCGCCGACACCGGCCTGCTCGGCGTCTACACGGTCGAGCAGACGGTTTCCGGCCGCACAGACCGTTCGTGGTTTGCAGTCAACCTGTTCTCCGACGCCACGTCCCAGCTCACGCCGGTGGACAGGCTCGCGCTGCCTCCGGCGAGGGTCTTCCCCACCGCGCAGACCGCCCACCCCGGCCTGATCCAGGTCTGGCCGTGGATTGCATTGCTCGCGCTGATGCTGGTGCTCGCCGAGTGGCTGGCATTTCACCGTGGGCTTTGAGCTGACGCGCCCGCTCCTCCTGGGGGCCGGCGTGATCGCGCTGGCGGCGGTGTTCTTCACGTGGTCCCGGCTCGCGCCGCCGCTGGCGCCGGCACGCGCGCGGCTCTCGCTGGGGCTGCGGGTGCTGATCGTGCTCTTGCTGACCGGCGCCCTCGCCGGGTTCGCGTTTCAGACCTCGCCCCCCGAGCAATCGGTCATGGTGCTCGCCGACCTGTCGGCGAGCACGCAGAACGCAGTCGACCGCGAGACCACGACGGTGCACCAGATCCTGGCCCAGCGACAGGGCAAGGACCGCGCCGGGGTGGTGAGCTTCGGCCGCGATCCGCAGGTGGAGGTGAACGTCGGCACCGACCCTCAGTTCGCCGAGTTCGAGAGCCGGCCCAACGCCAACTACACCGACCTGGCCTCGGCGCTGCAGCTGGCCGGCTCGATCCTGCCTTCCGACACGCGGCGTCACATCGTGATCGTGAGCGACGGCCGTGCGAATCTCGGCGACGCCATCGCCGAGGCGCGCCTTCTGCACGCGGAAGGCGTGCGCGTCGACGCGGTCGCTCTTGCCGTGCCGGTCGGCTCCGAAGCTCGCGTCGACCGGCTGGACGCTCCGCGGACGATCAACCAGGGCGAGCAGGCCAGCGCCCAAGCCGTAATCGTCAGCAACGTCGCCACCACGGCGACGGCGCGGTGGTACGTCGACCGGACCCTCGTCGGCACGGCGCAGGTGGACCTCGTCAACGGGGAGACCACCCTCGCGCAGACATTCAAGCCGACCGGAACCGGGTTCCACAGCGTGCGGATGACGATCGATCCAGTGCTGGACACGTACGCGGAGAACAATGTCGGCGAAGCGCTGGTCCAGGTGGTGGGTCCGCCGCGCGTCCTGGTCGTGGAGCAGGCGGCCGGCGACGCCGCGTCGCTCGAAGCCGCGCTGAGCTCGACCGGGATCCCGTCGACCACCATCGTCGCGGCCCAGCTTCCCAAGACGGCGTCCGACCTCGCCGCGTATCAGTCGGTCGTGCTCGTGAACATCTCGGCGGCCAGCCTCGGCGTCGACGGCATGGCGCTCCTGCAGGCCGCGACGCGTGACCTCGGCATCGGTCTCGTCGTCATCGGCGGCACCGAAAGCTACGGACCCGGTGGATATGCGGGCACGTCTCTCGAGGCGATCCTGCCCGTCCAGATCGAGCTGCCGCAGAACATGCAGAAGCCTCCGGTCGCCGTGATGCTCGTACTCGAGACGACGGAGTCGACCGAGGGTGACCTGGTGCTGCGAGGCGCGGCCAACGCGCTCATCGACCAGCTCACTCCACGCGACTCGGTCGGAGTCACCAACGGAATGGGCGGCAACATCGTGGTCCCGCTGACCCAGTTGACCGACAAGGCGAAGGTCAAAGCGAGCATCGCGGGAATGAATCTCGGCGACCCGCCGAGCTACGGGCCGGACCTGAACGCCGCCGCGGCGCAGCTGGACAAGAGCAAGGCGTCGCTCAAGCACATCATCCTGCTCGGCGACGGGGACGCGACTTTCGGCAACTATCAGTCGATCGTCGAGGGGCTGTACAAAAAAGGCATCACCGTATCCACGGTGGCGGCCGGTGCGTACGGCACCGACCCCGGGCTGATGCGGCAGATCGCGCAATGGGGCCACGGGCGTGCGTACGTCAGCAACAGCGTGCGCGTCCTGCAGAGCCCGACGGGCGATCCCGTGCTTGCGACGTGGGAGTACGGGTTGGGACGCGTGATGGCCTGGACGAGCGACGCGCAGGGCCGGTGGACGGCCGGGCTTCTGCGCTGGCCCAGCGCCAACCGCTTTTTCGGCGACATCGTCCGCTACACCCTGCCGCAGGCGGGCGACCCGGCGCTCCAGATGGAGACGCAGGTGCAGGGCGACCACACGCACATCCTGGTCACCGCTCCGAGCTACTCGGGAGCCGCGGTGGCGATCAGCGCTGTCACGCCCGACCTCTCCGACCGCGAGCTCACGCTCGTCACCACCGGGCCGGGCAGGTTCGAGGGCGACCTGCCGACGGACCAGGTCGGAAGCTATCTCCTGCATGTGACCCAGTCCGCGGGCGGCGCCGTCAAGCACACCAACACGTTTGGCGTGGTCGTCCCGTACTCACCCGAGTACCGCGAGCTCGGCACCGACCTCAACAGCCTCCGCGCCGTGGCGCGGGCGGGCGGCGGCACGGTGATCACCGACGTCAGCCAGGTCTTTCGCGTCCCTGTGCCGGAAGCACACGCCGCGCAGGCGCTGGACGAGCTGCTGCTGGTCCTGGCGATCATCCTGTTCCCTCTCGACGTCGCGTTGCGAAGGCTGATCCTGCGCGTCGAAGACGTGCCTGCGTGGCGCGCGGCTTTCAAGCGCAAACCGGCACGGGCCATCGCCGCCGAAGCCACGGTGGGCCGCCTCAAAGAGCGCGTGGCCGGGGTTAGATCCGCCCGCGCCCCCATGTCGGCGCCGCCCGAACCCAAACCGGAAAAGACGATCGAGGACCTTCGAGCGCGGCGTAAGCGCTAGCCAGGCTAGGCGAGCTGCCGGGCCTCGGCCTTGCGCAGGAACTCCATCGCCTCTTCGACCGTCGGCACCTGGAGCACGTTTTCCGTCGCGAACTGTTCGGCTTCAGGGCTGCCGGCGCCGCGGATCCGGGTCGCGGCCGCTTTCAGGTCGTACTCGGTGCGCCGCGGCCGATCCTGTCGAGCGCGGTCTCCGCGGTCATGATCTCCTCGTCGCTGCGGGGCGATCCGTGGCAGAAGAGCACCCGACCGATCCCCTCGACGTCGTCGACCGTCACGGTCGATTCGAAAGTGGTGAGGAAGTCGCGCTGCTCGCGCGTGATCCGGGTGGCGCACCAGTCTGCGAAGGGACCCGGCATCCGTCCCTTCGGCTTGCGGTCGAACGCGTCGACCAGGCCGCGGTCCGCGTTGCCGCGCACGAAGCGCGCGCGTGGCAGGCTCATCAGGAGCGAGATCGTCTCGGCCGGCATCGGGCCGGAGGCGACATCGCCACACGACACGATCAGGTCCGGCCGGTCGCGCTCGACTTCGCTGAGTACAGCCTCGAGGGCGGGCAGGTTGCCATGAATGTCGGACAGAGCCGCGACGCGCAAGTTACCGCTTTTTGTCTTGCATCCGGCTGGCCTGCGCTTCCGCGGAGGCGTGGTCCGGGTACGGACCATCGAGCCTCACGCCTTCAGCCCGCCCGCCCTCATCGAGCTCCGCGCTGACGACGTACCAGCGCTTGCCCAGGTGCAGGACGCCATGCTGCAATCCGGCGGTCCAGCTCTTCGGCGTGATGCCGACTCGATCGCCCATCCCCGCCTGTCAGTCTACGGGCGTACGTCTCCCTGCGAAAGCGGCGATCAACGCAAGGCCACCGAACCCCACGGCCAGGACGATGCCCAGGATCAGCAACGGCGCGCTCAATCCGTACCTGATCGAACTCAACAGGACGACTCCGCCGCCGACGCACAGTCCGAGCCCGACGCCCCACAGCCATGGTCGCGTCATACATGGGAAACGCCCGGCCGCGGCCAATCGTCACAAAAAATGTCAAAAAAGTGACTCCGGCGGCACGCATTAGCCTTTGCCCGTGAACCAGGGGCCGATCGGCATCTTCGATTCGGGTGTGGGTGGGCTCTCCGTTCTGCGCGAGGTGCACGCCGCCCTGCCCGGGGAGTCGATCGACTACGTCGCCGATTCGGCCAACGCGCCGTGGGGCGACAAGTCGCGCGAGTTCGTGCGGGATCGGGGCTTGAAGATCGCCCGGTTTCTCGTCGATCAGGGCGTCAAGGCGATCGTCATCGGCTCCAACACCGGTACCGCCGGATCCGCGGAGGCCCTGCGAGGGGCCCTGACCGTCCCCGTCGTCGGCATCGAGCCCGGGATCAAACCTGCCGTCGCGGCGACCAAGACCGGAATCGTGGGGGCGATCGTGCCGGCCGCGGTGAGCGAGTCCGACCGCCTTGCTTCGCTGCTCGACCGCTTCGGCACCGACGTGAAGGTGATCATCCAGCCGGTCCCGGGACTGGTCGAGCACATCGAGGCCGCCGACCTCGACGGCCCGGAGCTGAAGCGGATGGTCGAGGGTTACGTGCGGCCGATGCTCGATGCGGGCGCCGACACCATCGTGCTCGGCTCCACGCATTACGTCTTCTTGAAGCCGCTCCTCGCGGAGCTCGCCGGGCCGAACGTCTCCCTGATCGAAACCGGCGCCGCGGTTGCGCGCCAGCTCGCTCGAGTGCTCGAAGAGCGCGACCTACTCTCCGCAAGCCCGGCCGGCCGCGAACGATTCTGGACGAGCGGCGACCCCACCACCTCGACGCGCGTGATCTCCGCACTGCTCCGTCGCGAGGTCAAGGTGGACAAGCTGCCCGTCTAGCCGGCCAGGGTTTGCAAAAACCTTACGAGTCGCACAGCAATTTCTTGGCGAGTGCGCAGCAACGTCCGAGGCGTGCGGTTCAGCTTTTCTGGTGTGCATCGCCTGTCGGTTGCAGTTGCGGCCACAGCCATCGCGTTCATAGCGCTCGCGCCGGTTGGAAACGACGTGCACGCGACGACCACGACCCCGAATCGCACCATCAGCCTCAACCTCCTCATACCGTCGATGACCGCCGCGTCCACCAATGCGACAAGTCAGGTGGTCCAGGCTCTGAACGTCATGGTCTCGCGGAACCCGTTGACGCTGACCGCGGCAATCCAAGCGCTGGTCGACGCAAGTGGCGCTTCGGTGGGCGTGTCGCTCATCGAGCTTGGCGGGGCCGCACCGCTGGTGTGGTCCTTCAACGGGAGCGCCGTGTTCACCGCCGCGAGCACGTACAAACTCGTCGCCCTGATGATGGAAGCGCAGAACATCGCGAGCGGAAAGAAGAACCCGAACGGCTACGTCTGCTACGAGGATGCTGACTACGAGGACGGGTGGTACGACGACTACGAAACCGGCGCCTGCTTCACTCGCAACGAGCTCGCGCGACGAGCGGGTCTCATGTCCGACAACACCGCCGGCCGCATGCTCGTGCGCGATGTCGGAGGCGCCGATGCGGTCAACGCCTGGCGCGGCGCAGGCGTGGCTCTACCCGCTCCTGACCGGCACCAAGACCGAGGCGGGCATTCCGGCTGGGGTCGCCAGCAGGAGCACCGTGGTCCACAAGACGGGCACCCTGGACCAGGTCGACAACGATGCGGCCCTGGTCGTCAAAGGGCCCAACGGCGCTTACGCGCTGACCGTGATGACCGACGGCCTGGGCGGCGCGGAGGGATGGCAGCTGATCTCGGCCATCTCTTCGGCGGTCTGGAGCTTCGAAGCGGCGCGGGCTAAGTGACGCGCCGGGCCAGCACGTTCAGCCGCCGACTTTCAACACCAGCCCGATCGCGTACGTGATACCGCCGACGATGATGCCCGCGAGCGTCATCTCCAGGCCGGCCGACCACCACGTGCGCAGCGTGAACAGCGCTTTCGAAGCCCCCACCAGGAAGTGGGCGATGAGCGACACGACGGCCGCGGTGACCACTCCGGATGTTCCGCGCAGCCAGAAAAACGGCAGCACTGGGATCATCGCCCCGATGAAGGTGCTCACGCCGGCCGCGATCGCCGACTGGACCGGGTTGCCCGGCGCCTCGAGGACGCCCAACTCCTCCGGCGCATGGACTTTGAGGAGCGCGTCCGGATTCCCGGCCAGCTGCTGGGCCAGGCGGTCCGCCATCTCTTTGTCGATCCCCTTCAGCTGGTAAAAGAGCGAGACCTCTTCTTTCTCCTCGTCGGGGTGCTCGACGATCTCCTGCCGCTCGCTCTCGACGTTGGCCTCCGTGACCTCGCCCTCCGAGCGCTCCGCGAGGTAGGCGCCGGTCGCCATGGAGAGCGCCGAGGCGATGGCCCCGAACAGCCCGGCGGTGAGCACGAAGCCCGAACCTCCGGTCGCGCCCGAGACACCGGCCACGATGCCGAATACGGCGGCCAGGCCGTCGTTCGCGCCATAGATGGCGCCCGAGATCCAGCCCGAGCCCGTCCGGTGCCAGGATTCGCGCCCGAGGATTCGGTTGAGCCGGCTCTGCACGTTCGACGGCGGAGGTTCGGCCGCGCGGTGAGCGACCTCCATCGACTCGAGCGACCGAGAGTGACCCTGCTCCTCGATGCGTATGGCCTCGAGCACAGCGTCGGTGTCCGGATCGCCCGTCGACCGCTTGTAGCGATCGGTGATCTCGACCTCCTCGGCGGCCTCCATCCTCCGGATGACCATGTCCACCGGGGCCAGCCGCGCCTGCAGGCGCTGAAGCGCGGAAAGCTTCACGGACGAAGGGTCGGGCACGGGCTGTCCGAGCTCGCGCAGGCGCTTTTCGATCCGCCCCCGGTGCGACGCCTCGGCGTCGGCGATGGCGCGGATGATCTCGGCGCGACGCGAGTCGCCCATCCGGGCGGCGAGGACGGTGTACGTCTCGCGCGCCTGCACCTCGCCACGCCAGGCCTGGAGCAGACGCTCGACCGCCTCTTTGGATGCGGTTTGGCGAGCCACGCAATCAGGCTAAGCCAAGCGCCGACGACGCCTAGCTCGAATCGGCGGGCAGCTGGCGATCGACAGGGGCGCCGACCACGACGCGAACGCGCTGCACCGCGTTGTTTTCGACTCCCTCGGTGGTCCAGCGCGCCTCCAGCGGCTGCACGTTGCCCGCCGCGTCGGCTGCGCGCACGCAAAGGTCGTATTCCCCCGGGCGCGTGGCATCCCAGTGACACGTCCAGCCACGCCACGCGTACGGAGACACTGGTTCATCGAGCGTGGCCGGCACCCATGAAGCTCCGCCGTCGGCGCTGAAATCGACGCTGACGATCGGCGCTCGGCCGGACCACGCGCGTCCCTCGACCTCCTGCGTCGAAGGCTCGACGAAGCGTGTTCGCGACATGAAATCGGGCACGCCGGGAGGGATCATCAACGCCCTTGGCAGCATCCGCGTGACCGGAACTCCTGCGTCGCCGGCCTCGGTGCGGTGGTGATAGGCAGTGGCCTGCTGATAGCCCGCGAACGCACGGTCGATCACGGTGATCGACCGCAGCCACTTGACGTCCGTCATGCCGTACCAGCCAGGCACGATCAGGCGCAGGGGAAAGCCGTGCTGGGGCGGAAGCGGGCGCCCGTTGATCGCGTATACGAGCAACACCTCGTCTCGCATCGCGTCCTGGAGCGAGAGGCTGCGCTCGTAGTACTGGTCGACGCCACCCTGCACGCCGCGGTCGAGCCCGGTGAACACGATATCGACGGCCCCGTCCAGCACACCTGTTTCTTCCAGGATCGGCGCCAGAGGCGTCCCGGTCCACTCCGCGGTGCCAACGGCTTCGCTGAGCCAGGGCTGACTCATCGGCCGCGGATGCAAGCGCGCGCGGCCGTTGCCAGCGCATTCCAGTGTCACGGCAAGCGTGATCGAGGGCCTCGCCATGAGCTCGTCGATCGAAAGTCGCATCGGATTGCGCACGTGGCCGCCGACGGACAGCTCGTAACCCGACGCGTCGACCATCGGGATGTCGAAATGGATCAGGAGGTAGTGGAGGCCGACAGGCGTGATGTCGTAACGCAACGCCTCGAGCGGCATCGAGTGATTACGCACCGCGAGCTGCAGCTCCTCCGGCGTTATGTCGGGGCTCGAGATCAGTGTTCCGGCGGGCCGGGACCCGCCGACTTCGTCCACCTTGATCGGGCTAGTCTAGAAGTCATGCAGGAGAGAAGCGAAGAGCAGATCATCAGCAGGCTGCTCGAGCTGGAGAACGACGGGCAGTCAGAGCGCCGCGCGCAGCTGACCGGCGAGCGATACCTCACCCTGCTGCACGACCCGGACAACGGCCGCAGCTATGTTCTGCGCCACGGCACTGACGCGACCGAGGGAGCGGAGGTCCCGGAGGGCACGGAGTTCTACGAATATCCGACCCCCGATGTCGCGCAGCGCGCGTTCGAGCAGCTCCTCGATGAGTCGAGGCGAGCCGGCGAGCTGGTTGAGGAGGATTCCACGGACGACGTGGGCGACTCCGAGACGGGCGGCGCCGAGGTGCGCGACCTGTATGCCGACATGGACGAAGACGAGCTGACCCAGGACCCGGTGATCAGCGAGGAAGAGGAGCCCTAAAGCTCCCTCCCTCCCGACTCCGGAATCCGCCATTCGGGCACGAATGGTCCGTATCCCGGACCCTGCATTGCGCCATTCGGGCCCACATGGTCGGCGTTAACGACCGGCGTTGTCTTGTTGGGCGGACGCGTCGATGCTGATTCCATGCCAGCGAGACCGCAGGTGCCGGCTGCGTTGAAGGCCGGGCCGTTCTCCATCGCAGAAGCCAGACACGAGGGTGTGACGCGCGGCCAGCTGCGGGGCGCCGGCTATCGCCGGCTCGGGGCCGGGCTCTATCGCTGGGCAGGTCTGACGCAAAGCCCGCAACTCATCCTGGCCGCTGTCGCCAGCCGATTGCCGAGCGGCGCCGCTTTCTCCGGCCTTACCGCAACATGGCTGCACGGTCTGGACGTAGCTCCTTGCGACCCGGTCGAGGTCATCATCCCGGGACCGCTTGGAAGCGGCCGTCGGGCGGGCGCATCGGTCCGGCGCGCCGCCCTCGCGGCAGAGGACATCGTGCTGCGCCGTGGTCTCCCTACCACGTCAGCGCTCCGTACTGTGGTCGACCTCGGCGGGAGAG
>VBFV01000152.1:0-15618 GCA_005881335.1 Chloroflexota bacterium
CGAATCGCGGGATCGTCGAACCAGAAGCGCTTCCATTCGGCGAGGTCCAGCACCCGCCAGGGCACCGTCGTGGGAATGTCCTTTTCTGACTCGATCGACATCTCGTATAACTTGCGGAACTTCTCGGGATCCGGATCAGCGCTCAGCGGATGCAGAACGACCCCCTGTTCCTTCATGCGGCGCCTGGTCGTCTCTCGAATCGCAATGAGCCTGCCGCGGTTCGCGGTGAGGTCGAGTTCGGAGATCCGCATCCGCCGGTCCTCGCGATAACCGAGATGTTCCAGCGTGGCGATCTCCTGGTCGAAGTCTTCGCGGATTCGCGCCACGGCGGTCGCGGCGTCTTCCTTCCGCAGCCAGTCCTCGGCCACGGCGACGAGATCCGCGTATCGCGCCGCTGACCAGACATCGGGATTCAGCAGTGGCCGGACCACGCCGAAACGAGGCTCGACCTGATTCCACAACTCGTGGCTGGCCGAGACGTATGCGATCGCGCGGCCTTCGCGAACGTCGATGCAACGTATGCCCTTCTGGAGCTCGTCAGTCATCAGCCACCAATGGCGCAGCAGCGCCGGGTCGCGCGGCTCGTCGGGGTTGCGCAGTGTCTCGAGGTCGGCCACGAGGCCCGCGTCGTCCAGGGTGGCGGGGCGAAGTTCGAGCTGAAAAGTCGTGCCGGGCATCCGTTGACTAGAAGGTTAATCTTCCCGCCGTGATTGCCCGGGGAGTGCGGGGCATGGGTGGGCTTCGGGGGCGGCGTCCCCGCTCGGCGCACCGGCTTGCCCTTGCGCCCGCCTGCTGGGGCATCCACGAGGCCGGCGACTGGGGCCACCAGATCGACGCCGAGCGGGTGCTCTCCGAAGCCGCGGCCGTCGGCGAGGGGGCGATCACCGCCGGTCCTCCCGGCTTCCTGCCCGACCGCAGCGACCACACCAAGGCACTGCTCCGGCGCCACCGGCTCCAGGTCGTTGCCGGTGAGGTGCAGGCGATCCTCCATCACCACGAGACCCGCGGGCCCGAGCTCGCGCACATCGACGGCCACGCGCACTGGCTGTCCGCCATCGGCGGCAGCACGCTGGTGGTTTCCGCCATCCCGGAGCGAACCCCAGGCGCGACGCGGCCCGATACGCTCTCCAACGCGCAGTGGGCGCACCTGCTCCACCTCATCGGTTCGGTTGAGCACGTCTGCGCCCGCCACCGGCTCAAGCTCGCGGTCCAGCCCCGTTTCGGCAGCACGATCCAGGGCCCGGAGGAGATCGAGCGGCTGCTGGTCGGGTCGGAGGCGGGCGTCTGCCTCGACATCGCTCACCTCGTCATCGCAGGCGCCGATCCCGTCGAAGTGATCGAGCTCGCGGCCGGCCGTATCCAGCACGTCCATTTGAACGACGTCGACCTCGACCTGGCGCGGCGCGTGCGCGACCTGTCACTCGACTACAAGGACGCCGTGTCCCGCAACCTGTACACGCCGATCGGCGAGGGCGGGGCGGACGTGGCGAGGGTGACCGAGGCGCTGCGGGGAAGCAAGTATGGGGGCTGGTACACGCTGCAGCAGGACACGCGCCTCGCCACCGCCGACGACCGGCCGCTGGGGCGGATCAGCCGCTCGCTTGAGTTCGTGCTCCCGCTGCTGTCGTAGCGCTCAGACCTTGCGGCCCGCACCTGCCCAGTAGGCGTCGCGGAGCTTTCGTTTCAGCAGCTTGCCGGCCGCGTCACGCGGAAGCTCGTCGACGAACTCGACCGACCGCGGCTTCTTGTAACCCGCGAGCCGTTCGCCGCAAAAGCTGATCAGCTCGTCGCCCGTCGCGTGCATCGAGGGACGCAGCTGCACCACGGCCTTCACGGACTCGCCCCACTGGTCGTCCGGGACGCCGATGACCGCGGCGTCCATCACCCCCGGGTGCGCGTGAAGCACGGCCTCGACCTCGGCCGGATAGATGTTCACGCCGCCCGAGATGATCATGTCGATCCGCCGGTCGCAGATGTAGTAGTAGCCCTCGTCGTCTCGATACGCCACGTCGCCTACGGAGAAGAAACCGTCGCGCAGGCTTTGGCTCGTCGCGTCCGGCCGGTTGTAGTACTCGGCGACCCAGCTGCTGCGGACCATGAGCTCACCGGGCTCGCCGATCCCGGCTTCGGTGCCATCGTCGCGGACCAGCATGATCTCCTGGCCGGGCACCGCCGTGCCGCACGAGCCAGGCTTGCGCAGCTGGTCCTCGGGCCGAAGCACGGTGTTGACCCCCGTCTCGGTTGCGCCGTAGAACTCCCACAGCACCTGGCCGAAGACGGCCTCGGCCCGCTCCTTCAATACGTGGGGACAGGGAGCAGCACCGAGGATGATCGCGCGCAGCGACGACGTATCGCGTGGATTCCGCTCCTGCGCGTCGACGATCCGCTGGAGGAGCGTCGGCGCCATGAATGACGTGGTCACGCGATGGCGCTCGACCAGGTCCAGCGCGTCGCCGGCGTCGAACTTTTGTTGCAGGACGACCGTCGCGCCGAGCACCTGATGCAGGACCGAAAAGAACGCGACGCCGCTGTGATAGCCCGGTCCGCACATCAGATGGACGTCCGACTGGGCAAGCTCGAAGATCGAGATGACCTGCAGCACGTTGCCGATGTCGACCCCATGCGGCCGCCACGCGCCTTTGGGATTCCCGGTCGTGCCGGAGGTGTAGATCATCGAAGCGCCGAGCCCACTGCCGACCGCGTCGAAATCGTCCGACGCGTCCTGCACCACCTCGCGGTACGAAAGCCACCCCGCCGGAACCCTCTCCCCGACGGCGATGAAACGGACGTCGCCCTTCACGTCCGGGGATGCCGCGGCCACGACTTCGACGTGGTCGGGCCCGGCGGCGGCGATTCTTGCGCCCGAGTCGTTGAGCACGTAGGCGACCTCCGGTCCGCGGAGGCGATAGTTGACGGGGACGATCACGAGGCCCGCGCGCCGGAGCCCGCTGGCGATCTCGGCCCCCGCGATGGAGTTGAAGGACATCCACGCCACGCGGTCTCCTTCGCGACAGCCCAGGCCGGTGAACGCGTTCGCGACGCGGCTCGCCCGCCGGTTCAGGGTCGCGAAATCGAGGACTTCGTCACCGCAGACCACGGCCGGTTTGTCCGGCAGCGACTCGGCGTGGCTCGCCAGGAAGTCGAATTCCACTGTCTTGATCCTAGGGGGAGTGAGAGGCGCTGGCGGTCGCGCTCGGCGTCGGTGACGGCTTGGCCGAGCACAGGGTGTTGCCGCCCAGCCCAAAGGTCGTGGCCGTGGGCGTCACGCTCCCCGTGATCAAGACGCGGTATCGATAGCAGCCGCCCAGCAGGGCCCAAGACTCGATCGGCCCCCAGTGATGGAACAGCACCCCGGCATTCAGCGGCGGGTAGGTCGCGAGCACAGCTGGTGTGGCGTCGGTGATCGACTCGACGGGGGACGTCTTGGTCGAATCGAATCGCCACAGATAGACCTTCGTCAGCGGCCGGTTGGCGGGCGTGTCCGCTTGCGCGGGCAGGCTGGTGGCGGTGAGCAGCGCATCCACCATCGCCTGTGGGCCGGAGCTCGGTTTCACCATCGCGTATGTCCTGTCGCCGATCGGGCCGGACCACGCGACGCCGGCCACGTTGGCGCCCGCGAGATATTTCTTGGCCGGCGCCGTTCCGTCTGTGGCGGCGGCGTCGTAAACCTGGATCTCTCCGCTCACCGCGAGAGCGAGCTGCTTCGCATCGGGGCTCCATGCCAGGCCGTCTGGGTGCTGCAGCTTCGAGTTGACCTTCTTCGGGGATGCTGCCGTCGCGGTCGGGCTGGGGCGCGCCGACGGCGTGGGCGTCGTGGCCGCCGCGCTGACGCTTGAGCTCGCTGGCGCGACCGGCAGGGCGCTGTTGATGGATTGGATGACCGCGCCGTGGTCCTGCAAGGCAACCGCGACCATCGTTCCGTCGGCGCTGATCGCGATCGGTCCGTCGTCGGGTCCGAGCGCCAGCGGAAATGGATTCAGCACTCCCGCCTCGGCATTCATCCAGTACCACGACCCGGTGCCGAATGCGCGCACCGCAAGCAAGCCCGAGCTTCCGGGCACGGCGCCCTCGGTGAAGAAGGCCGCTTGCGAGGGCGGCTTCGAAAGTACCTTCAATGGCCCGGCCGTCTGCGTCAGGTCCAGCGCGTCGACCTCGTAGGTCGTGCAGCAGCCGACGGTCAGTGCGAGGTAGTGCGCGTTGGCGACGAGCCCGATCGGGCCGTTGCTCTGCGAGTCCTGCGACGCCGCGATGGGCTCGATCGTCCCGGCGAACGGGTCGACCCGAAACAGCCAGTCGTATGGAACGACGCCGGCGGTCGTCCGCCTTTCGGCGGGGCGGTCGTCGTGCACCGTGAAATAAAGGACCGGATGATCGACGTTGGGAGCCGGCGCCCACACGGGGCCGGCGACGCGAAAAGTCCCCGGCTGCAGCGGGGCGACGATCGTGGGCTTGCCCGTGGCCGGATCAAGCACGCCGACTCCGCCGTCGGCGACGTAGGCGATCAGTCCCTGGGCGAGGGCTCCTGTTAGCGCTGTGGGCGAGTGCACTGGGGCCGCAGACTTGCCGCTGCACGCGGTCAGGAGCAGGGCGGCCGCAAGCGCGGCAGTAAATTTAGGCATGAGCAAGCGATCTTATCGCCACGAGTTACCCCAACGATGGGAGGCGCGTTTCCGGTACTGAAGTGCAATCAATAAGTCACATCCTTGCCGGGTTTACCCGCAAGAAATTGGTGCTTCTGGCTGCGATCGGGATGCTGGCCGTTGCTTGCGGCGCAACCGGTATCGGTCCAGGCTCGAATCCGACTCCAACTCCGAGCGAAGGTATGGGATTCGACGTGACCGTCACCGAGAACGACCACACGGTGACGATGCACGCCGGCCAGAAGCTTGAGGTAGTGCTGCACGCCCCCAATGGAATGAACAACTGGTCGCACCCGGAGTCGCATGACACATCGGTCCTGTCGCCCACGGTCGACCCCGCAGCCACCGCCGCGCGCGGCGTGACGCTGGCGGCGTTCGAAGCCAAGAAGCCGGGCCAGTCCGAGATCACCTCGAATGCCTCACCGAGCTGCTCGCCCGGCCAGGCGTGTCCGATGTACCTGGCCGTCTACTCCCTGAAAGTCACCGTCACGCCGTAGGTGCGGGCGTGCTCGCGGCGCGGATCGCTGCGGCGATCGCGTCGAGCTGGGCGCGCGCGGGTGGGTGCTCGTAGGAGTGCGGGAACGTCAGCCCGAAACCGTCCTTCGGATAGCGCGGGATGACGTGGACGTGGAAGTGCGGCACGTCCTGGAACGCGACCTCGCCGTCGGCGACGAACAGGTTCACGCCACTTGCGCCGAGCGTGTGGCGCACCAGCGCGGCCAGCCTTCGCGCCACCTTGAACGTGCGCATGGCCGCGGTCTCGTTGAGGTCTGCCATCAGGACCGCGTGCTCACGAGGGACAACGAGCATGTGGCCGTGCGTGATCGGCTGGACGTCCATGAACGCGACCACGCTGTCGTCCTGGTAGGTGAAGCTCGCCGGGGACTCGCCCCGCAGAATCTCGCAGAAGACGCAGTGGTCGCTCAATTTCGAGCAGAAGCTTAATCGGCCGTTCAGGAATCCGAGTCGGTTTGAACCTCGATCGGCGCCGGCTCGGCCTGAGGCGCCGTCGCGCCGTTGGTCGAAGCCTCGCTGCCGGCCGCGTCCAGCACAGGTTCCGCGCCGTTCGGCGAGATCGCGGTCTCGCCGTTCGCGGCGTCTTCCACCGCCACGCGGCCCCGACGCCGGCGCCTCGTCCGGCGGTCGCCGCGGTGCGGCCGGGACAGGCGCTGAACCTGGGAGCGGATGCCCACACGCTGGCACGCCGTCACCACCGCGCCGACCCCGGCCACCAGGCCCTCCTCCTTGCAGTGCTCGAAGAGCGGGCCGAACAGCTCGGGCGCGCCGCCGATCACTGTCTTGGAATCGCCGACGATGACGAGCAGCTTCTTGGCCCGGGAGATGGCGACGTTGACCCGGTTGGGGTCGTTCAGGAAGCCGATCGCGGCGCGGTCGTTGGAGCGCACGAGCGAAAGAATCACTCCATCCGACTCCCGTCCTTCGAACGCGTCGACCGACTCGATGTCGTCTGGCGGGACGATGCCCTTCAGCGCGCCCTGCAGCCGGTTGACCTGCGAGTTGTACATCGCGATCACGGCGAGATGAGCCTTGCGCACGCGCCGCCGGATGATCGACGTGATGTCCTTGCACAGCGCGACCTCGAACTCGTTCGCCACCGACCGCTGAGCGTCGCGGTACTCGTCCTGCGCCCCGGTGTCGACCCACACCAGCTCGCGGTCGAAGGGCCAGGGCAGCGGCATCCTCGGATGCGGCGCCTCGTGGATGAGCTTGCCTCCGTAAAAGAGGTCCGAGACGACGCGGCCGATCGGTTCGCGCATGCGGTACTGGCGCGGCAGCATGATCTTCGAGCCGGCCGGCACCTTGTCCCAGATCCAGCCGTAGAAGCTGTCGTCGCGGACGACCTCGTCGAGCGGCTGCTCGACCTTGAAGGTCGACGCCGCCTCCTCCATCACGGGGGGCAGCTGGTTGAGGTCGCCGATCATGACCCAGCGCTTGGCGAGAGGCATCAACGCGAGCGCCTCGTTGGCGCGGACCTTGTTGGCCTCGTCGAGGATCAGCCAGTCGAACACCTTGAAACGCAGTCGCGAGTCGATGGTCAGGCGGTTGCAGGTGCCCGCGACGAGGTTGTACGGCTCGAGGTCGTCGCTCTCGACGAGCGTCGGGCGCAGCCGGCGGGGCACCTTGCCCGGTTCCGCGATGCGGGCCTGGCGGACATGGGAGAAGCCGAGGAGCCGCTCCTGGCCGGTGTCGACCGCGTCGTTGGAGTGCGACGACATGAGGATCGAAGCGTTGGGGTTGCGGCCCAGGATGCGCCGGATCGACTCCACGATGGCCGTGGTCTTGCCCGTCCCGGGCGGTCCCTGGATCAAATAGAGCTGTCCCGGCCGCATGCCCATCACGCGCGACACCGCCTCCGCCTGCTCTTCGTTCGGATCGGGCAGGTGGTGCGCCTTCTTGCCGTCCAGCGGCACGCGCGGCGGGGTGCCCAGCCATCCCGTGTCGGCCAGCTCGGCGGCCAGCGCGCCGGTGCGCGGGCTGCCGATCTGTAGCTGGCGGATGACCGAGCGCTGGGCTTCGAACATCTCCACGCTCGCCGTGGGCAGCACGATGCCCTCGTCCGGCAGCGGGTCGTAACGCCTGAAGCTGACCCACAGGTTCGAGCCCTGGATACGGTCGAGCGCCATGCCCCGGTACTCGGGGAAGCCGGCCGAGCGCACGGTCAGCGAATCGATGCCCCGGTAGATCCGCCCGTCGGCGTCGTCGACCAGGTGCAGGATCGCGCGCACGTACTCGCCGCCGCGCATGTCCTCGCCGCAGTTGGGGCAGTGGATGCCGTTCGACGTGGGCACCTCGGTCTCGCACTTGGGGCATTCGATCCACTGCTCGGTCGCCTCGTAGCGCCGGACGGCGGCCTCGGCGAGCTTCTCGCGGTAGTCGCGCAGGTGCTCGATGAAGCGCATGGTGGAGTCGAGCATCGGGTGGGTCTTGGCCTGCTCGCGAAGGACGATCGCGGTGAAGCCTTCCAGGTCGCCATCCCACTCCTTGACCACGTGGAGCTCTTGGTAGCGGAGGCGGAGGCGGTTCTTCTCCATCTCGTAAGTGCCCTCGAGCTCCTGCCAGTCGCTGATCTCGAGGGCCAGCCCCATGGGCGTCCGGCCGAGCTTCCCGGTCAGGAGCGTCGTGCTGACCTGGCCGACGAACTCGAGCGGCTTCTCGGGCTTGACGATGGTGTAGGTGCCGTCGATCAGCTTCTGCTCCTGGAGCACCTGGCGCAACAGCTCGGCGCCTCCGTGTGCCTCCAGGGCGAAGACCTTGGCCGCGGCGGGCGTGCCGGGACGGACCCGGATGCCCAGGCGTCCGGTCGTGATCTCCTCGCCCGGGATGTCCGGATTCCAGAGCGGCAGGACGTCGCCGGGAATGGGCATGCTCATGCCAGGCGAGCCTTGAGAGTGGTACGGAGTGAACGTGTGATGAGGATCAAGTCAGGTTAAAAGGGGTCCCCAGGCGGGACCAAGCACCCCAACGGGCAGCGCTTACGTTACCACACCGGGGGATGGATCAAGATTTGGATCGTCGTGTGGAAGAACCGCCTCAAGCCGTACGACCTGCTGACCAAAGACGAGGTCAACACCGTCCACGAGCACGCGATGACGATCCTGGAGGAGATCGGGGTCGACTTCCTGCACGAGCGGGCGCGTGACCTCTTTCAGAAGGCCGGGATGCGCATCGAGGACAACCGCGTGCGTTTCGAGCGCGCGTTCGTCATGGAGCAGGTTGCCAAGACGCCGGCGACGTTCCAGCTCCAGGCTCGCAACGCCGCCCACACCGTGACGCTCGGTGGGGACAACGTCGTCACGGCTCCGGTCTATGGGCCGCCGTTCGTCACCGACCTCGAACGGGGCCGTCGCGGCGCGACGATCGAAGACTTCACGAACTTCGACAAGATGTCGCAGGCGGTCGACCAGATCCACTGCGCGGGGGGCACGACGGTCGAGCCGGAGGACCTGCCGCTGGGAACGCGGCACCTCGACATGGTCTATTCCCACATGCGCTGGACGGACAAACCTTTCATGGGCAGCGTCATCTCGTCCGAGAGCGCGCGCGACACGATCGAGATGGCGTCCATCTTGTTCGGCGGTCGCGCCAGCATCGAGAAGACCCCGGCCGTAATCAACCTGATCAACGTCAACAGCCCCCTGCGCTACGACGACCGCATGCTGGGCGCGTTGCTCGAGTACTCCGAGGCCGGCCAGCCTGTGATCGTGACCCCCTTCCTGATGGCAGGGGCGATGTCGCCGATGGGCCTGGCGGGCACGCTCGCCCAGCAGACGGCGGAGGCGCTGGCGGGCATGGCGCTGGTCCAGATCATCCGGCCGGGCACGCCCAGCGTCTACGGCTCGTTCCTCACCAACACCGACATGCAGTCGGGCAGCCCGGCGTTCGGAACGCCCGAGTCGGCGATGGGCATCCTGGCCAGCGCCCAGATGGCGCGCCATTACAACGTCCCGTTCCGCGGTGGCGGCGCGCTGACTTCTTCCAAGGCGCCCGACGCGCAGGCCGCATACGAATCGATGATGTGCATGTGGCCCACCATCCTCGGCCGCGTCAACTTCGTCCTCCATGCGGCGGGTTGGCTCGAGAGCGCGCTGCTTGCGTCGTACGAGAAGTTCGTGATCGACGTCGAGCAGCTGCGGATGTTCGAGTGGATTCTCAACAAGGGCCTGCCTGTGGATGAGGAGGGACTGGCGATGGACGCGCTGCGCGAGGTCGGGCCGGGCGGCCACTTCCTCGGCGCGGAGCACACCCTCCGCAACTACCGCACCGGCTTTTACCGGCCCTGGATCTCTTCGACCGAGAACTTCGACCGCTGGAACCGTTTCGGCGCGCGCACCGCTGATGTGGTGGCGGCGGAAAAGTGGAAGCAGCTGCTCGCGGAGTATCCCGACCCGGGCATCGATCCCGGGATCGACGAGCAGCTCCAGGAGTTCATGACCAGGCGCAAGGGGGAGATTGGCGAGTCCTGACGCGCGGGCCCGCACACGGTTGGGTTACCTGCTGAGCAAGATCGCGTCTGGGGCGCCGGCGCCGGCCAGCGGGTCGGCGGCAGCGGCGGTCGTCGCGACTGCTGCGGCGCTGCTGCAGAAGGTTGCGATCCGCTCCCCGAAATGGAGTGGCGCGGAGGGCGCGCATTCGCGTGCCGAGGCTTTGCGACTGCGCGCGGAGGAGCTCATCGAGCTCGACTCGCTCGCCTACCTGGCTTTCGTCGAGGCGGTCCGTTCAGGCGACGGGGTCGAGGCGGCGCGCCAGAAGACCATCGACGTGCCGACGGAAATCGCCGGTTCGGCGGCCGAGGTGTTGCGCCTGGCCCACGAGCTCGAGACCAACGGCAACCCGAACCTGCGGGCGGATGCCGCCGCCGCGGCGATCCTGGCCCGGGCGGCTGCAGCAACAGCCGAGATGTTGGTTCAGGTCAACGAGTCAGCTGGCCCGCGAGGCGCTCGAGGCCGCGCAGATGATCCCGGTCGTGCTTCAGCGCAATCTCGAGATAACGTTCCACCGTCACGCGCCCGTATTGCTCGTGATGGCCGGCCAGCTCAGTCCGCTGCCTCTCGTCCAGCGTCCTCACGTAACCGATCAGCATCAACCGGGTCGCGGTCCACTCGTCCAGGGCCTCCTCGAGGTGGATCCCGCTGAAGTCGGTGTCGTCGTTCGTGAAGAGCTCGAATGTCGGGTTCTCGCCGGCCGCGATGGCGCGAATCCTCGGCACGTAGCAATCGCGTTCCGATGCCGCCAGGTGGGCCGCAATGTCGCGCAAATCCCATGCGCCGACGCGGGCCGATGGGTCATCCGTCGAGACCCGCAGCATGGCGATGACGAGCTGCTGGCTCGAGACGAGCTGCTCCAGGATCTGGTCGTTCATTCCGGGTTCAACAGTTTGGACCGCGGGTTTGATTCCGTCAGCTCGCTGATCAGCGCCTCGACCACATCCTCCGGCGCGCCGGCGCGATCTTCGACCGGCCCCCAGTGCCATCCCGCGAGGTACCCGTCCATGTCGGTCGACCCATCTTTCATGGCGAAGGCGTCGATCGCGGCCTGGAAGTAATCGGGCAGCATGCGCTTGACCTCGGTGCCGCCGTCCCAAGCCTTGACCTGGGAAGGGATGTGCTTCCAGAACATCACCTGATAACGGGCCATCTATCGGTGCCGATCGAGGAACGACCAGATGAGCTCGCTCGCGTCGAACTGCTGACTTGTCGCGCCCATTTCGTCCGCGCTGCCGAGTGGTTCGCCGCCTGGCCAGGCATGCCCACCTCCCTTGACGGCGTAGCCGATGACCTCGGTTCCAGATGCGCAGCCGCCGTAGGTCAGCGTGGCGACCGTGGTGCTGTCGTGCCCGGTCGTGGCGAGCTGCCCAGATGTCGGCGAGCCGGTGCAGTGATTGGCCTTTGCCCAGTAGGCGAGCGTGTCCGTGAAGGAGAGAAATCCCTCGGCGCCAGGCACGCCACCGTACGCCGCAATCGGGTCGTCGATCCCGTGAATCCCAAACACCGAGATGGGTCTCGTCGGCGCGCAGCTCGCCGCGGTGTCCCGCCGCATGAGTCCGGCTACCGGCACGATTCCAATCAGTCGGCCGCTCAACGAACAACCGAGGTGCTCGGTGAAAATCCCGCCATTGGAGATTCCCGCTTCTGGTACCCCTGCGGTAATAGAACTGCGAACCCATGGGCATCGGCCACCTTCGAAAGATGAGTGATTCGACTCATCTGATCCGCAGTCATGGGAAAGCCGTGAAAGGCGATCACGATCGGTGTCGGCTTCAGACGGGATGAGTCGGGCGGCAGGTGGAGGATGTAAGAGCGGTCGAAGTTGCCCGATCTCAGAGTGCCGTTGATATCGGTGCCGGCCGCGAGTGAACTGGTGTGGGGTGACGAGGCGGGGGCGCTAGGCGATGTTCCGCACGAGCTCGCCAAGAGCACCGCGGCGACGAGAACCCCGTTACGCCTCAACCAGGTCTGCAAGGCGCTCCTCGAGTTCCCCCAGTCCCACGTCCCGGATCTCGAGCGGCAGCTCCAGATACCCGGCGATGTCGCGGGCTTTCTCAGCAAGTCTTGGATTCGGAACCTGACGTAGGAATAGAACTGCCTCGTAATTGCCGAACAGCATCGGTTTCAGGTCGGGGTGGCGATCGAGGCCGAGTCCCTTCACCACCGCGCGGTCGAAGTTGCGGACGAGCCAGTCGGTCAGGAAGAACGTGCCGGGCCGCTCCTCGCTGACTTGAGTGAATTGCTCCGCACCCGCGTACATCTCGTAGCAGTGCGGTCCGCGCAGCCGGTGTGCGCCCACTTCTTCCAGCAGCGGCTCCAACTTTCCGGTCGTTCCGCAATCGCCATACACGACCACCAGCTTTTCGTATCGCGGACGAAGCTGGTACAGCTTTTCGCGCAGCTCGTCGACGATCCGGGACGGATAAAGGTGAAGCAGCGCGGAGACGCCGTAGATGTCGACGTCCCACTGGCGCCGGTCGACGATGTCCTTCACCTCGCGGCCGAGCGCGCCGCAGATGACCAGCGCGGTGGTGCTCATGTCACCTGCTCCAGCTGGGGAAACCCGAGCACCGAGATGAAGGAGTCGTTGAAGTCCGAGCGCCTGGACAGCTCGACGTACTCAATGCGCGAAGGCAGCTCGAACGCGACTTGCCGCTCGCGATACGAAAGCAGTGCGATCTTCGCCCCTTCACCCGCGGAGTTGCCCACCGCGATGATGCGGTCGACGTCCACGGGCGGGACGAGGCCGATGATCTTCGCGCTTTCCGGGTTCAGATAGGAACCGAACGATCCGCCGAGCAGGACCTGGTCGAGGTCGCCTGCGGTCACGCCGAGGATGTCCATCAGAACCTTGATCCCGGTCGCGATCGATCCCTTGGCGAACTGCAGCTCCCGGAGCCACGGCGTCGACCAGGCCGGAGCCGCAGATGCCCTCGGCGCGCACGTCGCCGCCGATGACCTGCAGCTCGACCCGGTCGCCGAGCTGGACACCCTCGATCGCGCCGACTGTCGCTCGCATGCCGCATTTGATCTGGCTGCCTTCGAACGCCGGACCGGCGGGTGCGGCTGTGGCGAGCGCACGCTGCGCGCTGCCCAGGACGATCTCGCCGTTGGTGCCCACGTCGACGAACACGCGAAGCCTGTCCTCACGCACGACACCGGTCGCCAGCACGCCGGCCACGATGTCCGCGCCGACGTACGCGCCGAGCGCGGGCAGCGTCTGGATGTAGCCGTGGGGGTGAATCTCCAGCCCGACCTCGCGCGCCTCGATGCTCAGCTGATCCATGAAAGCCGGCGTGAACGGCGCCATCGACAGCGGCGTCGGGTCGATGCCGAACAGCAGGTGCAGCATCGTCACGTTGCCGACCACGACCGCCTCGTAGGTCTGCTGAGGCGACACGCCCGTGTCGCGGTACAGCTCGGCGAGGATCGTGTTCATGGTCGCGACCACGGCGCCCTGCAGCTCCTGGATCGCGTCGGGTCCGTTCATGCCGTGGCTGATGCGCGAGATGACGTCGGCGCCGAACGGCGCCTGGCCATTGAGGGTCGAGAGCACCGAGGCAGCCATGCCCGTGCGCAGGTTCATCAGCGTCCCGACAAGCGTCGTGGTCCCCACGTCGAATGCGACGCCGTAGCAATCCCCAGTCGTGTCACCCGGTTCGACCGCGACGAGGTGCTCGCCCGCGAGCACAGCGGTGACGCGAAATCCCGCCTCGCGAAAGACCCCGGGAACGGTGCGCAGCACGGAAACGCCCGCCACCATGCCGTGACCTTCGTCGGTGAGCGCGTCCTTCAGGCGCGCGACGTCGCTGCGCTGGTCCTCCATGGATGGCTCGTTGAGCTCCAGGTAGACCTTGCGAACGTTGGGGTCGAGGATGACCAGGCGGCCGAGGCCCATGGTCGCGGCCTTGGGCACGCGCAGCAGCTGGGGCACCTCGCAGGTCATGTCCTGGTAGATCCGCGCCTGGCAGGAAAGCCGCCATCCGTCCGCAATCTCGGCGGGCCGCAACTGCCTGTGATCGGCGGTTTCGGCATCTGCACCGCCGCGAATCACCCGCACCTTGCATTTGCCGCACGTGCCGCGACCGCCGCACGTGGAGTCGATGGGCAGCCCGATCCAGTGCGCGGCGCTGAAGACCGTGGTGCCGGGTGGCACGCGGGTGGTCCGGTCGAACGGCAGGTAGGTGACCTCGAGCTTGCGCTGGATCATTGCGCGCGCCCAGCCGCCTGCTCTGCGCGAAACCTGGCGATCCACCGCATCGCGTACTCGTCGTGGCCAAGGAGCAGGTCGCCTGCGAGCACCGCGCGCCTCACCTGCGGCTCGAGCGGGTTGGTGATCGCGCACGTCAGCCCCGAGTGCATCGCGAGCGGCAGGAACGCGGCGTTGACCGTCGCCCGGTCGGGCAGGCCGAACGAGACGTTGGAGGCGCCGCACGTCATGTTGTTGCCGAGCTCGTCACGGATGAGACGCATCGTCTCGAGCGTGATGACTCCACACGTCGGATCCGCCGCGACCGTCATCGCGATCGGATCGATGATCACGTCTTCCTGCGGGATGCCGTGGTCGGCGGCGCGCTCGATGATCCGCCGGGCGAGGGCGAGCCTTTCCGCCGGCACCATCGAGATCCCGGTCTCGTCATTCGCCATCCCGATGACGGCCGCGCCGTGCTTTTTCACGAGCGGGAGGATGCGCTCCATCCGCTCCTCCTCGGCGGTGACCGAGTTGACCAGTGCCTTTCCCTCATACGCGCTGAGCCCGGCCTCGAGCGCCTCGATGATCGACGAGTCGATGCAGATCGGCAGGTCGGTGACGTCCATCACCGCCCGGATCGCAGCCACAAGCAGGGCGGGCTCGTCCACGGCGGGGATGCCGGCGTTGACGTCGAGCATGTGAGCTCCACCTGCCGCCTGCGCCGCCGCGTCTGAACGCACGCGGTCCATGACGCCTTCCTTCATCTCTGCGGCGAGCACCTTGCGACCGGTCGGATTGATGCGCTCGCCGATGATCACGAAGGGACGGTCGCCTGAGATGACCACCTCGCGACCCCGCGAGGAGAGACGCGTCTCCAAGGCCTTAGCCCTTTCTCAGCGTCTCGTCGATCTTCATGACGGCCTGTTCGAGCGCCTGGGCACCCTGAGACTGACCGCTGCGGTCACCGACAAGCTCCTTGGCCATGCGCGTCGCCATCGAGGCATCGGGCGCATAGCTGTCGGCGCCCACGTGCTTCGCGTACTCCTGCGTCACCGGCGCACCCCCGACCGCGATGTGGACCTTGTCGCGCAGCCCGGCCTTCGTGAGCGCGTCGATGTTGGCTTTGAACATCGGCATGGTCGTGGTGAGGAACGCGGAAAAGCCGACGATGTCAGGCTCGTGCTTCTGCACGGCCTCGACGAACTTTTCGGGCGGTGTGTTCACGCCCAGGTCGTAAACCTCGAAGCCCGCACCCTCGAGCATGATCACGCACAGGTTCTTGCCGATGTCGTGGATGTCGCCCTTCACCGTGCCGATGACATAGCGGCCGACCGGCTTGGCCCCCGTCTCGGCGATGAGTGGTCGCAGGATCACCAGGGCGCCCTGCATCGCGCGAGCGGCGATCAGCATCTCGGGGACGAAGAAGTCGCCCTTCTCGAAGCGGCGCCCGACCTCCTCGAGGGAGGGGATCAAGGCCTTGAACAGGATGTCCATCGGGTCCATGCCGAGGCTCAACGCCTCTTCCGTGAGCGCTTTGACCTCGGGCGCGTGGCCGTTGAGCGTGTGCTCGAACAGCTCGGCTCGAATCTCTTCTTCCCTGCTCATGTGTTGCGCATCGCTCAACTGATGCTCAGGACTCAACAGTCTACGTGGCAGCCGTGTTACCCGCCACGGTAATGTTGCGCAATGAGCAACGGCGAGGAGCGGGCGGTAGGGGTCCGTTCGGTCGAGCGCGCGATCTCCATCCTCGACCTGCTGGCCCAGGGTGGGTGGCGCACCG
>VBFV01000152.1:15676-26751 GCA_005881335.1 Chloroflexota bacterium
CGCGGCCGGGGAGACCGCCACGCTTGACGTCCTGGCCGGGGACGTCATTGTGCCCATCGAGCAGGCCACGGCGTCAACGTCCGTGGTCGGTGTCAACTGGCTCGGGCGCCGCACGCCGGTCCACTGCACCGCAAGCGGCAAAGTGATCCTCGCCTTCGGACCGGCCCCGGTACGCGAGCGGCTGCTGGGCACGCAGCTGGAGCAGGTCACCCCTCACACGATCACCGCCCGAGCCGAGCTCGAGTCGCAGCTCGATGCGGCCCGCACGGCGGGCGTCGCCCACACCTACGAAGAGCTGGAGGTCGGCCTGGACGCGATTGCGGCTCCCGTCTTTGGAGCGGACGGCGACGTGGTGGCGGCGCTCGACGTATCCGGTCCGTCGCACCGCCTGCGGGCGGCCGGTAGGCCCGACCTCGACCGCCTCACGAAGGAAGGTGCGGCCGACATCTCCCGCCGCCTGGGCTATCGGGGTAGGCGGTCTGAAACCTAGCCGACAGGGCGGATTAACCGAGCCCTTACTGAAATCAACCGCACGCCCGAGATGTGTCCTTGCAACATCGGCGTGCTGCAGCCATGATTGGCCTGCCTATCTGGTTGGGGAGCAACCGGGCCGTATTTGGAGGGGAAACCTAGGATGAAGTTCGCCAGACTCACGCGCCATCTCGGCCTTGCCGTGGTGGCTTTCGTCGTCGTCACAGCCTGTGGCAGCACATCGTCTGGGACTGCCACATGCAGCACCGCCAAAACGGCGACGTCGGCCTCTGCCTGCGGAGGGATGGACGCTCTCGTCGCCGCCGCGAAGGCCGAGGGCAAGCTGAACGTCATCGCGCTGCCCCGCGACTGGGCGAACTATGGGGCGATCCTCGACGGGTTCACCGCCAAGTACGGCATCGCGATCACCTCCGACAACCCCGACGGAAGCAGCCAGGACGAGGTGAACGCCGTCCAGCAACTCGGCACGACGAGCCGCGCTCCGGACGTGCTCGACGTCGGCATGGCCGTCGCGCTTGCCAACCTCACCCTGTTCGCGCCCTACAAGGTCGCGACGTGGAGCGACATCCTCGAGACGCAGAAAGAGCCCACGGGACTGTGGTTCCAGGACTACGGCGGGTTCATGTCGATCGGCTACGACTCGAGCAAGGTGCCCGCGATCACGACGATGGACGACCTCCTCAAGTCGAACTACAGAGGGAAGGTCGCCCTCAACGGAAACCCGAAGCAGGCCAACGCCGCGCTCAACGGAGTCATGATGGCCAACCTCGCGTCGGGTGGCACCCTCGACGACATCAGCAAGGGCGTCGACTTCTTCCACCGCTTGAAGCAGGCCGGCACGTTCGTTCCGGTGCAGGCGACGACGGCGACGGTGAAGAACGGGACGACCCCGGTCGTGTTCGACTGGGACTACCTGTCCGCGGCGCACGGCAAGGACGTGCCGGCGTGGAAGGTGTTCGTGCCGAACAACGCCATCCTCGGCGGTTACTACGCACAGGCGATCAACAAGAACGCTCCTCACCCCGCGGCGGCGCGCCTGTGGGAGGAGTACCTCTACTCCGACGAAGGCCAGAACCTATGGCTGAAAGGTCTCGCACGGCCCGTCCGCCAGGCGGCCATGGAAAAGTCGGGCAAGGTCGACAAGACGGCCGCCGCCGCGCTGCCGGCCGTCAGCGGCACGCCGAAGTTCATGAGCGCTGATCAGGCCACCGCGGCCAAGAACTACGTCGTCGCTCACTGGGACGCAGCGATTTCTTGACAGTCGCCGGCACTCCGGCTGTAGCAACGAGAGTCGGCCGCCCGCTCCTGGGCGGCCGACGATTCTCACTCGATTGGGTGGGCGTCCTGCCGTTTTTCGCCTACGTGGGCATCTTCCTTTTGCTGCCCACTGCAGTCGTCGGGATCGGCGCGTTCTTCAACGCCGACGGCTCGTTCACCCTCGACAACTACGCGCATCTATCGCGCTCGTATGTGTTCAAGGCGACCATCACGACGACTTTGCTCTCTCTGGTCACCGCATTGGGAGGAGCCTTTTTCGGCGCGCTCCTCGCTTACGCGATCGTCACCGGTAATCCGCACGGCATGCTGCGCCGGCTCGTGGTTTCGGCGTCCGGGGTCCTCGCCCAGTTCGGTGGGGTGACGCTGGCCTTCGCCTTCATCGCGAGCATCGGGTCGGCCGGATTCGTCTATCTCTTCGCCCAGAGCCATGGCTTCGATTACTACGCGCACGGCATCTGGCTGTTCGAGCTCTCCGGCGTGGCGCTCGTCTACCTCTACTTTCAGATCCCGCTGATGGTGCTGGTGTTTCTGCCGGCGCTCGACGGCATCAAGCCGCAATGGCGCGAGGCCACCGAGAGCCTCGGCGGGAACACCTGGCACTACTGGCGATACATCGCCGGACCGATCCTGTTCCCCTCCTTTATTGGAGCGGTGCTCCTGCTCTTCGCGAACTCGTTCTCTGCCTACGCGACGGTGAACGCCCTGATCAACCAGGGCTCGCCGGTGCTGTCGCAGCAGATCGCGGCCGCGATCAGCAGCGAGGTGGGGGCTGCGGAGCCAGGCTTCGCGAAAGCAATCGCCATCGAGATGATCGTGATCGTGACCGTCGTGACGATCCTCTACACGCTGCTGCAGCGGAGGACCGCACGGTGGCTGTAGCCATGCGCAGCGTGCAGCGAACACGCCGGATCAAGCTCCAGGTCTTTCGCATTGTCGTCTTCGCGCTCGCGGCGGTCTTTTTTCTGATCCCGCTGGCCGCGATGGTCGAGTTCTCGACCCGCGGGATCAACGGCGAGCGGACGCTCGAATACTGGACGTCGATCGTCCAGTATCCGGACATGATCAAGGCCATCATCGCGTCGGTCCAGCTCGCGCTCATCACCTCGGTCGCGATGCTCGTCCTGCTGGTGCCGACCATGGTCTGGGTGCGGCTCAAATTGCCTCAGCTCAGCCGGATCGTCGAGTTCGTCTGTCTCCTGCCGCTGACCATCCCCGCGATCGTCCTCGTGACCGGCCTGTTTCCGATGTACATCTGGCTTGGCACCAACGTGAGCGATTCAATCCTCACGCTGGCCTTTGCGTACGTGGTGCTGGTGCTTCCCTACTGCTACCGCGCCATCGACGCCGGCCTTGGTGCGATTGATGTGAAGACGCTGTCGGAGGCCGCGCGAAGCCTCGGCGCGAGCTGGTTGACGGTGATGTGGCGCGTTATCGTTCCGAACATCTCGAACGCAATCCTCAATGCGACCCTGCTTTCGGTCGCGCTGGTGCTGGGCGAATACACGGTCGCCAACGTCTTGCTCTACTCCAACCTGCAGGTCGAGCTGGTGCACCTCGGCCGGGCCAACGCCGGCGTGTCGATCGCCGTCGCCGTGGCCTCGCTGATGTTCGCGTTCGTCCTGCTGGTCGGCATCGCATTTGTCGGCGGCCGGCGCCGCCGCACGCAGTCGGAGGCGGTCACGAACCTCGGCAAGGGCCCCGTGCAGGGATCGGCGGGATGATCCAGCGCTCGGGCGTCGAAGTCCGGCTCGAGAACCTGGTCCGGCGGTACGGCACCGTGACGGCGCTTGATGGGCTGTCGCTGACCATCGCGCCGGGCGAGCTCGTCGCGCTGCTCGGACCGTCTGGCTGTGGCAAAACGACAGCGCTTCGTTTGCTCGCCGGCCTGGAGGAGGCTGACGGCGGTCGCGTCGTCGTCGCGGGCAAGGACGTCACCGGGCTCCCCACCAACCGGCGAAACGTCGGCATGGTCTTCCAGGCCTACTCGCTGTTTCCCCACATGGTCGCGTGGGAGAACGTCGCCTTCGGCCTGCAGATGCGCAAGGTTGGAACCGAGGAGAGAAAGAAGCGCGCGCTCGAGGCGCTCGAGCTGGTGGGGCTCGGCCGCGTCGCCAATCGCTACGCCAACCAGATGTCGGGCGGACAGCAGCAGCGTGTGGCTCTCGCCCGCGCCCTGGCCATCCGGCCGCAGGTGCTGCTCCTGGACGAGCCGCTGTCAGCTCTCGACGCGAAGGTGCGCGCGCGCCTGCGGGATGAGATCCGCCGCATCCAGCTCGAGGTCGGCATCACCACGCTCTTCGTCACCCACGACCAGGAGGAAGCGCTTGCGATCGCCGATCGCGTCGGCGTCATGCAGTTGGGACGCCTGGAGCAGCTCGGCCCTCCGACCCTCGTTTACACGCGTCCCGCCACGCCGTTCGTGGCCGAGTTCGTCGGCCTGACCAACCGTCTTGCCGGCACGGTCAAGGGCGGCTCCGTCGAGGTGCGCGGGGTGCAGCTGCCGCTCGTCCAGCCCGACATCGCGGACGGTCCGGCCACCGCGCTGGTCCGACCAGAGGCCGTGACCCTCATTGGCCGAGGCGACGCCGAGGAAGGACCGCTGGTCGGGACCGTGTTGACGGTCGCCTTCCTCGGCGCAGTGAGCCGCGTCACCGTCGACCTCGGCGACACGACCGTGCTCGCCCAGATGCCGACATCGGCTGCATCGCAGCACCCGGCGGGGACCAAGGTCCGGCTCGAGCTGCGGTCTGACCCGGTACTCATCCAGAGGGAAGAGCCCGCCTCAGCAGCCTCGTGAAGTCCGCGGCGCGCCCCGTCCTGACGACGGAAACACGCCTCGGCCCAGGTGAAGTCGTGGGGACCGGTTCGCAGGCCGCGTACCGAGCGGTCGGGGAGCTCGCCGGTGAGCCGCACGTGTTGAGGACAGAGCTCGCCGGCTCGGACGAGCCCGTGCAGCCGCGAGAAACGATCGCCTCCCTCGCCCACCTGACGGATCTGCACGTGACCGACGTCCAGTCGCCGGCTCGGTTCGAGTGGGTCAATCGCTATGGGCAAGATCCGCGTTTTCGCGAGCTGATCACGATGCAGCGGCCCCAGGAGACTTTGAACGCGCACGCGACCGCAGCCATGCTTCGCACGATCAACAACCTCGACACCGTCCGGCTGGCTGTCATGACGGGCGATGCGATCGACAACACCCAGCGCAACGAGCTGACGAACTTTCTTGCGTTGCTGGACGGAGGCATGGTGCGTCCGGATTCCGGCGCCCCTGGTTACGACGGCGTGCAACGGGCCGACTGGCCGGGTGAGATCTACTGGAAACCCGACGGCCTACCGCGAGGAGACCTGTTTCAGAGCGCGCTTGGATTTCCGCCACATCCCGGTCTGCTCGAAGAGGCGATGCAGCCTTTTCGGTCGGAAGGGATCCGCGTACCGTGGCTTGGCTGCTATGGCAACCACGAAGAGGTTTGCCAGGGGGTCGGCATCGTATCCGAGGTGCTGGCGCGCGCGATGACCGGGTCGCGCAAGGCGATCGAGCCTCCGACAGGACTGGATCCCGAGGGCGTGGTGGAGCTTTTCGTGCAGCACCCCGAGCAGTTCCTCGCCGGTGCCTCGGTGGAGGTCGCTGCCGACCCCGAGCGCAGGCCCATCTCGCGTGCCGAGTTCGTCGACGCCCACGTCCGTAAGGGCGGGCACGGCTTCACCACCGATGCGTACTACGTGCATGACGAGGGCGCGGTCCGCTACATCACGCTCGACACCGTGTGCGATGCGGGTGGCGCGGACGGAACCATTGACGCCGCGCAGCTGCGCTGGCTGGAGCGCAGGCTCGAGGAGGTCCATTCGTCGTTCCAGACACGCGACGGTTCAAATGCCCGCACCAGGAACGCGGACCGCTACGTCGTCATCCTCTCCCACCACGGATACGACACCCTCTCGAACCCCCGAGCCGAGAGTCGCGCGGACGCGCTCCTGAACCTGCTGCTGCGTTTTCGCAACGTCGTGCTCTGGCTGAACGGCCACATCCACGCCAACCGGATCACGCCACGAAGCACCTCGGGCGGCGGCCGCCATGGCTTCTGGGAGGTGACGACCAGCTCGCTCGTCGACTGGCCCTGTCAGGCCCGCCTGATCGAGCTGTTCCAGGCCGACGGCGGCAAGCTTGGGATCGCCTGCACCATGCTCGACCACGACGGGGACGGCCTGGCCGGCCTGCACCGCGAGCTGGCTGGCAACGTGCCGGTCAGGGGCTTCGACTCGGGGTACTCAGGAACCCCGCTCGATCGCAACGCGATCCTGGTTCTTCCGCAGCCGTTTTGAGTCAGGGTTCGTTGCGTACAGCGCGACTGTAGCGTACAGTGCGAAGTTGGTCGCATGGTGAGGCCGCTCGGTGGATTGAGTGTGGGGCAGGCGCTGGCCGAGTTCCTCCGCACGCCGCGCTACGAGATCTTTCCGACCGACGACGTCCTCGACCTGGTCGCGGCCCACGTGCCGAAAGAGGTCACGCTCGCCGTCACCGCCTCGCCCCGTCGCGGATTGCCTGCGACCGTCCAGCTCGCCGCGCGCCTCAGCCAGCTCGGCTACCGCGCCGTCCCGCACCTCTCGGCGCGCCTGATCCGCGACCGAGCCGAGCTCGGCCAGATCCTCGAGGCGCTGAAGGCGGCGAACATCCAGAACGTGTTTGTCATTGCGGGCGACGCGCGCGAGCCGGCGGGACAGTTCCCGGACTCGATGTCGCTGCTCGAGGCTCTGCCGCCGGACCACGGCCTGACCGAGATCGGCGTCACGGGATATCCCGAGAGCCACCCCTTCATTCACGACGACGTCACGATCCAGGCGATGTGGGACAAGCGTCGCCTGGCGACCTACATCGTCAGCAATATGAGCTTCGACCCGGCGACGGTGAAGCGATGGGTGGAGCGGGTGAGGCACCGCGGCGTGGAGCTTCCGATCCACATCGGCATGGCGGGTGTGGCCGACCCAGCGCGCCTCCTTCGCCTCTCGACGAAGATCGGCGTGGCCGACGCGGCGCGCTTTCTACGCGGCCATCCGAGCTGGCTGGCACGCATGTTTCGTCCGGGTGGCTACGAGCCGGGGCGGTTCGTCAGCGCACTGCTGCCGGAGCTCGCGCAGCCAGACCGGCGCGTCGGGGGACTGCACGTGTTCACGTTCAACGAGATCGAGCCGACGGAGAGGTGGCGCCGGGAGATGCTGACGCGACTCGCATGAGGAGAGTGTGGTTATGAAGGTTGAGTTTCCGACCGACCTGCAGATCGCGCGCCAGGCGCGCTTGCTGCCGATGCCCGAGGTCGCGGCCAGGATGGGCATCGGGCCGCACCTCCTGGAGCCATACGGAAACGACGTTGCAAAGATCAAGCTCGAGGCGATCGACGAGTTGAGAGGCCGGCCCATGGCCAAGTACGTCGTCGTCTCGGCGATCACGCCGACCCCGCTCGGCGAAGGCAAGACGACGACGACCGTCGGCCTCGGGCAGGCCCTGTCTCACATCGGAAAACGGTCGACGGTTGCGATTCGCCAGCCTTCGATGGGTCCGACATTCGGCATCAAGGGCGGAGCGGCCGGCGGCGGCTACAGCCAGGTGGTCCCGATGGAGCGACTGAATCTCCACCTGACCGGTGACATGCACGCCATCACGGCTGCGCACAACCTGCTCGCAGCCATGATCGACAACCACATCTATCACCATGAGGCGCTGGTCGACCGCGACAGCGTGACGTGGCGGCGCGTGATCGACGTGAGCGACCGCGTGCTCCGCAACATCATCGTCGGCCTCGGTGCGCACGAAGACGGCGTCATCCGGCAGACGGGGTTTGACATCACGGCCGCGTCCGAGGTCATGACCGTCCTGGCGCTGACCACGTCGCTGCAGGACATGCGCAAGCGGCTCGGACGGATCGTGATCGGCAACACGACCGACGGCAAGCCGATCACCGCCGAGGAGCTGCACGCGGCGGGAGCGATGACCGTCGTCCTCCGAGACGCAATCAAACCAAATCTGCTCCAGACGCTCGAGAACACACCGGTCCTCGTCCACGCCGGGCCGTTCGGCAACATCGCGACGGGCAACTCGTCGGTGATCGCGGACTTGATGGGCATCCACTGCGGTGATTTCCTGGTCACCGAGGCCGGGTTCGCGGCCGACATGGGCGCCGAGCGCTTCTTCAACATCAAGTGCCGCGCGTCGGGCCTGTCGCCGGACGCCGCGGTCATCGTCGCCACCGTCCGCGCCTTGAAGGTTCATTCGGGCCGCTTCAAAGTCGTGGCGGGCAAACCCCTTCCGCCCGAGATGCTGACGGAGAGCCCGGACGATGTGTGGGCCGGCGCACCGAACCTGCGCAAGCAGGTCGAGAACATCAAGCTGCACGGCGTCACGCCGGTGATCGCAATCAACGCCTTCCCCGGCGACCACGACTCGGAGCATGCGGCGGTGCGCGCGATCGCAGACGAGCTCGGCGTCCGCTCCGCGGTGTGTCACAACTTCAGCCAAGGGGGCAAGGGCGCGGTCGAGCTGGCAGAGGCGGTGGTCGAGGCGGCCAACGAGCCGAGCTCATTCCACTTTCTCTATCCGGACGACATGAGCCTGCGCGACAAGATCGAGACGATCGCGACGAAGGTGTACGGCGCGGGCAGCATCGAGTACCAGAAGGACGCGGCCGCGCAGCTCGACTCGTATGAGCGCAATGGGTTCGGCCGGCTCGGCGTCTGCGTGGCCAAAACGCACCTGTCGATCTCGTCCGACCCGGCGCTCAAGGGAGCGCCGACCGGCTGGCAGATGCGCGTGCGGGAGGTGCGGGCCTCGGTCGGGGCGGGATTCATCTACCCGATCTGCGGCGAGATGCGCACGATGCCAGGCCTGCCGTCGCATCCGAACGCGGCCAGGATCGACATCGACGAGAAGGGCGACATCGTGGGGCTCAGCTAAATTTGGTGCTAGGCGCTTATAACTGTGCTGCCCTGGCGCGGATTTCGATTCGGACCCGTTTGCGAACTGTCGAGCGTTTGCCGTCATCCTGGAGGTGACTTCTCAGCTCGCCGCCGCCGGCATTCAAGTAAGCGTCGAACTCGCGAGTTTGCCTCAGGACCTCTTCATCGGCCGATGGATCCCGAACTAGTTCCTCAAGCCATTCATGTAGGAGGTCGGCCTCCTCAAAGTTGGGCGCCGCTTGAGCGTAAATATCCGCGCGCGGAACCACGACCCTTGAAAGGTGATGGAGTAAGCGCTGCTGAAGGACAGTCACGCCGTAGTCGGTAAGGTAGGCGACCCGGCGGTCGAGAACCAGGTTCGCCGAACGAACTGTTCCGACTTCCTCAAAATCTATCGCCACACTTTCTTTTTGGTCTGGGCTACGCAAGTCTGGCAGCGGAAAAACTCGGTAGTGGCCGAACGGCCATCGATGAAGCGGAACGGCTGCGTAGCTGACGAGTCGAGCCATCAGTAGCTTCGGGCGCAGGAGACCTCCAGCACCGCGCATCGTGCAAGGATGGGTCATGACAGCAGCTAGCCCGAGGCCTTGCTCGATACCGGGAATCGTGACCTGCTCGAAAACGTCGCCCTGCATGATCGGGCGCAGCCGATCGACTTCCTCCCCGCGAGCAAGATATAAGGAGGCGACGTTCGATGGTGACTCGAGATTCTCCAATCGTGGCTCCGATCATCGCCGCCTAAGCGAAAGATTCCCGTCGCCGGCGACGAACGTTTCGTACTTGCTTTCGTACTTCTCGCGCCAGTTCCGATCGAAAAGGTCGAGGAGCCTTTCCGGAGTCTCAATCCGGAGGTCGGCCCACTCGAGCAGGAGATCTACTTTTCGGGCCGCGACGATATCCAGAGAAGTAACGGTGTAACCCGGAACCAGCGGCACCTCAAGCCACTGCGCGGGATTGGCTATGCGAAGGTCCGAGAGTATGTCCAACAGGGCGGCGACCCGCGCAACTCCAAGGCGATTTTCTCCAGTTGCAACTTCGCCTTTTCGCCATTTGCGGACTGCTTGGGGAGACACGCCAACCAGCTGGGCAATTTGGTTCCACGACATCCCGTAGTGGATGGCCAACCTGTCCAACAGTTGGCGCGTATCCTCTCGGACCTTGAAGTGGGTACGGCGCTCCAGGTCGTGGGCGTTGACCCGTCGGTGAAGTTCGGCGACATCTTGGTTCGTCGCCTGAACGCGATCGCGCAGGCCCTTCACTTGACTGACCAGAGAGGTCATCGTCTGGGGAATTGGGACGACTACCTCTGTGACAGAAGACGTCGAAGTCGTATCTACGGCTTCCGGCTCTGCTGATGTGCGCGAGATCATTCAGTCCTCCTGAACACTTCCCGAAGATCATCTGTAATGGCGCTTTCGAAGAGTTCATCAATTGGTCCGTGAAGTCGATCGCAAATGTCCAACGCTGATTGAACCGAGTACTCGTCGTATGACTGGTGACTTGACCAGGAGTTGTCGATGTCAAGTAGAAAAAATGGGGAGGTAGGCGGAAGAGCTGCAACTTGCAATGGGCCAGCCGCGCTGACGACCTGTCCGCGTAGAGCTCCGTAACGGACGAGGGTCGTTACATTCTCCCGCGGTTCCGTCTGCACCACCGACTGCGTTAACGCGACGTCACGGTTAGGGATAAGAGCAAGGGACGCGATGAGAGGAGACGCAAGAAAAGTGGACCATTCGGTGTGGTTGCGCAAAGCCGGTACGCGGATCTCGTTGATATATCTGAGCCCAACGCGTTCGAGCCCGACGATCGCCCCTTCAATCTCGCCGAGAGCTCCAAGACATGTCTCGAGTAGTGGGCGAAACTTCTCGTATTCCGAATAGACAGTGGTTTCTATGACGATGTTTTGCGGACTGACGGTCACAGACGAGGTTCGATCGCGAGCAAGGAATCGGTTTACGGCGCTGGGCGAGCTCTGTGTTTGCGATGTTCCTCCAAGCGCCATCACGACTTGCATGCCGGTTGGTTCCGGCAATGGAAAGATGGGGCGAAACATGGTGGTTAGCCTTTCAACTGCCTCGGAAGAGGCAAGCCGAGGCGCGTATGGATATCGCAGTTCGGCTACGACCAAGCGGAGTGGGGCGCGAGGATACACCTCTCTTTGAGCACTCATTTGAACCTCTTTAGTAACCAAAAGCGCAACCGAAAGTATAACCTAATCCGAACTGACCTACAACTTGGGTTGGAGGGTAGTCCCGGCAGAAACATCGGCACGGCAAGTCGGTCGCGGCGCCTAACGATCGATCCGCGGTCTCAACCGAATAGTCGCGATCTGGGTTGGGTACCAATGTTCTGATGAAGAC
>VBFV01000059.1 GCA_005881335.1 Chloroflexota bacterium
CGACGCCGAGGCTTACCTGGGCGAGAAGGTGACCGACGCGGTCATCACCGTGCCTGCGTACTTCAACGACTCGCAGCGCCAGGCGACCAAGAACGCCGGGCAGATCGCGGGCCTGAACGTGCTTCGCATCATCAATGAGCCGACCGCCGCTTCGCTGGCTTACGGCCTGGAGAAGAAAGCGAACGAGACAATCCTGGTCTTCGACCTCGGCGGTGGCACGTTCGACGTCTCCGTGCTCGACGTGGGCGACGGCGTGTTCGAGGTCAAGGCCACCAACGGCGACACCCACCTGGGCGGCGACGACTACGACCGCCGGATCGTGGACTGGCTCGCCGACGAGTTCAAGAAGCAGAACGGCATCGACCTGAAGACCGACCGCCAGGCGCTGCAGCGCCTCACCGAGGCCGCGGAGCGCGCCAAGATCGAGCTCTCGAGCCGGCTCGAGACCACCGTGAACCTGCCGTTCATCACGGCCGACCAGACGGGTCCGAAGCACCTCGAGATGACGCTCACCCGCGCCAAGTTTGAGTCGCTGACCACCGACCTGACCGAGCGGACGCGCGGTCCGTTCCTGGCCGCGCTGAAGGACGCCAGCCTGACCCCGCAGCAGATCGACGAGGTCGTGCTCGTCGGCGGATCCACCCGGATGCCGATCATCCAGCAGCTCGTCAAGGACCTGCTCGGCGGCAAGGAGCCGCACAAGGGAGTCAACCCGGACGAGGTCGTCGCAGTCGGTGCGGCGATCCAGGCCGGAGTGCTGAAGGGCGAGGTCAAGGACATCCTGCTCCTGGACGTGACACCGCTCTCGTTGGGCGTCGAAACGCTGGGCGGGGTCATGACCAAGCTCATCGACCGCAACACGACCATCCCAACCTCGCGGTCGCAGGTGTTCTCGACCGCGGCGGACAACCAGACGTCCGTCGAGGTCCACGTCCTGCAGGGCGAGCGGGAGATGGCTCGCGACAACCGCACGCTCGGACGCTTCCACCTGGACGGCATCCCGCCCGCGCCGCGTGGCATGCCTCAGATCGAGGTCACGTTCGACCTCGACGCCAACGGCATCCTGAACGTCAAGGCGCAGGACAAGGGCACCGGCCGCGAGCAGTCAGTCACGATCACCGCTTCCTCGACGCTGAACAAGGACGAGGTCGACCGGATGGTCAAGGAGGCGGAGGCGCACTCCGCCGAGGACCGGGCCAAGCGCGAAGAGGTGGAGCTCCGCAACCAGGCGGACCACATGATCCACCAGGCCGAGAAGGTGATCAAGGACAACGAGGCGCGGATCCCCGAAGACGTGAAGAGCGAGGTCGACACCAAGCTCGAGGCGCTCAAGACCGCGGCCAAGGGCTCGGATACCAAGGACCTGCAGCGCAAGATGGACGAGTTCAACGAGGCCTTGCAGAAGATCGGCCAGCACATCTACCAGGGTGCCGGCGCATCAACTCCGGGCGGCGCCGCGGAGGATGGCTCGCCTGCGGGTGAGAAGAAGAAGGAAGAGGACGTCGTCGACGCGGACTACCGCGAAGTCAACTAACTAAATAGTCACCAAGAGGGCTCGGGCACGCGCCCGAGCCCTTATTTTTGGCCTGCCTTGGTCCAGTACTTTCGGGAGCGGACCCGCCTGTGGGCGGCGGCGGGCCTATGGGGCGGCAGCCTCCTGCTCGCTTTCAACCTGTACGCGGCGATCGCGACCTACGTCCCCCAGTACCAGGTCCGCAACGATTTCCGACTGATTTACGGCGCCGCGCTCAACGGCTGGCAGAACGGATATGGCCACCTCTACGACCTGGCGGCCCAGAAGGCAGTGGTCGAAAGCCTGGGGTCGGGCACCTACTGGTCGCCCTACCTGAATCCCCCAACCCTGGCGTGGATCGCGACACCGTTCCTGGCCATGCCGTTTGAGGCCGCGCTGTTCCTCTGGACCCTGCTCATCGCCGGCGCCGCGCTGCTCGCCTGGCGCCTGGTGGCGCCCGGCAGTGGCCTGACGCGGGCTGCGCACCTGGCCCTGTTCCTCGGTTTGTTTCCGACGGCGTTCGGGCTGATGGTCGGCCAGCCGGTCGCGTTGGTGGCCGCCGCCGTGGCGGTGGCGTGGTGGCTGGCGAGCCACCAGCGACCGGTGCTCGCGGGGTTGGCGCTCAGCCTGATCGCGATCAAGCCGCAGCTGGCCCTTCTGGTGCCGCTCTGTCTACTTGTCGCTGGCCACGGACGCATGTTCGCGGCCTGGCTGTCGGCGACGGCTGTCATGGTGGCGGTCGCCCTCGTGCTGCTCGGACCGGAGGGACTGCAGCGCTATCGCGACGCGCTGGCGCTCGCGGCGCAGTGGGAGCCGACGCGGCGGTACGCGATCGCGGGTCCGCTGGGCCTGGGGCCGCAGCTCTACGCCGTGCAGGCCGTCGTCGTCGCGGTGGCTGTCGTGGCCGCGTGGCGGCAGAGGAACATGGGGCCGGCGCGTCCCATCGCGACCGGCATCCTGGCTTCGCTGCTGTTCACGCCGTACGTCGGTTTCCAGGACTTCGCGATGCTGGTCGTGGCCGGCTGGCTGCTCATCCGTTCCGGCGCGACGTCCGTCCAGGTCGCGCTGATGGTGGTCGGCTACGCGCTGCTCGAGCTTGCCCTGGTCGTGTCGGCGGTACCGATCTTGTTGGCTGAGGCTGCGTTGCTCCTATCGCTGGCCTCATTCCGCTCCATTGGCGCCAACGAGGCCCTTGGGAGTTCAGCGAAACGCCCCGTTGGCGTCAGACGCGCGTGATGTCCTTGGAGCCGACGGTGAGATTTGAACTCACGACCTGCCACTTACGAGGCGGCTGCTCTGCCAGCTGAGCTACGTCGGCGATTCCGATGATTTGGGCGACGATTCTTGGTGATGTCGCGCGGCCCTAGGCTAACATCGACTGGGGATGCGAACTCTCGACGTTGAACGTTTGGCGACCGGCGATTATGTCCAGGTCAAGCCTCTTCTCGTCGAGCTTCACCTCTCCGAGCAGGTCCACTACGCCGACCACCCGCAGCTGCCCCGTGAAGAGATCGAGCGCCACCTCACGCAGATCCCCTCCGCCTTCCGTGGCGAGAACGTCATCTACGCCGTCCGCGACGAGGTCGGCCAGATCGTCGGCTTCTGCTGGATCGTCCTTTACGATCCGGGAACGGGCCTCGAGGGCGAGGTGGCCGAGCTCTACGTCGCGGAGGGCCACCGGGGCCAGGGCATCGGCGAGATGCTGGTCCGGCAAGCGACGAGGCTATTTGCGGAGCGCCGCGTCACCCTCGCCTATGTCTGGACGCGACCCGACAACTCAGCCGCGGTCAAGCTCTACAGCGCGGCTGGTTTCGAGCCCAACCGCCAGCTCGTCATGACCTGGTACCCCGTCGACCCGTCGGTCAACAGCTAGGGGCCCAGGCCAACCTACTATCAGCTCATGCGACCCATCCTGGCCGTGACGGCCGGGCTCCTCGTGACCGCCCTGGTCGCCGCCGGCGTCACCCTGGCCATCCTCCGGGTGCAATCACGCACCAACACGCAGCAGGTGAACCTGCGCAACGGCGTGACCATCACCGAGGACTCGGCCATCATCGCCGCGGCGACGAAGGCCCGGCCGGCGGTCGTCAGCATCGTCACCCAGCACCAACCCAGCCTTGTCCGGGGTTCGGGCTACCTGGCGACCAGCGACGGCTACATCGTGACCAACATCAACGTGATCGCCGGCGCGAGCGGCCTGACGGTGCTCATCCCCGGCGACTCCAAGGCGCACGACGCCAGGCTCGTCGACTACGACTGCCAGACGGGCGTGGCCGTGATCAAGATCGACAAGGTCGGCGGCCTGCCGACCCTCGGGTTTGCCGACCCCAACGCGCTGGTCCAAGGCCAGCGGATCGTGGCCGTGGGCGGACCCGTGGAGGGCGGGGCGGTCACGCCCGGCTACGTGAGCGCCATGCACAGGGTCAGCTCGGTCCGGGATCCGGTCAACCTGGGGCGCACATTGCAGCTCAGCGACACCATCCAGACCAACGCCGTGATCGATGGTGGAACATCGGGCGGACCCCTGGTGAACGTGGGCAGCCAGGTCGTCGGTGTCTCCATGGAGTCGACGTCCGCGGTTTCCGGGGTGGGCCTCAACGTGGCGGACATCCAGGACGACGTCCAGCAGATCCTCCAGACCGGACAGGTCGTCGTTTCATCGCTCGGCGCGACGACCGCTGATGTGACGTCGGACAGCGCGGTGCTCAGCGGCGTGCCCGAGGGAAGCCGGCTCGTGGCGCTCGACAAGGGTGGTCCCGCGGCAACCGGCGGACTGAAGGTGGGAGACGTGATCACCCAGCTCGACGACGTGAAGCTCGACGCCGCCCACCCGCTGTCTCTTCTTCTGCGTTCGCGCTTTCACGCCAACCAGCGCGTCACGGTCACCTACTCGCGGGACGGAGTTTCGACCCAGGCCGAGCTGACGCTGACCAGCCAGCACCCAACCTGCGCATGACGTCGGTCCTGTCAGGCGGAGTCCGTGACAGCATCAACGATGCCCTCCTGGAGGCCGTGCGCAAGCTGGGGGTCGACGGCGAGGTGCCAGACCTCGAGCTCGGGCGCGCCAAAGTTGCTGAGCACGGCGATTACGCCACGTCCGCGGGCCTGAAGCTCGCGCGCGTCATGCGCCAGGACCCGAAGGTGATCGCGGCACGGCTGGCCGAGACGATCGAGGTCGCCGAGGGTGCGGCGACGGCCGAGGCTTCGGGGGGCTACGTGAACTTCCGTCTCGCCGACGACTGGCTCCGCCGCCTGGTCGGCCGCGTCCGGCCGGGCTACGGCGCGCGCGACATCGGGCACGGTGAGCGGCTCCAGGTGGAATTCGGGAGCGTCAACCCGACCGGCCCCCTCCACATCGGCCACGGACGCGGCGTCACGCTGGGCGACTCCATCTGCAGGCTGCTCGAGTTCACCGGCCACGCCGTGCAGCGCGAGTACTACGTGAACTCCGACAACACGCAGACGCGGCGCTTCGGCGCGTCGGTCTTCGCGCGGCTCCATGGTTTCGAGCCGCCTGAGGGCGGCTACACGGGCGACTATGTCGTCGAGCTGGCGGAGATGGCTCGGCACGACCTGCCGGGCATCGCCGACCTTCCGGAGGACGAGGCAGAGCCGAAGCTTCGGATGTACGCCATCAACAAGATGGTCGAGCGGATCAGGGCGACCGTCGCTCGCGTGAACGTCCGCTACGACGAGTGGTACTACGAGAACCGACTGTGGGAGTCAGGCCTCCCGCAAGAAGCGATCAAGAGGTTGCGCGCGTCGGGGCATCTCAAAGAGCGCGACGGCGCGCTGTGGTTTGGCGACGCGAGCGACGAAGAAGAAGACCGCGTCGTGATCCGCGCGAACGGACAGCCGACGTATTTCGCGTCGGACCTGGGATATCTGCTGAGCCGCTTCGAGCAACGCGACTACAACCGCGTGGTCGAGGTGTGGGCTGCCGACCACCACGGCTACGTGCCGCGTATGAAGTCCGCGGCCGAGGCGCTCGGTTTTGACGCGAGGCTGGTGATCATCCTGCACCAGATGGTCAACCTGAAGGAAGGCAAAATGTCGAAGCGCGCCGGGCGCTTCGTCACGCTCGATGATCTGGTCGACCGGGTCGGTTCGGACGCCGTTCGCTACTTCTATCTCCTTCGGTCACCGGACACGACGATCGAGTTCGACCTCGAGCTCGCGGTCACCCAGGGCAGCGAGAACCCGGTGTATTACGCGCAGTACGCGCACGCGCGGCTGTCGAACGTCGAGGTGGCGGCCGGCGCCCAGCATCCCAAGCTGCCCGAGGCAGCCAACGTTGGGCTGCTCGTCCACCCGTGGGAGCTGGACGTGGCGCGGCAGCTGGCGTTCTGGCCTGACGTGGTCGAGGACGCGACCGCCTTGCTCGAGCCGCATCGCATTCCTTATTACGTGCACGACCTGGCGACCGCGGTCCACCGCTTCTACCACGCGGGCAACGCGCAGAGCGAGCACCGCGTGGTGGTGCAAGATCCGGAGTTAACAAGGGCGCGGCTGGAGCTGTCCCGGGCCGCGCGTCACACTTTGAAGACTGCGCTGGACCTGATGGGGGTCAGCGCGCCGGAAAGGATGTAAAGGAAGAAAGCATTGGATGTGACATGGCTCGGGCACGGCTGCTTCCGGCTGCGCGGGCGTGGCGCGGCGGTGGTCACCGACCCTTACCCGCCGGCGATCGGGCTGAAGCTCTCCCGGATGGACGCGGAGGTCGTCACCGTCAGCCACGAGCACGAGAACCACAACTACACCCAGGTGGTGCGCGACGGCGCTTACGAGATCCGCGGGCCGGGGGAGTATGAGGTCGCCGGCGTGAGCGTGATCGGCGTCCCGACCTTTCATGACGCGGACAAAGGCGCCAAGCACGGGCGCAACACCGTCTACCTCATCGAGATCGACGACGTACGCGTTTGCCACCTCGGCGACCTCGGGCACAAGCTCGAAGACGCAGAGGCCGAGGCCATCGCGTCACCGGACGTGCTGCTCGTTCCGGTCGGCGGTCGCACGGCGATCAACGCCGCCCAGGCGGCCGAGGTGGTCCGCCAGCTCGAGCCGCGGTACGTGGTGCCGATGCACTACGCGTTCCCGGGTCTCAAGCTGGAGCTCGATCCCATCGACCGGTTCCTCAAGGAGATGGGCGTCACGGCCTCGGAGCCCCAGCCCAAGCTGTCGGTCCAGAAGTCGTCAGTGGCCGAATACGAGACCAAAGTCATCGTCCTGGAACCCAAGGTCGAGCCAAAGGTTTAACTGACGGCCTTCTCCGGTAACATTTGAAAAACCGCCCTGGAGGTCGTCTATGTCGAAGTACGTTTTCGTGACCGGGGGTGTCGTCTCCTCGCTCGGCAAGGGGATCACCGCGGCGTCGATCGGGAACATCCTGAAGGCCCGCCACCTCACCGTCTCCCTCCAGAAGCTGGACCCGTATCTCAACGTCGACCCCGGGACGATGAGCCCCTACCAGCATGGGGAGGTGTTCGTCACCGACGACGGCGCGGAAACCGACCTCGATCTCGGGCACTACGAGCGCTTCGTCGACGAGAACCTGACCGTCGCATCCAACGTGACGACGGGGAAGATCTACCAGGAGGTCATCGCCCGCGAGCGCCGCGGCGACTACCTCGGCGCCACTGTTCAGGTCATCCCGCATGTCACAAACGTGATCAAGGAGAAGATCCTCCGGGCGTCGAAGGACCCCCAGGCGGACGTCGTCGTGGTCGAGGTGGGCGGGACGGTCGGCGACATCGAAAGCCTCCCATTCCTCGAAGCGATCCGCCAGCTCAAGAACGACGTCGGGCGGCAGAACGTCTTCTACGTGCACTGCTCGCTCGTGCCGGTCGTGCGCGGTCAGGAGATGAAGACCAAGCCGACCCAGCACTCGGTCCAGGCCCTGCGCGCGATCGGGATCCAGCCCGACGCAATCATCTGTCGCTCCGAGCTGCCGATCGACAACGACCTGAAGGAGAAGATCGCGCTGTTCACCGACGTGCCGCGAGAGGCGGTCGTGTCAGTGCCGGACGTGGAGTCGATCTACGAGGTTCCGCTGATGCTCGAAGCGTCTGGCCTCGGCAAGGTGATGGCCAAGCATTTCGAGCTCGACGAGGCGGCGCACGTCCCGGATCTCGAACCGTGGACCGGGCTGGTCGAGCGGATCAAGCACCCGCGGGCCTCGGTGCCGATCGCGATCGTGGGCAAGTACATCCAGCTGCCCGACGCCTACCTGAGCGTCATCGAGTCGCTGCGACACGCGGGGATCCATCACGGGCTCGACATCGACATTCATTGGGTGTCGTCGGAAAAGCTCGACGCCGGCGACACGTCGCCTCTGATGGGAGTGGCAGGCATCGTCGTGCCTGGCGGGTTTGGCTACCGAGGCATCGAGGGCAAGGTCATCGCGTCGCGCTACGCGCGGCACAACCGCATTCCTTACCTCGGCTTGTGCCTGGGCATGCAATGCGCGGTGATCGACTTCGCGCGCGAGACGCTCGATGCGCCGGACGCCAACTCCACGGAGTTCGCGGCCTTCACCTCGACGCCCGTCATCGACCTCATGCCCGAGCAGCGAAACGTCGACCAGATGGGCGGTTCGATGCGGCTGGGCCTCTATCCGTGCAAGCTGCTGCCCGGTTCCAGGGCGCACAAGGCGTATGGGGAGGAGGTCGTCTACGAGCGCCACCGCCATCGCTTCGAGTTCAACAACGAATACCGTGAGGTGATGAGCGAGGGGGGCATGGTGTTCAGCGGGCTCTCGCCCAACGGACGCCTGGTCGAGATCATCGAGCTCGCCGACCACCCGTGGTTTGTCGCTAGCCAGTTTCACCCGGAGTTCCGCTCGCGCCCGAACCGGCCGCACCCGCTGTTCCGCGATTTCGTGCGGGCGGCGTTCCTGCAGAGCGGGATCGACCAGATGGAGCTTCGTCCCGCGGAGCTGCTGGAAGAAACCGAGACACCCTAGGACGAAGATGGAGCAGCAGAGAAGCGGGGTTCCTTCTTTAGACGCGCAGCGCGAGCTGTCGTTCGAGCTCGTGCATGCGACCGAGGCCGCGGCGCTTGCGTGCGCCGGGTTCCTCGGCAAAGGAAACCCGGACGGCGTGAGCGATGCCGCCGGGCACGCCATGCGCGCCGCGCTCGAGCAGTCGGGGTTGACCGCCACCGTGGTCTTGAGCCCGCGCCACCAGGCGCATCTCCCGCATGGCCTTGTGATCACTGGTGGAGGGCGCAAGGTCGACCTGGGCGTGTACCCGGTCGAGGGCGCGAGCCAGGTCGCGCGCGGGCACATCAACGCCGTCTCGCTGCTGGTGGCGGTCGAGCCTGGTGGATTTGCCCACGTACCCGCCACCTCTCAGGTCGAGAAGTTCGTCGCCGGTCCCGGGGCTCGGGGCGCGATCGACCTGGACGATCCGATGATCGACAACCTGCGACGAATCGCGTTTGCCCGAGACGTCCGGGTGCAGGACCTCACCGTCGCCATCCTCGAGCGGCCGCGCCACCAGGAGCTCATCGCCGAGGTGGCGGGGACCGGCGCCCGCATCCGGACGCTGGAGGAAGGCGATTTCGCCAGCGCGGTGATGGCCGCCCTGCCGGGAAGCGGGATCGATGCGGCGATCGGGATCGGCGACCTGCACGCGACGCTCATCGCGGCGTGCGCGGTGAAGTGCCTGGGCGGAGAGTTCCTGGCCCGGCTCATGCCTCGCAACGACGAGGAGAGGAAGGCGATCGGGGACAAGGCTTCCCATGTCTACGGCCTCGGCGAGCTGGCCCCTGCCGCCGACATCGCGGTCGCCATCACCGGCGTCACCGGCGGTCCGCTCCTGCCGGGCGTGACGTTTGGGAGCGGCTATGCCGAGACCTCGTCCCTGGTGATCTCCAGCCGGCACGCCACCGTCCGCCGCCTGACAACCCAACATCACCTGGCATCACGGGCGGGCTGAACTCAACTCTTCCCATTTATGGGGAAGTACCGGCCGCAGGCCGGGGATGGGGCCTGGGTTGGGGACCCGGATTAGTGGCGCCGCGGAACGGGTATCTAATGGGAGGAATCCCATGAGTCAGAACGACCCCTACATGCCGCCGCAGGGCGGCCAGTACATCCCCCCGCCGCCTCCCTACCAGGCGACCTCGGACATTCCGCCGCAGTCGCCTTACCACTATTCGCCCGCGCCGCAGGGGTCGAACAGGAGCACGCTGGGTTGGCTGGGCTCCGCTGCCCTGGCTGTTTGGGCGGTGGTGAAGTACGGCCTGGTGTTCCTCGTCAAGATTCCCGCCCTCGCCACCCTGTTCTCCGCGCTGGTCAGCTTCGGGGCGTACTCGCTCCTATACGGAGGCTGGTTTGCGGTTGCGCTCGTGGTGATGATCTTCGTCCACGAGATGGGCCATGTGCTGGAGATCCGGCGTCAGGGAATGCGTGCCACGGCGCCGATTTTCATCCCATTTCTCGGGGCGGCGATCTTCCAGCGCCAGCACCCGACCGATGCCCTGAAACAGGCTCAGATCGGCATCGCCGGGCCCATCGCCGGCACGATCGGCGCGACGGCGGCGTGGATCCTTTACGGCGCGACGCAGAATCCCGTGTTCTTGCTGGCGGCTTCGATCGGGTTCTTTCTAAACATCTTCAACCTGATCCCCGTCTGGCAGCTCGACGGCGCCTGGATCCTGGCGCCGGTCTCGCCATGGTTTCAGGTCGTGGGCCTGGGCATGATCGCGGTGAGCGTCCTGGTCTTCCACTTCGCGAGCTTCTTCTTGATCATCATCGCCTTGCTCGGGATCCAGACCATGCGGGCAGGGTTCAGGAACGCCAAGAACCCTTACTACGCCTCAGTTCCCACTCAGGCGCGCCTGGCGTTGGGGGCGGCCTGGCTGGGTCTCGTCCTTTACCTGGGCGTGATGACCTTCCAGGCGGAGAGTTTGTTCGTCTCGTTGGCTCGGTAAACTACCCCAGGAGTCATCCCTTGAAAGCACAGATCCATCCCACCTACTACGAAGACGCGGTCGTGACCTGCGCATGCGGGAACACGTTCACGACCGGTTCCACGCGCAAGGAGCTCAAGACCGAGATCTGCTCCGTCTGCCATCCGTTCTTCACGGGCACGCAGCGCATCGTGGACACCGGCGGACAGGTCGAGCGGTTCCGGAAGCGGGCTGCTAAGACCCGGGTGTAGATGCCTAACCCGGAGGTAAGTGCTCCGGTGGCCCAGGCAAAACCGAAGGCCGAGCAGCCGTTCTTCTATGGAGGCCAGGCCGTCATCGAAGGCGTGATGATGCGCGGCAAGCGCTATTACGCGGTCGCCGTGCGGCTGCCTACCACCAAGGAGATCGTGGTCGACCGCGGCGAGCTCAAGGCGCCCATCTACACGCACCCGCTGTGGAAGCTGCCCTTTGTGCGCGGGCTGGCGCTGATCGGCGAGCAGCTCCACCTCGGCATGAAGTCGCTCATCTGGTCGGCCAACGTGAACGCGGGCAGCCAGAACATCGAGATCGGCAAGAAAGAGATCACCGGCTCGGTCGCGATGGCGGGCGTCTTCGCGCTCGTGATCTTCATCGGCCTGCCGCTCCTGCTGGCGAGCTTTGCCGTGCACCGCAGCGGAAGCTTTCTGTTCGTTCTCGTCGAGGGTTTGATCCGCGTCGGCCTGGTCCTAGGCTACCTCGCCGCGATCGCGTTGCTGCCTGACGTGCGACGGGTTTTCCAGTACCACGGCGCGGAGCACAAGACGATCAATGCTTTCGAGTCCGGCTGGACGCTCGACGTGCCGTCGGTGCGCCGGGCGAGCACGCTGCATCCGCGCTGCGGGACCGGGTTCCTGCTCGTCGTGCTCGTGGTCAGCGTCATCGTCTTCAGCGTGGTCGCGGTGTTTCACCCCAACCTGTTCTGGCTGGTGGTGAGTCGCCTGCTTGCCATCCCGCTCATCGCGGGCGTCGGCTTCGAGCTGATCCGGTACATGGCCCGCCATCGCTACAACCCGATCGTCCGGGTCGCGCTCCTGCCCGTGCTGGGAACGCAGAAGTTCACCACGCGCGAACCCTCCGACGACATGCTCGAGGTCGCGATCACCGCCTTCAACAGCGCCCGAGAGGGTGAGGAGGAAACGGCGGGAGCAGCCGCATGATCGAGATTC